>JAFUQJ010000014.1 GCA_017480995.1 Alphaproteobacteria bacterium
CGGACGTTTCTGAACACCAAGGCTCAAGGCGTTATTTTGCCGGCAGTGCGCGCGGATGTCGAGATTCTGCCCGAGCGCGCCCCCAGCGTGTTTGTATTGGATTACGGTCTGCTGCAAATCTTAAGCGCCAAAGGCGAGGTGCTGGAGCGTTATTTCATTTATTCCGGCGTTGCCGACGTGGCGGAAAACAGCTGCAAGGTTATGACGCAGGACGTCGTGCCGTATGGTGACATCGGCATTGCCTCGGCCAAAGAAAAAATGGCGGCTGCCAAAGACGACAACGAACGTTTGTTCTATGCGATGATTGTCAATTATCTGGTCGGTACCCGCAAGCGTTATCTGCGAACGCTGAACGTTTTTTCGCGCAAAAAAGGCAAGATTGTTTTTAAGAAGCCCAAACCGGCTGATGTGCCGCCGGAGCTGGCCGGAGAATAGAAAAACGAAACCCCGTTCTTGTTGTCAGGAGCGGGGTTTTTTGCGGTTATTTGGCGAGGCCTTCCTTTTTTGCAATCAGACCGGCATAGGCTTTGGGCTGATCGGTGCGGGCGCGGTCGTTGACTTTTCGTCTGACGACGCTTTCGTAGCGCATGGCAATTTCGTTCAGGCCGTTAAAACGCTCAATTTCGGCCGGCGAGAGACGGGCAAATTTGTAATTGATATGCTTGGAAGCGGTTTCGGCAAACATGTCAAAATCCGCCGGCAGTTTTCCGATCATACGCAGGTAGCAGAGCTTGTTGATTTCGGACGCGGCCGAAAAGTCTTCCTGTCCGTTGAACTGCTGGTATGATTCCGGCATGTATTCGGCGCTCAGGAAAGCGCGGCAGCGGTTGTAGGTGCCGTCGGCATTTTCCGGTTCGACGCGCAGCGGGCGGTAACCGTCGTTTTCGATGCGGTAAACTTTGTCCATGACGACCATGTTGTACTGGTGCAGGAATACCTCGTTAATCTGGCGGATGCGGTTGTTGAGAATTTTGATTTGCGCCTCTTTTTGGCGGACCTCAAAATCTTCCATCTGCGCGCCTTTTTTGGTGAGCAGGGCTTCGGTTTCGCGGACTTGCTCATAAATGCCGTGAGTCAGAATATCGCCCTGATAAAGCGTGTCAATCTTGAGCTGGGCTTCCACATCCAGGATTTTTCCGTTAGGCATATTGTGATGTATGATCATCTTGATGTCATAGTATTTCTTTTCGTTCTGAGACAGCGGCTTGGAAAATCTGTCGCGCGTTTCGTCGGTATTGATATAGAATGACGAAGATTTGTTTTCCGAAAGTTTGCGCTTGATGCGCTGAACGTCACTGAGATATTTGCAGGTGATGGTCAGCCGCAGAATGTCATGCAGTTTGCTGGTGGTCTGGGGAATATCCTGGATGTTTTCGCAAAAGGCGTCGCGGTCTTCGCTGGTAAACAGCCTTTCCAATTCCTGATTGAATTTCCGGCGGTATTCCTTGCCGTATTCGGCATCGATTTTTTCGATAGCGCGGGCGGCTTTTTTCATCGGCGGAATGATAACGTAGATATGGTTGATGTTTTTGTCGCGGTATTGCAGGCGCGTGCCGGTAAAGGGGGTGAGGACTTTCAGACCGTAGTCTATTTCGTGTCCGTTTTTGTCGGTTTCGACTTTGCCGGTTGCCGGGGTATAAGAACAGGTTCTTTCAGGCTGGCCGAAAGTTTCGTACAAAGAACGATAGACTTCGCGCTCAACGGCCATGCCGTCATGAAAAAATTCGAGCAGGTAGTCTCTTTCGTAATCGTCGATTCGGTGTTGCTGGTATGCTTTTTCGATTGTTTCGAGGTTGGCGGCGTTTAAGTCTTCCTGGATTGCGTCAATTTCTTCAAAAGACAGATCGCTTAAGTCTTTGGCCTTAATTGTCTGCAAATCAATCTCTTTCATTATAGTTGTTACCTTTTCTTCTGAAATACTTTTTTGTCCATTTTGTAAATATGCCATAGAATTGATGTAATGGCAACAGTTTTTTTCAAAAAAAATCCCTAAATCGCTGAGGATTTAGGGATAAGTTTTGGCAAGGATTAGTTGCAGTACTCTTTTGCCGCTTCAATCAGCGTGTTAAACGC
>JAFUQJ010000015.1 GCA_017480995.1 Alphaproteobacteria bacterium
GAACAAAACGTCCTGATGCGCCTCGTCGCGGAAATACTCCGCCTGCGTCAGACCGGTCAAAGCCACGCGGGCACGGGCTCCGGGCGGCTCGTTCATCTGGCCGTAAACCAGGACCGTCTTGGAATTGCCGCCTTTCAAATCGATAACGCCGGAATCAATCATTTCATGATAAAGATCATTGCCTTCGCGGGTACGTTCGCCGACGCCGGCAAAAACCGAATAACCGCCGTGCCCCTTGGCAATATTGTTAATCAGTTCCATAATCAAAACCGTCTTGCCGACGCCGGCGCCGCCGAACAAACCGATTTTGCCGCCTTTGGCATAGGGCTCAAGCAAATCGATAACCTTAATGCCGGTGGTCAGCACTTCGGTTTCGGTCGACTGGTCGACAAACGAAGGCGCCGGACGGTGAATCGGATAATAATGCTTGGACTTAATGTCGCCGCGGCCGTCTACCGGCTCGCCGATAACATTAACGATACGACCGAGCAGATCAGGCCCGACCGGCACTTCAATCGGCGCGCTGGTATTAACCACGTCCTGACCGCGGACCAAACCGTCGGTACTGTCCATGGCAATACAGCGAACAACGTTTTCGCCCAGATGCTGCGCGACTTCCAGCACCAGATTCTGTCCGTGGTTATCGCAGCGCAGAGCCGTTAAAATCGGCGGCAGATACTCTGTCTTTTCGAATCTGACGTCGACAACCGCGCCCATGACCTGGCTGATATGCCCCAAGGTCCCGGCAGCGCGCTCCTTTTTGATGTCCACGCTGATTTCGGCAACGTCTTTCTTCTGCGTGCGCTTAACCTGACGAATAGCTTTTTCCTCGGCTTTCACGTCTGCCTCAGCATAAATTTTGTCTTCCCGGTCAACAATCTTCCGAGCCGTCTTGCGCGGCGACTTCGCCGTGGTTGTCTTTTTTGCCGTCTTTTCTTTTGCCGTAGCCATTTAATTCTCCTCTTGCATTTTTCAAACGCCTCAGGCGCTTCATCATAACTTTTAATAATTATTTTTAGGAAGGCGAATAAGATGTTTTCTAATCGTGAGAAAAATTTTAGTGTACCAAAACGTACATGAATTTTTCGAAACGATGTAAAAACGCCTTAGGCGCTTCATAAAAATAATTATAACGCTTCCGCGCCGGAAATAATCTCTATCAGTTCGGTCGTAATCGCGTTCTGCCGCAGACGATTATACTTGAGCGTCAGTTTCGAAATCATCTCTTTGGCATTGCGCGTCGCATTGTCCATCGAGGTCATTCGGGCACCGTGCTCCGAAGCCTGCGCATTCAGCAAGTTCTGAAACAGAACCGAAGTCAGCGTCATCAGCAGCACGTCGACCAAGATCTTGTCTTTGGGCGCATCGTAATCATAAAAAGCCTCGCCGGCCTTCGGGGCAAAACGCGGCTCGTCCGTATCAATCTCAAACGGCACGAACTGCCGGCATTTCACCTCGCGGGTAACGGCCGAAGTAAAGTGCGTGTAAATCACTTCGCAGACGTCATACTGTCCCTCGGTATAAGCGGCCAGCAGCGGTTCGACGATTTCCTGAAGCTCCTGATAGTCGGCGCCTTTGGCGGCAACGCCGCTCAAAACTTCGATATCCAGGCCCTCAAAACGCCGCCGCAGGCTGTCTCCGGCTTTTTTGCCGACAGCCAGCACTTTCACCGTCTTTCCGGCATTTTGCAGCTCGCGGATTCTTCTGATCGCCTCCCGCAGAACATACGCGTTGTAACTTCCGCACAAACCGCGGTCGGACGAAAAAACCACCAGTCGGTAGACATCGTTTTTCTGCACCGGCTGAATCAGCCGCGGAAAAAAGTAATCCGCCGCGCCGGCGTCCTGTTCCTGCCGCATTTCTCTGAGCAGACGACCGGTCACCGTCAGCAGATTTTCGTTGTATGTCTGCGATTTGGCAAGCACTTCCTGAGCCCGGCGCAGACGAGCCGCGGCCACCATTTTCATGGCCGAAGTAATCTTCTGCGTCGATTTAATACTGCCGATTCTGGTTCGTAACTCTTTTAAGCTCGCCATATTTCTACGCCGCCTTTTCTACCGTTTCGCAAAACTGCCGCGAAAAGTTTTTGTAGAACTCGGCCAGCTTGCCTTCCAGCTCTTCGGAAATAACCTTTTTATCCTCAATTTCTTTCAAAAATTCAGGATGAGAGGCATGAATGTCCAGCAAGGCCTTTTCCTCAAATTCGCGAACCTTGTCAAGGGGCAGCGTATCCAGATAGCCTCTGACGCCGGCATAAATCGCGACGACCTCTTCGGCCACCGTCATCGGATGATACTGCGGCTGTTTGAGCATTTCGGTCAAACGGGCGCCGCGGGCCAGCAGGTTTTTGGTCGACTGATCCAAATCGGACGCAAACTGGGCAAAAGACGCCATCTCGCGATACTGCGCCAAATCCAGCTTCATCGTGCCGGCCACCTGTTTCATGGCCTTAATCTGCGCCGCCGATCCCACGCGGGAAACCGAGATGCCGACGTTAACGGCCGGACGCACGCCCTGATAAAACAGGCCCGTCTCCAAAAATATCTGGCCGTCCGTAATCGAAATCACATTGGTCGGAATATATGCCGAAACGTCTCCGGCCTGCGTTTCGATCACCGGTAAAGCGGTCAGCGAACCGGCGCCTTTGTCGTCGCTCATCTTGGCCGCGCGCTCCAACAGACGGGAATGCAGATAAAAGACGTCTCCCGGATAAGCCTCGCGCCCGGGCGGACGACGGAGCAGCAGCGACATCTGGCGGTAGGCCGTCGCCTGTTTGGACAGATCGTCATAAAAGATAACCGCGTGCATACCGTTGTCACGGAAATATTCGCCCATGGCGCAGCCCGAATACGGAGCGATATACTGCATCGGCGCCGGATCGGAAGCCGTTGCCGCCACGACGATGGTATAATCCATCGCGCCATAGTCTTTCAGGGTTTTGACCACCTGAGCCACGGTCGAGCGTTTCTGCCCGACGGCGACATAGACGCAGTACAGTTTGTCCTTTTCCGACTTGGCCGCGTCGTTGATTTTTTTCTGGTTGATAATCGTGTCGAGAATAATGGCGGTTTTGCCGGTCTGACGGTCGCCGATAATCAGTTCGCGCTGGCCGCGGCCGATCGGAATCAGCGAGTCGACGATCTTAAGTCCGGTCTGCATCGGTTCATGTACCGAACGCCGCGGAATAATCCCCGGAGCCTTGACTTCCGATCGGCTGTATTCCTTGGCCTTGATAGCGCCCAGGCCGTCAATCGGCTCGCCCAGCGCATCGACCACGCGGCCGAGCATTTCCCTGCCGACCGGCACGCTCACGATCTGATCGGTGCGTTTGACCATATCGCCTTCCTTGATTTTCTGGTCCGCGCCGAAAATAACCACGCCGACATTGTCTTCTTCCAGATTCAGCGCCATTCCCTTGACGCCGCTCTCAAACTCGACCAGTTCGCCGGACTGAACCTTGTCCAGCCCGTAGACGCGGGCGATACCGTCGCCGACGGAAAGCACCTGACCGACCTGCGCCACATCGGCATTGACGTCCGAATGCGCGATTTTGTCCTTGATAATGGAAGATATTTCACTGGCAGATACCGACATTATCTATCACCTTTCATCATAATTTCTAAACGATTCAGTTTGTGGGCCAGCGTATCGTCAATCATGTCCGAACCGAACCTGACGCGCAGCCCGCCCAAAATCTCGGGTTTAACGGCGTAAGTCACCGCGATTTTTTTGCCCAGAACCTTTTCCAGATTGGCCTTAAGCTTTTTGTCCTGAGCCGCCGACAACGGCTTGACACTGTCGACTTCAACTTCGACGATGTCTTTTTTCTGATAATAAACATGCTCAAAAGCCTTTAAGATTTGCGCCAACTCGGCAAAACGGCGATTCTCCAGAACCGTTTCCAGACAGCCGAGCGTCTCGGCTTCCAGCCGGATTTTTGCGGCAACGGCGGCGAGTACGTCCTTTTTGTCCCGATCGCTGCGCATCGGATCCGCCATATACGCGGTAAAATCCGCATCGGCCTCAATCGCGGGCAACAGTTTCCGCACGTCGGCAAAAACGGTTTCGAGATTGTTTTTTTCAAGAGCTGCCGCATACAAAGCGTTGGCATAAGTTGCCGCTATTTTGGCTTTTGAAAGTTTTTTCACGTTCGCTAACTCTGTGTTATTTTTAAACTTATTACATCATATCCGTCAATAGTTTCAAATTTCTTAATAAGAATAATCCGTTATTCAAAAATAAAAAGGATTTTTGCCGACTTACCGACAAAAAATCCTTTTTTCATAAACCGGATAACCTTATTTTCGCACCATTCTCGTTTTATAGCACCGAACAGCATTGTCTACAACCTGCAATGTTTCAACAGCATTCATTCTTTCAGAAAAGAACCCACCTTTGCGTCGATTCTCAGCCTTATAGTGCTCTAAATCAAATCCGCAGGACATCGCCATTTTATAGCCAACCGCATCAGCATATATTTCTTGAGAACGCCCCATTTTTCCGGCATATCCGGCCGGCCGGCCGCTCGCATCAATAAAATGCCCCATTTCATGACTCATAACCATACCCAGCGCATCTTTATGTTTTCCAAAACATCCTTCGCTCAGGCTTATTGTCAAAATCCCGGACTTCCCGTCATACTGACACTTTCCATCCATTTCTTCACCAGCAAACACTTTCATCTTGAAAGTGACTTTTTCAAGCTTTCTCTTCAATTCAGCATTCGCCTTTCCCGGAGCAGAAGTAATTTTATCAAGTATCTGCCGGGCAGTCACTTCGTATCCCGCAGCCTCTTCTGATGACAAGTACTTATAATTCATATACAAATTTTCCACTGTCGGAGCATATTGAATATCTTCATCTGCAATCCCATTTTCAAAAGCACTGTTCTTCCCAACTAAAGATAAATATGAAGACAACAAATGCTCTTTCAAATTAAAACTCTGCTCCATTTCTTTTGATTTTTTTATAATATCATCCGTCGACATGCTCATTGCCGTAAACAATTCTTTGAATAAAAATTTGTCATGTTGTTGTACAAATTCAAAAATTTCGGCAAAAAACAGTTTTTCCCTGTTTGAAATATTTTGATAATCAGAGTTTTTTTCAGAATTAACACGCGCGATAATTTCTGGAAAACGCTCGCGGATTCTTGCCATTTTCTCATCTTCAGTCATTCCATACCTCTGTAACAATTATATCAGAGATATCCACCTTAAACAAGATAATCTTAATAAAAGGAATACGGGTCAATATCAACCTCAACGCGGACAGTTCCGGGAATTTTGACCTTTTGCAGCCACTGCCGGATCACATTCTGAATTTTAACGTTTTTCGCCGTTTTCAGAAGCAAACGGTAACGATATTTGCCGCGCAGCATAAAAATCGGCGCCGGAGCCGGCCCCAGCGTCGTAACCGCCGCATCGTTAAAAGCAGTCTGTCCGAGCCAAATTGCCGTTTTTTCGGTTTCTTCCTGTTTGGCGCCGGAAACAATCACTGCCGCCAATTTGCCATAAGGCGGCATTTTCAAAATACGCCGGTTTTTCTTTTCCAGCTCGATATACCGGCCGGCATCATTAGCCGCCAAAGCCTGAAGAACAGCATTTTCCGGATACAGAGTCTGCAAATAGACCGTGCCTTTTTTCTCACCGCGGCCCGCACGTCCCGAAACCTGCGACAACAATTGAAAAGTACGTTCGCTGGCTCGTAAATCGCTGCCCATTAACCCGAGGTCGGCATCAACAATTCCGACCAGAGTCAAAGCCGGAAAATGATGGCCTTTTGCCAAAATCTGCGTACCGATGAGAATATCAATTTCGCCCTTTTCCATTTCTTCTATGACGGCGGAAACTTCTTTAAAATTGGTCGTAAAATCGCTGGACAAGACTTTCACTTTTGCCAGCGGAAAACGGTATCTCACCTCCTCCGCCACCCGTTCAACCCCCGGCCCACATGCCGTCAATCCTGTTTCAGAATGACATTCGGGACATTCTTTGGGAATAGGTATCATATGGCCGCAATGATGACAGATAAGCTTGCCTGCGTTGCGATGTTCAGTCAGCCATGCCGTGCAATTAGGACATTGGATACGATGTCCGCAGTCCCGGCAGATAACCAACGGGGCATAACCGCGGCGATTCAAAAACAGCATCGTCTGCTCGCCTTTTTCGTAATTGTTTTTTATCTGCTCGACCAGAGTCGGCGCCAGCCACGATACCCCCCATGAACCGCGCAGCGGTTTATCTTCCTTAAGGTCGATAATCTTAATTTCCGGCAACACGGCTTCCGCATAACGGCTGGTCAGACGCAGCTCGTCATATTTGCCGCTTTCGACGTTGGCAACCGTCTCCAAATCCGGTGTCGCCGTTGACAGAATAACCGGTATCTGCTCGTATTTGCCGCGCATAACCGCCATATCGCGCCCTTGATAATTAACAACGTCTTCCTGCTTAAAAGACTGGTCGTGACTCTCGTCCACCACAATCAGTCCCAGATCGGCATAGGGCAGAAACAGAGCCGAACGCGCGCCGATAACGATTCTGGCCTCGCCCTGACAAACGGCTTTCCAGGTATCCACCCGCTCGTTGTTGCCGAGCGCCGAATGCCATTTGGCCGGCTTCACGCCGAAACGTTTTTCAAAACGTCCGAGCCATTGCGATGTCAGCCCGATTTCCGGAACCAGAATCAAAACCTGCTTTCTCTGTCGGAAAGCCTCGGCCGCCGCTTCAAAATAAACTTCTGTCTTGCCGGATCCGGTCACCCCGTTCAACAGCGTTACCCTGAAACCATTCCCGATTTTGCGGACAAGTTCATCAGCTGCCGCCTGTTGTTCACGCGTCAGTTTAACTTTTTGGAAATCCGGCACCGGCGGCGCAAACTGCCGTTTGTTCTCAATCAGGACCGGCCGCAGCACCCCTGCATCAATCAAAGCCCTGATGACGCTCTGCCCGACACCCGCTCCGGCAGCAATCTCCTGTCGGTTAAACGGCATGACTTTCAAAAAATCCATAACCCGCCAGCGCGCATCGGAATTTTTGAGCCCGGCCTCGGCCAGCGTTTTGCCCGAAAGTTCATACAAGACGGTCATTTTCGGATTGTCAAAAACGCCCCTGACACTCAGAACCATGCGCAGAACCAACCCCGCATAAGCCATATTATAGGCTGCGGTAAATTCAATAAATTTCCTTAAATCAGCACGTAAGGGCGGGAAATTGAATCTTTCCGTTACCGGTTTGATTTTAGCATCGTCAAGTTTGCTGGATTTGCCCTTTTTCCAGACGACGCCGATCTGCGCCTCGCGCCCGAACGGCACGCGGACAATCTCGCCCAATTCGACATCGTCGTCAATCCGATAATCAAAGGGCTCGTTAAACGGCAGCGGCAGCAAAACACCGACAATCATAGCTTTCTCCTCTGCCGCCTATCATAACAGCCGGTTTTATATTCTCAAACCTCATTCTGCTTTACACACAAAATTTTGCAAAAAAAAGGTTCTGACCGACCGGTCAAAACCTTTTTTTGTACATTTTATCTTTTTAAGATAATCGTATCCAGCTCGCTGACAAAACCGCCGTTAAACGGTTTGCATTTAAACACCAGCGTATCGCCGGCTTCCGCCATGCGGACCTCCAAAAGCTTATCAATGAAAACCGTAAACGAATTGTCGTCAAAACGAACCGCTTCAACCTGTCCGCTGCCTCGGCTCATCGTCCTTGATTTTTTGACGGCTTTCCGAAATCTCGTTACCGTGTCTTCAAGCATCTTGCCCCCGCCGCCTGCAAATCTCAGATCAACGCACTCGACAGGCATATCGTCGCGTCTGCGTACGAAAACCGTGTCACCGGGGGCGGCAAAAACAAATCTGTCCTCGTTTTCAAAATCGGCGGTTGTTCCGTCCGTAAACAAAACTTTCGCCGTTTTGAAGTTCAGAGAAACGGCCGCACGCGAAATAACTTTCTGCTCCGCCACACCTTCGGTTCCTACCATGATGGCTTTGTCACTTTGTTCTCTCTCTCCGCAGCCGGCCAGCATAATCACGGCCGCCGCTGCATACATAGTTTTCTTCATATTATATAAGTTTATAGTGAATAGTACAAACAAGACCGTTAAATCGAGGCAGCTTCAAAACACAGCATAATCGACAAAATAATCTTCTTTCATGGCAATTAACATACCATCTTTCCGCAAACTTGTCTAGACAAAATTTGCGAAATTAAATTTATCTTAACCTTTGCCTGCCATATTGTAATCATGAAAACAGAAATCAAATACGAGGCTTCGCCCGAGGTTGTCGAACAAATCCGCCGCTGGCGGAATTGGCTGGCCGCCGAACGTCGTTTTTCGCCCCATACGGTGGACGCTTACGCGCGCGACCTGAGTATTTTCTTTGATTTTTTAAGCGATTATCAGCGAAACCTGCCGACGCTTGCCGACCTGCAAAAAATGGAAATCCGCGGATTTCGCGCCTTTTTGAGTGCGCGCGCCGACAAACATATCGAAAAAACCTCCGTCGCCAGAGAA
>JAFUQJ010000101.1 GCA_017480995.1 Alphaproteobacteria bacterium
GAAGATGCTGAGGCTTTTCAATTAACGTTTGAATTAGACCCGTTTACGGGTAGAAAGTAATTTTCGCCCGGTCAAGTCGCTAGGCGCCCTTTAGGCGTTAGCTAGTAATCTTAGGGTTACACCCGTTAATAAAGAACCCCGCGTTTGACGCGGGGGTTACTTTTTTGGTCGGGACGAGAGGATTCGAACCTCCGACTTCTTGCACCCCATGCAAGCGCTCTACCAGGCTGAACTACGTCCCGAAAATATACGGTAGATTTATAATAATAACTCTCGGCTTCCTGCTCTAGCTTAGTAAGCTCACCTGTGGTTCGCTTTACGCAAGCGCTCTGCCAAGCTGCAATTCCGACTATGTTTCGCAGCGCTTCATTGTCATTCGCCAGCTCAACAAGTCTCATTGCTTGGCTCATAAAATATTGCCGTCGGGCAATATTTGTATTTCGCAGCGTCCCGAAAATATTCGTTACTTTGTATAGCTCATAATAATTTAATATGCAAGAGCTTTGATAAATTATTTATCGTTTTTTGCCAAAGCCGCGCTCAATTCGTTTTTTATTGCGTTGAGCTGCTCTTTCAGACCGGCAATAAGCTGATGCGTATTTTCATCCAGGGCTGGAGCCGCCACCGTTTCGAAAAAGTCTTTTTGAATTTCTTCGCCGAGAAGATTCTTCAGTCCTTTTTCCTTGAACAGCTTTTGAACGCCCTCAATCGTGTATCTCTTTTCATACAGATAGTGTTTGATCGTTTTGACCAGTTCGACGTCGTCGGGGCGGTAGTAGCGTCTGCCGCCGCTGCGTTTCATCGGTTTAATCTGGGTGAATTTGGTTTCCCAGAAGCGCAGCACATGCGTAGCCACACCGAGTTCTTCGGCAACTTCGGCAATGGTTCGGAACGCTGATTTGCTTTTGTTGACCACCATGAACAGGTCTTTCCGAATCAGGCGTTGATAATTTTGCGCATGGTTTGCGAGGGTTTGAACGAAATAACGCGGCGCGAACTGATAACCGCTTCAATGCCGGTTTTAGGATTGCGGCCGCAGCGTTCCTTTTTCTGACGCAGCGAAAAAGTACCGAAAGACGACAGTTTCACATCGTTGCCGTTGCTCAAATCTTTGACGATTTCATCGAGAATCATATCTAAAATATCGCTCGAATCTTTTCTGGACAGACCGATTTCCTGATAAATGGTTTCCGCAACATCGGCACGCGTAATAGTTTTCATTGCAAATCCTTATAAAATATTATTGTTTTTCAAATTCATGGAGAATAACTATCGCAAATTATTCTCCATGACAAGAGTTAATCCACAGATTTTTATTATTTTTAGAGTCTGACGACCGCGCCGCCCCAGGTAAAGCCGGCACCCATTGCGGTCAGAACGACCAGGTCGCCTTTTTTGATGACGCCGGCGGCCATTTTTTCGGACAGGGCCAGCGGGATTGAAGCGGCGGAAGTATTGCCGTGATCGGCCAGATTAACAACAACTTTTTCTTCCGGCAGCTCCAGTTTCTTGCCGACGCCCTCAATAATGCGGATGTTGGCCTGATGCGGCAGCAGCCAGTCGATTTCCTCAATCTTGACATCGGCAATTTTCATCGTTTCTTCAGCAGCTTGTGCCAACGAATTAATCGCATACTTGAAAACTTCCTTGCCGTCCATGGTGACGAAGCCGGCTGTCTGAGTGCTTGAAACGCCGCCGGTCGTACGCAGGGTGTCATAATGACTGCCGTCGGAATAGATTTTGGTCGAAAGGATACCGGTATCCTGCGAATCGCCGTTGCCTTCGCGAGCGCGCAGAATTACCGCGCCGGCGCCGTCGCCAAACAAAACGCAGGTATTGCGGTCTGTCCAGTCGGTAATGCGGGACAATGTTTCGGCACCGATGACCAGAGCCGTTTTGGCCTGACCGAGACGAATCATGTTGTCGGCAACCGTCAGGGCATATACAAAACCGGAGCAGGCGGCCGAAACGTCCATTGCCGGCGTGCCGGGCTTGGCGCCGAGCATGGTGGCAACTTTGATTGCCGTAGCCGGCGTGGTGTTGTCGGGCGTTACGGTTGCCAAAATGACGACGTCCAGCTCTTCGGCGCTGATGCCTGCTGTTTTGAGAGCCATTTTGGCGGCCTGATAAGACAGGTCCGAATTCAGTTCATTTTCAACGATATGACGTGATTTGATACCGGTACGGGTGGTAATCCACTCGTCGCTGGTCTCGACGATTTTGGCCATATCGTCATTGGTCAGCACTTTGGCGGGCGCATAGTGCCCGTGGCCGATAATCTCAGATCTAATAAACTTCATAGATAACCTCCTGTGATAATTCGTCGAGGTCGACTTTTTCTATTTCTTCACGAATGGTGGCAACAAAATTCTGGCGAACCAGATTGGCGGCATTGCCGACGGCAACCGAAAAACCAAGGGCGTCGGTACCGCCGTGGCTTTTGACGGAAAGGCCGTTGAGACCGACAAACATGGCGCCGGTGTATAATCTGGGATCCATCGTTTTTTTGACCTTAAGCATGACGCCGAGCATGAAAGGCAGGCCCAGCTTGGCCAGAAAAGAACTCTTGATGGCGTCTTTGAGCAGGCGGACAACCAGACGCGCCGTGCCTTCGGTCGATTTGAGCGCGATATTGCCGGTGAAACCGTCGGCTACCACAACATCGGCCACGCCGTTGGGAATTTCGTGCGGTTCGATGTAGCCGGTAAACTCGATGTTCATGTGCGAGTTTTTAATCATCTGTGCAGCCTGCCGGATTTCTTCCTTGCCTTTCATTTCTTCGGCGCCGATGTTGAGCAGGGCAACCCGGGGTTTGGCAATGCCGAGAGCGTGCCGCGCCAGAATATCTCCCATCAGCGCGAATTCCGCGAGGTTGACGGCGTTGCATTCGGTGTTGGCGCCCAGATCCAGCATGACATATTTGCCGTTGCGATGAGGCATAATGCTGACAATCGCCGGGCGGTGAATCTTGGTGATGGTTTTTAAGACCAGCTTGGAAATTGCCATCAGAGCGCCGGTGTTGCCTGCGGAAACAATGGCCTGAGCTTCGCCTTTGCGGACGGCGTCAAGGGCCATGTACATGCTGGTGTTGCGGTTGCGGATAACCGTTGAGGGTTTGTCCTCGTTGTGAACCATTTCCGGAGCGTGTCGGAGTTCGCAGACCTTTTTGAGATTGGAAAATTCATTGAGAATAGGAGTTACCCGGGCCGTGTCTCCGAAGAGGATAAAACGGATGTCGGGGTTTTTTTTGGCAGCGATGCTCAAGCCTTCGATA
>JAFUQJ010000016.1 GCA_017480995.1 Alphaproteobacteria bacterium
CAATCGCGGTGATATCGACCATAACGATTTCCTGAAAATTAAAGGCAAAGGCAATAAGGAACGTCTGGTTCCCCTGCTGCCCGTTGTGGTTGAAAAAATAGATGCCTACCTTGCGGCCTGCCCCTATGATATCAAAAACGGCGAACCGTTGTTTCTGGGAGCAAGAGGCGAGCGTCTGAGTCCGCGCATCGTGCAGCGGACCTTGGAAAAAATCCGGGCTTATCTGGGCCTGCCTGATACGTTGACGCCCCATGCTCTCCGCCATTCTTTCGCGACTCACCTTTTGGCTGAGGGAACAAATTTGCGCGCGATTCAGGAATTATTGGGCCATTCGTCCCTCTCGACGACCCAGCGCTACACCGATGTGCAAATCGAAACTCTCCAAAAAGAATATCAACAGGCACATCCGTTAGAAAAACAAAAGCCGTAAAACAATAAAAAAACCGGCTGTTAACGAGCCGGTTTTCTTTGTTATTGCGTCCAGAGACTACTTCAGTTTTTTCTCGACGAACTCTTCATGCTTCTTGGACTTCTTGTCATACTTCTTCAAAGTCAGTTTTTCCGGATGAGTTCTCGGATTCTTCTCTGCCAGATAAAATGTACCGGTACCGGCCGTACTTTCCAATTTTACTTTTACTTTAATTGCTTTTGCCATTGTCTTATACTCTTCTTTTCAAATTTAAGATTCACAACATTTAGGCGTACTATACATTTTTTTTGCCCGCTGTCAACTAGAATCTCAACATTTTTTATAATTCGAGCAATCGCGCCGCCGTTTTGAGCTCCAGCTCGGTATCTTCGCGCGGCTCGGCGTTGCAGCCTGCCGTTTTGCCGATTGCCAGCAGATTGTCGACATTTTTGCTCTCGGGCATTTCAAAGGTGCAGACGTCGGGAACAATTCCCTCCCCATGCAGCCGCCGCCCCGACGGCGTATAAAAATAAGCGCTCGTCAAAGACAAAACGCCGCCCGACGGCAGATTAATCAGGTTTTGAATGCTGCCTTTGCCGAAAGTTCCGGTCCCAATTACCCTGGCCCGCCCCTGCTCCTGCAAAGCCGCCGCCAGAACCTCGGCCGCCGACGCCGTCTGCCCGTCCACGAGCACCGCCATCGGCGCCCCGCCGGTAATATCGCCGTCATGCGCGGTATAATAAGTCAGGGAATCTTCTTCCCGCCCCTTGGATGACACGATAATCGCCTCGTCCAAAAACAAATCGGCGATTTTGATTGCCTCACCGAGCATGCCGCCGGGGCTGCCGCGCAAGTCCAAAATCACGCCTTTGAAACCGGCATGCTCCGCCGTCGCCTTTTTTATCTCGTCAAGCGTATAATTGTTAAACGCGACAATTTTCAGATAAAGATTGTCTCCCGCCGTCCGGCTGCCGAAATTGCGCCGGTGTTTCGGCCGGTCGGCCTTCCAGTCGCCGAGGCTTGCATAATATTTGCTGTCGGAATCCAGCGTCTTGACCGCCTCGCCCGTCATCTTGTCAATCAGTTCAAAATCATACCGGCGCGCCCGGGCGGATTTTTCCAGCGCCGCGTCGACAATCTCGCCGCTGAGCTTTGCCCACGCCGCAACATCGCCGGCGTCCTTGGGCTTATACAAAGATTTTTGCAGCCGTCCCCGATAATATAAACTGACCTTGTCGTCGTCATTGCCGACGCGCAGATCGCCGTCTGCCGCCGACAGTCCCTTAAGCTCCGCCACCGCAACCGTTTCAACGCTTATCGGCCGCACATACTGCGCCGGCACCTGCGTATACAGAACCGCAAAGCTCTCTTCTTCCGCCGCCTGCGCCATACCGGCCGCCGTCAACAGGCTGCACAACGTCAGGAACGCTTTTTTCGACATCTCTTTTTTCTCCCGGCTTTGGACCTGCCACTTGTTTTCGGCGTTTTTGAGCGTCCGGCAAATGCGCCGCGGCCGCCCTTTTCGACGTAGGCCTCCCCGTCTTCCGCATCAATATACTTGAATATCAGCCCGCCCGTAATCGGCGACGCCTCCAGCAGTCTGGCCCTCAGTTTTTCGCCGAAATCAAATTCCAGCCCGCTGCGCCGCCCTTCCAGCTTCAGGCTTCCGGCCTTAAGCTCATAATCGTCGGCCGGCAGCGAACCCATCGGAATCAACCCTTCGGCGCCGACCGAGTCAAGCCGCACAAACAGCCCGGCCGTCGAAATCCCCGACACCGTCACGTCAAACTCCTGCCCGACAGCCGGCTCCAGATAAGACGACAAAAAGCGTGCCGTCAAATCACGCTCGGCGTTGACCGCTTTGCGCTCGGTCTCGCATAAATGAGCGCCGGCCGCCTCAAACCCCGCTTCCGAAACGTCGTCCGGCAGCGCGCCGCCTTCTTCCCAGCCGAAAGCCCGCACCAGCGCGCGGTGAATCAACAAATCGGCATAGCGGCGTATCGGCGAGGTAAAATGCACATAATCCTTCAATCCCAATCCGAAATGCCCGATGTTTTTGGGGCTGTACTGCGCCTGACACTGCATCCGCAGCACCATTTCCGAAATCCCCGCGGCATACCCCTTCCGTTCGCAGGCGACAATCAGCTTGTTAAAATGCTCGGGCTTCAGCGCCAGCGCGTCGGGCAGCTTCATATCCAGCTCCGAAAGCAGCGGCTTCATCTCTTCGGTCTTTTCCTCGCGCGGCTTGTCATGCACGCGGAACATGGTCGGCACTTTGGCTTTTTCGAGCGCCAATGCCGCGGCGTTGTTGGCAGCCACCATAAATTCTTCAATCACCCGGTGGCTTTCCAGATGCTCTTCTTCGGCAACCGACGACACGCGGCCGTTCTTATCCACCTTTATCTTAAGTTCCGTGGTTTCGAGATTAAGCGCGCCGCGGCGGCAGCGTTCTTTTTTGAGCGCCAGATAAGCCGCATAAATCGGCGTTACCGCCTTGTTCAAAAAAGGCGATTTGGCGCCGTCAATGCTTTTCTGCACTTCTTTATAAGTTAGTCGCGCGGCCGAGCGGATAACCGCGCGCGCAAAATCATAGCTTGTCGTCCGCCCCTGTTTGTCAATGCTCAAAAAGCAGACGATTGCCGGCCGCGGCCGGTTCGGCATCAGCGAGCACAAATCGTTGGACAGTTTTTCCGGCAGCATCGGCACCACCATGTTCGGCAGATAAACCGAGTTGCCGCGGGCAAAGGCTTCTTTGTCGAGCGCGCTGCCCGGACGAACGTAAAAACAGACGTCGGCAATCGCAATCATTAGATTGAAACCGACGGCCGTTTCCTCCGCCCATACCGCGTCGTCAAAATCTTTTGAATCGTCTCCGTCAATCGTTACCAGCGGCACGTCGGTCAAATCGACGCGTTTGCTTTTGTCAAACGCCGGCAGCTGCTGCAATTCCTTTTCGATTTTGCCGTTCCAGCGATACGGAATGTCATATTTGTC
>JAFUQJ010000102.1 GCA_017480995.1 Alphaproteobacteria bacterium
CCTTGGCTTCGCGCTCTTTCCCGATGCATCTGCGCTGCATCGGAGGGCGAGTCCGTCCCGTAAGCCTCGAACTTCGCTTCCAGCTCGTTCTCGCCAACTATCGACTCCAAGCCGGAGAATGACGTAGAAAGAAAAAACGCCGAAGAATGACATAGGAAGAAAAAAATCCCCAAAGTTTTGATAAAAACTTGGGCGGCGCACAAGGATTAGACAAAACAAGGTAAATTCAAAAGCGAAGAAACCCGCAAAATTTGGCATAAAGCACAAAAAACAAAAAATATTATTGACAAATTTTTCAAAAATACTAAGCTGATAACAATGAGTTTATTAATTTGGATGTTTTATGAAAAAACACTTCCACAAAGTTTTGTATTTTATTTTAACTTAAACTGTATGAAAAAAAGTGTTTCTGCCGTCATTTCGATGATGGCTGTTGTCATTTTGACAACCGGTTGCGGCAATTCCGCAAAAAACAAAGAAAAAGTTATCAACACTATCGGCAATTTCTCGGTTGTTGAACGTTCTGTCGACGGTTTCACGGGCGTGGCCTTGATTGATTCTGTCGGTGCCGACGTAACTTATGGAGTATACAAAGCAATCACCGACGAAGGAAAGTTCATCAAGGCCGTCACATCGGAAGATCGGGTTGAAGTCTATCGGTTTAACGGGCATCATGCCTGTTCCGGCGACAGCGTCGAAGTCAAAAACTTTTACGCTGCCGGAGAAACCCCTTCCGGCAGACAGTTCCTCAAACTGTTCTTCGGCGAACGGGTAAACGCTTTCTATCTCGAAGACATGAAAAGCATTCTGGCCATTGAAAGCAGCAGAGAAGAAGTTTATCCGCTCGACAACGGATACGTCATCTACATGCATGACAAACGCTACGGTTTCGCCAAAGAGCAAGAACAAGAGCCCGTCATAGAAAACATCTGTGACGAAATCACCGTAATTTGCCTCAACGACAAAGTCGTCTATCTGATAAAAAGCGATGACTTCACCGGCTATGTTGACAACGAAGGCAACGGAATCAAACGTCTCTCCCGCGCTCAATACAAAAAAGCGCTCAACACCGGAAAACTCCTGTGGAAAGACGGCAAGGTTTCAGCCCGTCTTGTAAAAAAAATCTAACGTCGTCCGACTTCGGTCGATCTAAAATTAAAGACCCCCGAACCGCAACCGGTTCGAGGGTTTTTCTTTTTAGTCTCCGCCCGGTCTAGCCGTAGATTGGAAACCGTTGGCACAAAGAAACCACTTCGCGCGCGGTCTTTTCAATAACCGCGTCGGCTGAACCGGCTCCGACGGCATCAATCACGTCGGCAATCCAATTGCCGATCTGCTCAAACTCTTTTTCCTTAAAACCGCGCGTCGTTCCGGCCGGCGTGCCGACGCGAATGCCCGAGGTAACCTTCGGCGGCATCGGATCAAACGGTATGGCGTTTTTGTTGCAGGTTATGTGCGCCTTGTCCAAAGCGTCGGCAATAATATCGCCGGTCACGTTTTTCGGGCGCAGATCAACCAGCAGCAAATGCGTGTCCGTTCCGCCGGAAACCAGATTCAAGCCTCTGGCCCTAAGCGTCTCGCCCAAGACTTTGGCGTTTTTGACAACCTGCGCGGCATATTCCCTGAACTGCGGCGTCAAATCTTCCTTAAAGCAGACCGCCTTGGCCGCAATCACATGCATCAGCGGACCGCCCTGCGTGCCGGGGAAAATCGCCGAATTTATCTTTTTTGACAGTTCTTCGTTGTTGGTCAAAATCATGCCGCCGCGCGGACCGCGCAGCGTCTTGTGCGTCGTTGTCGTCACCACGTCGGCCCATTTGAGCGGGTTCGGATGAACGCCGCCGGCAACCAGCCCGGCAAAATGCGCCATATCCACCATCAGATAAGCGCCGTTTGCGTCGGCAATCTTACGAAAACGCGCAAAGTCAATCTGCCGCGGATAAGCCGAGCCGCCGGCAATAATCAGCTTAGGCTTGTTCTCGGCGGCCAGCTTCTCAACCTGTTCATAATCAATCAGTCCGGTATCGGCGCGCACGCCGTAGGCAACGGCATTCAGCCATTTGCCCGAAATCGAAACCTTTGAGCCGTGCGTCAGATGTCCGCCGGCATCAAGGCTCATCCCCATAATCGTGTCATGCGGCTGCAACAGCGCCAGATAAACCGCCGTATTGGCCTGACTGCCCGAATGCGGCTGAACATTGGCAAATTTACAGTCGAACAATTCTTTGGCCCTCTCAATCGCGAGCTTTTCGACAACGTCGACAAACGCGCAGCCGTGATAATAACGCCGCCCCGGATAGCCTTCGGCATACTTGTTGGTCAGAATGGACCCCTGTGCCTCCAGCACCGCGTTGGAAACAATGTTTTCCGAGGCAATCAGTTCAATCTGCTCCTGCTGACGCTTCAGCTCGCATTGAACGGCGTCGAATATTTCTTTGTCTTCCTGTTTCAATTCCGTCGTAAAATCCATTCTAATCTCCTGTCTTGTCCAATTCATCGATTCGTCTCTGATGCCGGCCCCCTTCGAAAGACGCCGCCAGAAACGTGTCCAAATAGCGGACGACGTCTTCCGGTTTCTGCATCCGCCCGCCGAAAACCGCGACATTCGCGTTGTTGTGTTCGCGGGCCAGCCGCGCAACGTCATCATTATACAAGAGCGCGGCGCGAATACCCTTATGCCGGTTGGCGGCAATCGAAATTCCGATTCCCGTGCCGCAGATGAGAATACCGAGTTCGGCTCTGCCGTCAAGAACATGCCGGCACAACGCATCGGCAATCAGCGGATAATCGCAGGATTCCTCGCTGTGCGTGCCCAGATCCTCAAACATAAGACCTTGTTTTTTATAATGATTAAGCAGGTAATCTTTCAGGGCAAAACCGCCGTGATCGGAAGCTATCGCAATCTTCATAAAACCGCTCCTTTCAAGCTCAAATTCAAACTTTTGCTATCATATAACAAAGTTGTGATAAAAAAACATCTTTTTTAAAAAAATCTATTGACGTGGGAAAAAATTATTGTATATATAGAGGCACCGATTGAGAGACGGTAACCGGTTGGCCGGTTGGCAGAGTGGCTCATGCAGAGGACTGCAAATCCTTGTACATCGGTTCAATTCCGGTACCGGCCTCCAAAAAGTATTTACCGTATTCCGGCTTAGCTCAGCGGTAGAGCAATCGGCTGTTAACCGATTGGTCGCCTGTTCGAATCAGGCAGCCGGAGCCAATAAAAAAAGCACCCCTTGCGGGTGCTTTTTTTATTGGCTCCTTGCCTGTCTGTTGGACAGCGGCCAACGGAAGCCTGTTTGACCGGAGGAATGCAAAAGCGCGCCGCAGGCGCTGTTGAAGCATTGGAACCGGC
>JAFUQJ010000103.1 GCA_017480995.1 Alphaproteobacteria bacterium
CAAAGCTGACTACGATGTCGAAACCTTCGGTTTGCAGTCAATGACAGGTTATGACATGCAGGTCAACGGCTTGGGGGTTACGCCGGAAGCCGGATTGCGTTACGTTCACATCAAACAGGACGCTTACACTGATTCTGCCGGCCAGCGTGTATCTGCCAATGACAGCGATATCCTGACCGGTGTCATCGGCGCCAAAGTCAGCAAATCTTGGGAACTTGAAAACGGTATGAACATCAAACCGGAAGCCCGTGTTGCCGCAACATACGATCTGTTTAACGATGACGTTAATTCGGTTGTAACTCTGGCGAATAGTTCTGCCTATGCGGTTGAAGGCGAAGCCCTTGATCGTTTCGGCATGGAATTCGGCGCCGGCGTAACTGCGGAAGTCAACGACAATGTTGAACTTTCGCTTGGTTATGAAGGCAAATTCCGTCAGGATTACCAAGACCATACCGGATTGATTAACGCTAAGTATAAATTTTAGTGTTTAATTACTTTGTAAAAAGCGCTTCGGAAGAAATTCCGGAGCGTTTTTTTTGTAAAAAAACGCCCGCAAGGGCGCATTTCTTTATTTGGCTGGGGTGGCTGGATTCGAACCAACGAATGACGATACCAAAAACCGTTGCCTTACCACTTGGCGACACCCCAAATAATTTTCTTTTCAACAAACCGGCGGTTTTGTCTGCGTTTGCTGCCTGTCTTTGATTCGCTATACAAAATCCGGCGTTTTGACAGGTTTTTTCCGGTTTGGCGGCCCAACGGCCGGAGTTGTGTAATGTGTATGCTATTTTTTTTGTTTTGGCAAGAGTTTTTTTGCCGTTTGCTTTTTGTTGTCTATATAATTACTTTTTTTGTATTTTTGTCTAGACTCTCGATTTTCTTTATTGTATGGTAAGGCGCATCATTCATTCAGACCTGAGGACGATGCTTATGAAATGCGCTGTTAAAGTTTCCCGAGATGTTGAACAATTTATGCAGGACGCCGGACTGGACGAGGCTTTCCTTTTCGGCGGCGCGGTTTTGGATCCGCTGCTTAATCCGGATGCCAAAGTTAACGATTATGATCTGTGCGTCAAGAGTGAAGACGCCTTTTATGAAGCGCTGCGTCAGCTCGAGCGCAAAAATATCGACGTTTCCGACGTAATGCGGACGCACAATATTTATGCGGTGGTGCGGCATCCGCAGCTCGGCCAGATTGACCTTTCCTGTATGGATCCCGAAGACAACGGCATTTTCAACGTGGAAAAGATATATGCCCGTTTCAAGAGAAAAAACGGCGTTGTCGACAACGAGGTGATTGACAAATACGGCGCCGTTGACGGTATGCGCAGCGGCAAAATAAGACTGGCCTCCACACCCGAAAAAGAGGGCGCATATAATATTTTGCGGCGGTTTCTGGCGATTTCGGGAAAATATAATCTGGATATTTCAAAAGGCGGCGTCAATCAGGAAGCCGTCGGTCAGATAAACAAGGCTTTTGACGCGGGTTATCGTTTTATTCCGCAGGACAAGGTGCGCTGCCTTTCGCGGCTGGTGGCCAGTCTGAAACGTTCGGGAGACAGGAGGAAATACGTTAAGGACATTGCCGAGCAGAACATTCTGGCCCGCTCTTTTCCGGACGTGCACAAGCTGTTTCAAAACGAAATGTTCCAAAATTGTGATAAACTGCAGGATTGTTCTTCTCAAAAAGAATTGCTGGAATTAATGTTGGCTAATGTGGATTTTAAGGACCGGGACGCGATGATCGACTGTCTGATGCAGTTGTCCCGGCGTGAAAAAGCCCGGCAGGACAAAGGCGTTAACGCTTTTATCGAGGCCGTCTTCGACGAAAAGACGTCGGCGGCCCGGCTGAACAAAAGTATTTTGGGACCGCTGTTTGCCCATATTGCCGCCGGCAAGAATGCGAGAGGTGCAAAATGAGAATAGTTATCTTAGGTTCCGGTTCGGCTTACGGATGTCCGATGGTGTTTAACAACTGGCGGCGATTGCAGCCCGGCAATCCGCGCAACAGGCGTGACCGCGCCTCGGTTTATTTTGAGGCGGAGGGCAAAAAGTTTGTGATTGACGCCGGCCCCGAGTTCAGAAGTGAAATCAACAAGTGCGGAATTGACGATTTGGACGCGCTTTTTGTGACGCACGGGCATTATGACCATATTGCGAGCATTCCCGAGTTGTCGCGCGCCAGCACGCTTGCGGAGCATCCGATTGAGGTTTGGTCCAGCGAGGAGACCGAGCGGGAACTCAGGACCTGTTTCGGTTTTTTGTTCAACGGCGAAGAGCAGGAAGGCTGCGGCCTGCATTGGCGCCGTTTGCCTGATGTCGGCGGTTTTGAGGCCTGCGGCGTACATTTTCGGACTTTTCGGGTGCCGCACCACCGGCTGCACTGTTCGGCGTTTCGGTATAAGGATTTTGCCTATGTGACGGATTGGGAAGATATGCCGGCGGAAGGGATTGACATCCTGCGCGGCGTAAAACTGCTGGTCATTGAATGCAACAACGGACTTTATCCCGAGAAAAACGGGCACAGCGATTTGGAAAATGTGAAAAAAGTCGCGGCAGAGGTTAAGCCCGAGCGCGTGGTTCTGACGCATTTGTCGGCCAGAGTCGATTATGACGAAACGACCGCCGCGCTGCCCGAAAATTTTGAACTGGCGTATGACGGAATGGAATTAACGGTCTGATTTTTCAGAACGGGATTTTGATTTTTTTCTTTTCTTCTTTGGCCTGAAGCTCTTCCAGATCGCGTTCGGTCGCAAGTTTGTCAAGAATGGTTTTGACAACGATGTCTATTTGTTTGCCCTCGCGGTAATCTGCCGGCAGCGCAAAGTTGACGCGATCGTCGCTCAGTAATTTAATCGCGTTTTGCTTGTGTTTGCTCTTGGGCTGATAAACGGCGATGGCACTGCCGCCGCGCTGCTTGGTCAGTTTCATGGACGGAATGTCGGTCATGCCGTCGCCGAAGTAAATCATCCGGCGGAACGGGATCGGGCGTTCTTCGTCGGGCATAAATTCGTTGACCGCGCGGTCTTCAAGTTTGCCCAGGCCTTTGTTGATTTTGGACAGGTACTGCGTTTTGGTCGAGTAGTTGACGACGCGGGCCGGCCAGACCGGCGTGCCGTCTTCGCCGAAAGCGTAGGAACAGCCGAAAACGTCGGTAAAATGTTTACGGATGGAAGCGCCGGCGATAATCTCCTCGTAACCGGACGAGACGATATAATGCTCGATTTGGAGATCGAGTTTTTTGCCGTATTCGTTGATGCGGTCGAACCATTCTTCCACGCCGTCGAAATAGGTGATGCTTTTGGCCGCTTCGCAGAAAAACTGCCGCGTCAGTTTGATGCCTTTTTCTTTGGCGGTTTTGAAGAAATAGTACATGCTGCCGGTGACCTGATCGGCGCAGTTGTCGCGCGACCACTGGTTGGCTTTTTTCCAGAAAGTTCCCGGTTTCATACCGAGCGAAGGAATCAGAATATAGTCCTGCATGTAGGTGACGCTTAAGGTTTCGTCAAAGTCGTAAATCATAGCCACTTTGGTAGGTTTTTTGCTCATTTTCGGTATCTCCGCTTGCTTTTTGGAATTAGTTATTATACAAAGAATAAGTTAATTTTTTACTACATCTTCAGTGAGGAACGCAAAAATGGCTGCAACATCTATGGATCAATTGGTTTCTTTATGCAAACGGCGCGGATTTATTTTTCAGAATTCCGACATTTACGGCGGTTTGCAGGGCGTGTACGACTACGGTCCGCTGGGGGTGGAGCTCAAAAACAATCTCAAGGCCGCGTGGTGGCGCGCGATGGTTTATGAGCGCGACGATATCGAGGGGCTGGACGCGGCTATTCTGACCAATCAGAAAGTTTTGCATTATTCCGGGCACGAAGACACTTTTTCCGATCCGATGACCGATTGCCGCAAGTGCAAGGGGCGTTTTCGCGCCGATCATATTAAAGACGGCAAATGTCCGAACTGCGGTTCGACCGATCTGACCGAGCCGCGGCCGTTTAACCTGATGTTTAAAACGGCGATCGGGCCGGTAGACGACGGCTCTTCCTTCGGCTATCTGCGGCCGGAAACCGCACAGGCGATTTTTACGCAGTTTCGGAACGTGGTTGACGCGACCTCGCGCAAGCTGCCGTTCGGCATTGCCCAAATCGGCAAATCATTCCGCAACGAGATTACGCCGCGCAATTTTATTTTCCGCGTGCGCGAGTTTGAGCAGGCGGAGCTTGAATATTTCGTTATGCCGGGCGAAGACGAAAAATGGCATGAGCTCTGGAAAGAAGAGCGGATTAAATGGTGGGAAGAGCAGGGACTGAAACGCGAGAACATCAATATTTATACCACGCCGAAGGAAGATCTGGCGCATTATGCCAAGGCCTGTTATGATATTGAATATCAGTTTCCGCACGGTATGGAAGAGCTGGAAGGAATTGCCAACCGCACCGATTATGATTTGGGCAATCATACCAAGGCGCAGGACGAAATGAACCTGACCTCGCATTGCCATGCCAATCCGGATTCTACTCAGAAGCTCTGCATTATGGACGATGCCAACAAGTGGGTGGTTCCGTTTGTGATTGAGCCTTCGATGGGCGTTGACCGCGGCGTTCTGGCGGTGATGACCGAAGCCTACACCGAGGAAGATCTGGGCGGCGGCAACAGCCGTATTGTCCTGAAACTCAAAAAACATCTGGCGCCGATTAAGGTGGCGGTGATTCCGCTCAAGAAAAACAACGAGCAGATTATGGCCAAATGTCATGAGATTAAGCAAAGTCTGCTTAAGCTCGGCATCGGCCGCGTGGCGCTCGAAAACACCGGAAACATCGGCAAGGCTTATCGCCGGCATGACGAGGTCGGCACGCCGCTGTGCCTGACGGTGGATTTTGAGACGATTGAAAATCAGCCGGAATCGGTGACTATCCGCGATCGCGACACAATGGAGCAGATCAGAGTGAATACGGCTGATTTGCGCAGCTATCTGCTGGAATATTTCAATAAATAAGAATATCGAAAAGGAAAAGCTCCGGAACCTCAGAAAGGCCGGAGCTTTTTTAGTTTAGCCAGTATCCGCAGCAGACGGCGGCGGAGTTTGGCCGAGCCTGACAACATACATATTGCCAGCAGAGTGATGATGATTAACATGACTGTTTGAGTTAAATTTCATCATCCGTATTGTTCGTTTCTTTTTTGAAGACGGATTTGATGTCATGCAGTATGGAAAAGATTCCGCACAGCATAATAAGGGCAAATCCGAGAAAAGTGGCGATCATGCCGAGGAGGATAATAATTTTTGTCATAGTTTGTACGTTTTAATGATTAGAGTTATAAAACATCGCTTTGGGCAAATTTTGTCAAGAATGGAGCGCGAAAAAAATAAAAAATTTTTGCGTGCGTGCGGCGGCAAAACACACAAGTCGGAGAACGGGAGATTATTTGTCGTAGGAGGCGCGACGGATGCGGTCGTTAATGGCCAGGCCGAGGCCTGTTTCGGGAATGGGTGACATGGCAATGCCCCGGCATTCCGTATGCGTTTCCGCCAGACGCATGTAAGCAAACAAATTGGCGGCGGCTTCGCTAAGGCTGCCCGAAGGACTGAGATTGAGCCGCGCGTTTTTGACACTGCCGAATCCGATGTAAAATTCGTCGGGACGGACGTTTTCCTGCGCGATGTTGATACGCATCGGCATTTGCGGCGCATAGTGTTTGAGCAGCTGTCCGGGCGCGCTCGGTTTGTTCGGATCGCCGTGCGAGACAACCACTTTTTCGCCGGTGAAAGATTCGATTTCTTCCTTGCTCAGGCCGCCGGCGCGCAGCATGACCATTTCGGGAGTGGTCAAGTCGACGATAGTGGTTTCGACGCCGATTTTGCAAGGACCGCCGTCAAGAATCATATCAACTTTGTCGCCGAGGCTGTCGGCAACATGCCGGGCGGTGGTCGGCGAAATGCATTTGAATTTGTTGGCCGAAGGCGCGGCAATCGGTACGCCGGCAGTTTTGATGAGCTTGAGCGCCAGCGGATGATTGGGCATGCGGACGGCGATGTGCGGCAGACCGGAACAGACCAAATCCAGCGACGGATTGTGTTCTTTGCGTTTGAGAACAAAAGTCAGCGGACCGGGCCAGAAGTGCCGTGCCAGAGCCATAACACGCTCGTCGGTGCAGGCGTATTCGGGCAGAAAATCTATCTCGGCGATGTGCGAAATCAGCGGATCGAAAGTCGGGCGGCCTTTGGCTTCGAAAATGGCGGCGACGGCTTGGGGATTATAAACGTCGGCGCCGAGGCCGTAGACGGTGTCGGTCGGGAACGCAACCAACCCGCCGTTCCGAATGATACGGGCGGCTTGTTCGATGTCGGCGGGCGTGTCGTTATAGATATTCGTCATCTTCAATCTTTAAAATATGGCGGACTGCATCGGCGCAGCCGGCGTATGTATTTAGCACCATGAAGTCTGATTTGTCAATTATTTGATAGCTGGCGTCGGCACAATTCCAGGCCAGATAATCATATTCGTTGCAGCCGAGGATGACGTTGAGGTTTGGCAGCGGGTGAAAAGCCAGCATGTTTTCGCCGACAAGGTCGAGAAAAAAGTCCTTAAAGGGTTTGACGCCGTAAAGGAAACTGCCGTTCCAGGCAAAGGCGTTGAAGTGATGCAGCAAAGCGGCGTATTCTTCGGGCAGCGGCGCAAAGTCGTTTTCGCACAGCTGTTTTTGGCAAAGGATTATCTGCGCGGCGTCGACTGGTTTGCCGGTATTGGCGTCCGGCAGGGCGTTGAGCTGTTTAACGAGTTTTTGCATTTTTCGGCAGGCGTCCTTTGGAGATGAGGTATTGACGCTCCTTTTCGGGGTTGCGGCGGATTTGGTAAGCCGGATCGTAACCGCCGAAAAACACGATGTCTTTGTCAATGTCGTAGCCTTTGTCAAAATGCAGCGAACGATGGTGCGGGTGGATAAAGGTCAGCAACATGTTGGGAAAAGCGTTGATTTTTTCGGGGTGTTCCAATTCGCGGAAGTTGGTGACGTTGGTTTTGTGATGAAGATCGAGGATGTTGGGGCTGCTGCCTTTGTGCATTTGCTGCAGCATTTGATGAACGGCATCGGGTTTGTAACGCAAAGAGAGCATAATTTGGGTGAATTCTTCGCCGTAGCAGTGGGCAAACATTTTGAGGTTTTGAGAGCGGCTGCCTTCGAAAGGGCGGGTATTGGTTCTTTTGCAGGCGTCAGTCAGCGTATCGACAAAGTCATAATAATTCATGGCGGGGACGGCTTCGGGCGGAATGCGGTTGTGCACCAGGCTGTTGATGATTTTTTTGCGGGTTTGGCGGAAGTTGTCAAAAAGTTTCAGTTTCCGCCAGACCGGAGAGTCGTCCAGCCGATAGTCTCCGGGGTTATATTCCGGAGGGAGCGGGGTGTCGCCGTTGTTCAGCGCTTCCTGATAAATTTGTCTGGCATTGGCATAAGGGGCGGAAAGCAAAGTGCTGTCGGGACGGTGGAGAATGCCGTCAAAATCAAAACGGATGGCAAGGCTTTCTTCCGTCGTTGCCCGCGGTATCTGCGGATCGCGAATGTGGGGCCGGAAGCCGTTGGCGTACAGCAGGAGGTGGATTTCGGTTTTGAGCTGTTGAACTTTTATGCGGCGGACAAGCCTTTTCTCGGCGCTGGAAAGTTTTTGATATTCGCCGCGGTTGCGGCTTTTGGCCGAGTTGGAGCGGTTTTTGAAAAATTGAGCGTTGGCCAGCGCATCCATTTTGTTTCTTATTGCGGCAACAAGAACTCTTTCGGTAGACAATCTTTTGTCATTCTGCGCTTTGCTCATGATTTTGTCTGTATTATTTTGTCTATATAAAGTATAGGCATCATATAATTACGAGTCCAGACGAAAAGAAGAGATGTGGAGAAAATTTAGCAAAATATTTATTATTTTGAGTCAAAATAAGCGCAAAACAACCTTGGAGGAACAAATTATGCTGGAAGTGGTCTTTACAAAAGGAAAAATCGGCGCCGAGGCCGTCAGGATCGTGGGCTGCGCGGAGAAAACGAAACCCGGCCTGGCCTCTTTGTCCAAAGATGAAAGAGAAGCTGTTTTGAAGGCGCTGCGTCAGGCGAAGTTTGAGGGAAAGAGCGGGCAGTTTGTCGAAGTTCTGGGCGGCAGAAGCAAGATTATCGTGGCCGGAGTCGGCAAAAATCCCGACGCTTTGGCCCTGCAAAAGCTGGGCGGAAGTTTGGCCAAACGTTTGTTTCGGGACAGCGTCGGCTGTTATATGGTCGAAGAGCTCAAGGGCTGCCGGCTTGACGCCAAGCGGATTGCCTGCGAGATTGCTTTCGGCCTGATGCTCGGAAGCTATCGTTTTGACAAGTATTTTACCAAAAAGAAGGCCGAAGAATATCCGGCTTTGGAGCAGATGATTTTTAAGCTGCCGGACGCTGTCGACGCGGCCGAAGATTTCAAAAACTATGCGGCTCTGGCCAATGCGGTCCGCTACGGCCGCGACTTGTGCAACGAGCCGGCCAATTATCTGACGCCGCAGGTGTTTGCAGACGATATCGAACGCCTGAAGTATCTCGGACTGGAAATTGAAATCCTTGAAAAAAACGAACTGCGGGAAAAAGGTTTCGGCCTGCTGCTCGGCGTGGCGCAGGGCTCGGTTAACGAGCCGCGGGTTGCCGTTTTGCAATGGAAGGGCAAATCTGAGCAGGAAGATTTTGACATTGCGCTGGTGGGCAAGGGCGTTACCTTTGATTCCGGCGGCATATCGCTTAAGCCGGGCGCCGGCATGGGCGATATGAAAGGCGACATGACCGGCGCGGCGGTGGTGGCGGCCAGCCTTAAGGCACTGGCTTTGCAGGCGGCTCCGGTGAACGCCGTCGGTATTGTCGGGCTGGTTGAGAATATGCCTTCGGGCAGTGCAATCCGCCCGGGCGATATTCTGACTTCGCTTTCCGGACAAACGGTAGAGGTTTTGAATACCGATGCCGAAGGGCGTTTGGTCTTGGGCGATTGTCTGACTTATGTTCAGGAGCAATACAAAGTTCGGAAAATCATCGACATTGCGACTTTAACCGGCGCGACGATGCGGGCTTTGGGAAGCGAGTATGCAGGTCTGTTCGGCAATGACGACAAGCTGGCGGCCGAGCTGATTAAGGCCGGCGAGGAAAGCGGCGAGAACTTGTGGCGTCTGCCGGTCAACAAGGCTTATGACAAGATGATAGATTCTCCGGTGGCCGACATGAAGAACTTGGGCGGCGCCAATGCCGGCGGTAGCACCGCGGCCTGCTTTCTGCAGCGGTTTGTCAAAGACGGCGTCAAATGGGCGCATTTGGACATTGCCGGCGTCGACAGGCTGGAGAAAGGGACCGAGCTTTGTCCGAAAGGGGCGACGGCATTCGGTATCCGGCTGCTGAACGCGTATCTGCGGCATTAACAAAAAAACTCCGCTTTTTCAAAAAGCGGAGTTTTTTTTGCTTATTTAGCTTAGTTGAGAAGCGTCTTTTCGTCATTAAAACCGGCATAGAACGGCAGCTCCATCAACGGGACCAGGCTGGCGCCATAGGTTTCGTCCAAAGATAACTGCCAGAGCGTGCCTTTTCGGTACAGCGTTTCTCCTTCCCGCAGCGGGACGGCCTCCAGACTGCCGGATATTTCTCCCGAGCTTGTTTCTTCCAAGCCGAAAGCGGGATAAATAATCATCGTCGGCATATTATTCGACATTTCTGCATCGAGCCGGCCAACCCAGCAATAGTCGAGAAACTTTTTCGGGTATCCTCTGGCGTAGACCTTGCACAATTGGTACTCAACGTCGGGAATGCTGCGAAGCGCGTTGGCAGATCTGACGATGCTTTCGTCAAACAGCAGATTGAGGCGGCGGATGCCGAGGCCTTGGTCGAGGGCAATGACGATGTACAGTCGATCGTCAATGGTAAAGATTTCTCTCTCGGACAGCGGAATGAAGCAAACATTTTCCGGTTCGTTTTCCATTTGAAAATTTTTGAATATCGGAAAATCCATAGCCGTATCATCATCTTCTTCGCTGTACCAGCCAACCGTGTTGTACTCTATATCATCCTGTCGGTAGACCAGGACGCCGAGCCGGGGATCACCGCTGCAGCCGAGTTCTTTGTACAGGGCGGCAGCCATCGGGTAGTCATAATACTGACATTCTTCCTCAGGAATTGACATTGTTTTCATAAGCGTTCGATTTAATTTGTTTATAATACTTGTTTGTGTGTCAGTTTATGATTTTTGGGCTAATTTTGTCAAGCAAAATGTCGAAAAAAGAAAACGGATAAAAAAAATCCGCCGGCCGCGCCGTTGTTTTACGGAAGCGGCAGCCGGCGGAAAGCAGGGCCGAAAGTTTATCTCTGGCGGGTGCCGATGATGTTTTTTACGGTGCTGAGTTCTTGGGCCGCCCGGAAGCTGTCAATTCGTCCGGCGCGGTCTTTTATTTCTATTTCGCGGGCCGCGTCACGGCTGGCTTTGGATATGTGAATCCTGAGAAAGTCGGATTCCCGCTCGCGGAAACGGGCAGGTTCGCGGGCAGCCTGATAGGCGTAAAATTCGAGATATTTTTCAAAATAAGCGGTTTCTTTTTCCCGGGCGTCTTCGCCGTAGGTTCGGGAGAGCTTCATCGCTTCCGTTTCAAGCAAGGCCTCCTCAATGACGGCGCGCTGCAGTCCGCCGTCAAGGGACTTGAATTTTTCGCCTTTGGAGGCTTGGCGCAGATATTCCTGATTATACAGGCCGGCGATACGTTCGGGTGTCAGTTTGTAGGTTTGTTTTTGGTTTTCCATGGTATGAGACTCCGCAAAAATAGTACATATGGCTTATTATGGTAAATCAATATGGGCTTGGCGAGTTGATTCTTCAATAATACACAAAAAAACACCCTGCCGCAAGACAGGGTGTTTCGGTTTGGCTTAAAGCTGCTTATTCGGCAGCCTTAAATTCGGCCATGTGTTCCAGCAGGGAACGTTTTTCGTTGGCCAGTTCCTGAGCCTTATTCAACAGGGTTTCATAACGCTCGGGGTTGGCTTTGTTCACAATCTGGAAACGGGTTTCGTTGGCCATATAGTCGGCCAGCGGTTTGCTCGGAGCTTTGGAATCCAGCATCAGCGGGGCCTTGCCCTGAGCAATGTTTTCCGGATTGTAACGGAACAGCGGCCAAGAACCGGTCTCGACGGCGGCTTTCTGGTGCTCCAGACCGTTGGCCAGGTTAAAGCCCTGAGCGATACAGTGCGAGTAAGCGATAATGATGGACGGACCGTCATAGGCTTCCGCTTCGTTCATGGCTTTGATGACCTGGGAGTCGTTGGCGCCAAAAGCAACCTGAGCCACATAAACGTTGCCGTAGGACATGGCAATCATGGCCAGATCTTTCTTGGGCAGCGCCTTACCGGCCGTCGCAAACTTGGCCGAAGCGCCCATCGGGGTGGCCTTGGACTGCTGGCCGCCGGTGTTGGAGTAAACGCCCGTGTCCATTACCAAAATGTTGATGTTTTTGCCGGAGGCAATCGCGTGGTCGAGACCGCCGAAGCCGATATCGTAGGCCCAGCCGTCGCCGCCCAGAATCCAGACCGATTTCTTAATCAGGTAGTCGGCCAGCTTGTCGAGATGTTTGGCTTCGGCAGTGTTGATGCCGGCCAGCTTGTCGCGCAGCTGTTTGACCAGAGCGCGCTGATCGTCAATCTCGAGGTCGGTCGACTGCGGATTGCTCAGCAGTTTGTCGGTCAGCTCGGCGCCGACTTTGTCTTTGAGGCCTTCCAACAGGGTTTTGGCAAAGCCGGTCTGCTGGTCAATCGAGAATCTCATGCCCAGGCCGAATTCGGCGTTGTCTTCAAACAGGGAGTTGGCCCAGGCCGGTCCGTGGCCTTTTTCGTCTTTGGCATAAGGCGTGGTCGGCAGGTTGCCCGAGTAAATCGAGGAGCAGCCGGTAGCGTTGGCAACAACCATGCGGTCGCCAAACAGCTGGGTTAACAGCTTGACGTACGGCGTTTCGCCGCAGCCGGCGCAGGCACCCGAAAATTCAAACAAAGGCTGAATCATCTGAGTGGTCTTGGGCAGGTTTTTGGCAACTTCGGTTCTCTTAACATAAGGCAGTGTTTCGAAGAACTTCCAGTTGGCAACTTCGGCCTCGAGGTGGTTCTCGATGTGATCCATATTGATGGCCTTGAGTTCCGGATTAGCCTTGTTCTTGGCCGGGCAGGCAGAGGTGCAGATGCCGCAGCCGGTGCAGTCTTCCGGAGAAATCTGCAGGATGAACTGTTTGCCGGCGAACTCTTTGCCCTTGTAAGCGGCGCGTTTGAGCGTTTCCGGAGCGTTTTTGAGTTCTTCGTCAGAAGCAACCTTCATGCGGATAACGCCGTGCGGGCAGACCAGCGAGCATTTGCCGCACTGAATGCAGGTTTCGGGATCCCATACCGGAATCTCGGTTGCGATGCAGCGTTTTTCGTACTGGGTGGTGCCGGTCGGCCAGGTGCCGTCGACAACGTCCTTGAAGGCGGAAACCGGCAGTTCGTTGCCGCGGTCGGCAATGATTTCGGCCGTCAGCTTTTTGACAAACTCGGGAGCATCGGCCGGAACCGGAGCAGACATGCTCAGTTTGGAATCGGCCTGAGCCGGAACGTCAACCTTGTGGAGGTGTTCCAAAGAGGCGTCAACGGCTTCGAAGTTCTTTTGAACAATGGCGTCGCCTTTTTTGCTGTAGGTCTTTTTGATGGCGTTTTTAATCTGGGCAATCGCTTCGTCCTTGGGCAGGATGTTGGAGATTGCGAAGAAGCAGGTCTGCATAACGGTGTTAATGCGCTGGCCCATGCCGGTCTTGCGGGCGACGTCGACAGCGTTGATGACATAGAAATTGAGTTTCTTGTCAATAATCGTCTGCTGAACTTCGCGCGGCAGGTGGTTCCAGACCTCGTTGCCCTCATAAGGCGCGTTGAGCAGGAAGGTGGCGCCCGGTTTGGCAATCTTCAAGATGTCGACCTTGCGCATGAACGGGAACTGGTGGCAGGCGACAAAGTCGGCCTTGTTGACCAGATAAGCCGATTTAATCGGATTGTCCGAAAAACGCAGGTGCGATGTGGTCATCGAGCCGGATTTGCGGGAATCGTAAACAAAGTAGCCCTGACCGTATTTGCCAGCGTCTTCGGCGATAATCTTAATCGAGTTTTTGTTGGCGCCGACGGTACCGTCCGCACCCAGACCGAAGAATACGGCGCGGACAACGTCTTTGGGCTCGGTGTCGATCGAATCGTCGAACGGCAGTGAGGTTTTGTTGACGTCATCGGTGATACCGACGGAGAAGCCGTTAATCGGGTTGGCGCTTGCGCCGTTGTCATAAACGGCCTTAACCATGCCCGGAGTAAATTCTTTGGAAGACAGACCATAGCGGCCGCCGACGATTTTGGGCATGGATTTGAGCTCGCCGCGGGCAAAAGCCTGGCTCAGCGTGGCGACGACGTCGAGGTACAGCGGTTCGCCGGTGGAGCCGGATTCTTTGGTGCGGTCAAGAACGGAAACGGTCTTGACGGTGGCCGGCAGAGCTTTGAGGAAAGATTTTTCCGGGAAAGGACGATAGAGGTGTACTTTCATGACGCCGAGTTTCCGGCCGTTGGCATTGAGGTAGTCAATCGCCTCTTCAACGGTTTCGCCGCCCGAACCCATGATGACGATAACCTGATCGGCATCCTGAGCGCCGTAGTAGTCGACAACATGATACTGACGGCCGGAGATCTTGGCGAACTTGTCCATTTCTTCCTGGACAATGCCTTCAACCTGTCTGTAATACGGGTTGGAAGCCTCGCGGCCCTGGAAGAAGACGTCGGGGTTCTGCGCGGTGCCGCGGATAACCGGAGCTTCGGGACGCAGGGCGTTTTTGGCGTTGAAAGTATAGTCGACGCCTTCGAGCATGGCTCTCAGATCATCGTCGGAGAGCAGCTTGATTTTTTTGATTTCGTGCGAGGTGCGGAAACCGTCAAAGAAGTGCATGAACGGCACGCGGGAACGCAATGTCGAAGTCTGGGCGATGGCGGCCATGTCGTGCGCTTCCTGAACGGAGTTGGAAGCCAGCATGGCAAAGCCGGTCTGGCGGCAGCCCATGACGTCGGTATGATCGCCGAAGATGGACAAAGCATGATAAGCCAGAGAACGGGCGGCAACATGCATAACGAACGGCGAGAGTTCGCCGGCGATTTTGTACATGTTGGGGATCATCAGCAGCAGGCCCTGAGAGGCGGTAAAGGTGGTGGTCAGCGCGCCGGCCTGAATCGAACCGTGGCAGGCGCCGGCGGCACCGGCTTCGGACTGCATTTCCTGAACCTCGGGAACAATGCCCCAAATATTTTTCTGCTTGGCGGCAGACCAGGCGTCGGCCCATTCGCCCATCGGAGACGACGGGGTAATCGGGTAGATGACGCAGACTTCGTTCATGCGGTGGGCAACAGAGGCCGCGGCTTCGTTACCGTCCATCATTTTCATTTTAACTTCTGACATAGTACATCCTTAAGTTAAGTTAATAAAAAAGGCCCCAGATTAGACGGTTTTATGCCTGATCTGCCGGCCTTCGGTTTAAATAGAATCTTTCTGCGCGTTTTATAACATACTCTTTTTTTAAAGACTAGAAAAAAATGTTGAATTTGTTAATGTTTTTTATTGAAGCGGCGGGAACGGTCCTTTATAGTACAAAAGGTAACTTTTATTTGACAAAGGAGATTGAAATGAACAAGATTTGGGGTGCGGCGGCCGTTGCCCTGGCCGTTGTTTACGGCGGCAGCGCCGCGGCGTGGGACATTGTCGAAGCGGCCGGCAAGGTGCAGAGCGCGGCAGACAAGGCCAGTGCCAAAATTGACGAAGCCAAGCTGAAAAACAGCGCCAAGTCCGAAAGCTACAAAACTCAGCTGGAAGAAAAAATTGCCGATTTGAAAGCCAAAATCGAAAAATGGCAGTCCGGCGACGACGCCTCGTCTTCCGAAACGCAGGAAGCGATTGCCAACGCCAAGGCCAGCATCGAGCGTCTGAACGCCAAGCTGAAAGCTCTGTCGGAATAAGGTTTCGGTTTTTTGCCGCTCCTCCGGATTTTGAAGTCCGGGGGAGTTTTTTTTTAAGAAAAATTAACCGGCTTCTGTTACAGTGGCATAAAGTAAAAGTAGACCGGGAAGAATTTCTGATGTTATTTATTCTGATAGCTTTTTTTGCTCCCGCTTTCGGGGCAACGGCGTGTATTATTGAAAGCAGGCTTTCCAACTGCACGTTTAAACGCCAGACGACGATGATTTTTTACATCTCTCTGATGAACTGCGTTTTTCTGCCGCTGGTCTTTGTATTCGGGATGCCGACGGTGCCGACCTGGCAGGCTCTGCTGTGTTATACCGGGCTGGCGTTGATAGACGTTTTGTATTTGTATCCGTTTTACACGGCGCTGAAAGTTATCGACAGTTCGATTGTGGCGGCGCTGTTTTCGCTCGGGCAGATTACCATTCCGCTGATGTCGTTTTTGTTTTTGGGCGAGGTTTTGAGCCTGACGCAGTATATCGGATTTTTGGTCATTATCATGGCGTCGGTGGCGCTGAGCATCAAGGGAACGCGAATCCCCAAGCTGAGCCGCGCTTTTTATTATATGGTTTTTGCTTCGCTGCTGCGCGCCGTGTATGCGATTGTCGAAAAATATGTGCTGATTGAAGACGCCAACTGGGTAAACATGGTGGTTTATCCGAATCTGATTTCGGGCCTGATGCCGTTTGTCTTTCTGTTTCGGCAGAAATGGCGCCGCGATATTGTCAAAAATTTTCCGCCGTATCTGGGAAAATTTAAGATTTTTGCGGTTAACGAGTTTATCTGCTTTCTGGAAGTGGTGGCGCAGGTATACGGTATGTCGGGGCTGTCGCCGGTGGTCAGTTCTTCTATCGGCGCGACGGAGCCGATTTTCCTGCTCGGGTTCTGCTACTATATGCTAAAACGCTATAACATTCCGCTGAACGAGAAGATTTCTACACAATTGTTGATGAAAAAACTGTTTTGTTTCGTGCTGATTATTCTCGGCGTTGTTTTGGTTGTGAACTAAAGCCGATTAAAATTCTTGCCAAGCTGATTTTTTTGTATTATCAGTATCAGCGTTGCGGATATAGTTCAATGGTAGAATGTGAGCTTCCCAAGCTTAGGATGCGGGTTCGATTCCCGTTATCCGCTCCACTTCAAACGCTCTCCTTTGGGATAGCGTTTTTGTATCACGGACGGGAATAGTCCCGTTTTCTGGCTCGTAAGCTCTAAAAGCATGAGCTTTTAGTCGCTAACTCGCTGCGGTCACTCGTTTGCTAAATTCGCTGCGCGTCGTTTACACTAGCTGGCTCATTAAACAAACTTCGTCTGTCGTCAAAAAACAACCGGAGCAGCGGTTGTTTTTTATTCTCCAGCGCTCCACTTCAAAAGTCTTCTCTCGAGGGCACTCTTCTTCAACGTTATTTCCGGACTTTCTTTTTTTAGTCATTTTCGGGCGTTCTTCTTTTATGTCATTCTCGGGCGTTTTTTCTTTCTACGTCATTCTCCGGCTTGGAGTCGATAGTTGGCGAGAACGAGCTGGAAGCGAAGTTCGAGGCTTACGGGACGGACTCGCCCTCCGATGCAGCGCAGATGCATCGGGAAAGAGCGCGAAGCCAAGG
>JAFUQJ010000104.1 GCA_017480995.1 Alphaproteobacteria bacterium
AGTCGTCGAAGTCGATTTGAACGAGAAAGGCTCGGCTTTGCACGCGGCCTCGGTTGTCGGCGACACGGTCGGCGATCCGTACAAAGACACTTCGTCGGTTGCGCTAAACCCGATTATCAAGTTCACGACGCTGTTCGGTCTGCTGGCGGTCGAAATGGCCGTTGCCGCGCCGCGCTGCGTATCGCTCGGACTCGGTATCGCATTCTTCCTGCTTGGCCTGCTGTTTGTTTGGCGGTCGTTCTATAGGATGAGAATCGAGAAGTTATAGGTAAAGTTCGTATAACGGCTCATCTAGAGCGATTTTACGGGGCATGGCGACATCCTCATTTACGCTTTAGTAAACTCCGGTGTCGCCACCCCTAGAAATCACTCTATCTGAGCCATTCTCCGAACTTTCTTTGGTTAATGCAAAAATAAGAAGAGAGAAAATCATAAGATTTTCTCTCTTTTCTTCCGGTTCAAACCATTATTCGGTTTTTTGTGTTTGCGGCGTGTTATAATCAACCAGTTCGAGCTTTATCTTTTTATTATAATAGCGCAGCAGCCGGCGGTATTTTTGGAAGGACATATCGCAGCCTTTTTCAATCTGCTTAATCGTATCTGCCGACAAGTCGCAGACCAGCGCAATCTGCTCCGGCTGCAAGTTGCGTTTCAGTCGCTCTTCGACCAGCAAAGGCGCCAGACGGTCTCTTAAAATCTGATGTGCTTTTAGTTTCATTGTTTAACTCCTTATTCTTTGTTAAAAAGAAACCGCCTCTGAAAGATCAAAGGCGGGGAGTTAGCAACTGTGTCAGAACAGTCCGGGTTATTCGACATGCAGGCACGCTTATATCCCCGGCTCCCCATTTAAGGAGTTGTTCTTTTACTGACAAGGAGTTGCTACACTCCGCTGCGGCAACCCGCCGCAAGCAAGGCCAGTATACCCGGCGGCGGTTAATTTGCAATTAAAATTTTTGGGGATATTAGGGACGGTTGTTCCGCGTCGAATCAATTTCGGTGTCAAGCCGTTTCTCAAACAAGCCGGCCGGATCCTGGTGGATGATGACCTGCGCGTTGGGAAACGTTTGTTTTATCCGGTTCTCGACCTCGTCCGAATATTTGTGCGCCTCAAACAAAGTCAGGCGGCCGTCAAGCTCCAAATGCAGCTCAAACATGTATTGGCCGCCGAGGTCGCGGGTGCGCAGGTCATGCAGGCCTTCGACATGGCTGCAGTTCAGAACGAGCTTTTCGACTTTTTCGCGGATATTGCCGCCCAGTTCTTTGTCCATCAGCAGGGCGACGGCGTCTTTGGCCAGCTTGTGAGCGTTGAGCAGCAGGTAGGCCGCGACGGCGATTGCCGCGAGCGTGTCAAACCAGCCGAGGCCGGTCAGGGAGACAATCGACAGCGTGAGGATAATCGAAATGTTGGTAATGACGTCGACCGTATAATGCGCGGCGTCGGCACGGATGGCCTGCGAGTTGGTGCGCCGGGCGACATGACGCTGAAAAACAATCAGCGCCAGCGTTAAAATCAGGCTGACCGTCATTACGCCGATGCCGAAACCGGTTTGCTCCAGCGGCTGCGGATAGAAAAAGCGGCGAATGCCGTCGTACAGGACAAACAAGCCTGAACCCATGATAAAGGCTGCCTGCAGCAATGCGCTCAACGCCTCGGCTTTGCCGTGTCCGTAGCGGTGCTTGGGATCGGCCGGCTGAGAGGAAACGCGTACGGCAACATAGGTGACGGCGGAGGCAAACAAATCGGCCAGGCTGTCGATTACGGACGACAAAACCGCCAGCGAACCGGTGTAAAAAACGCCGAGGCTTTTGAGAACGATGAGTGTGCCCGCCAGCGCAATGCTGGCTGAGGCGGCGGCTTTTTTGAGCTTATTCTGTCGCGTTATGTCCGGCGATGACATCTGCGATTTCCTTCCATTTGTTTTCCGGAATTTCATAGAAAACGGGCTTAGCATAGCCGGCAAAGATTTGCAAGTCGTTTTCGGCCGCGGTTTTCAGAAAACGGTAGCGGGCATATATTTTGTCTTGGACACGGAAGATTTCAAGCTCAAGTTCGCTGCCGCCTTCGGCGCTGATGCGCAGCGTTTGTAGCTTTTCAGACGGGGCGGGCATGTCTGCGGCCGCAGCAACAAACGGCGTGTTGAGCAGCAGACGCGCCATGTCGGCCAGAAAGGCGGGATCGCGGCTGCCGTTGATTGAGGCAAAACGACCGAAGTGAAGATCCCACAAACGGTTGAAACTCCAGTTGCGCCAATCCAAATCAAGGTTTATCAAATCCAAGTCGGAGAGCCAGACTTCGTAGCTGCCGGGGAATTTGACATAAGCGCCGCGCCGGCCGCGTCCGAGGTCAATGTCGTATCTGCCGATTTCGAGGCCGTACAGTTTTTTGCTGCCGGAGGATAATTCCAGTTCGGTCATTTGCGACGCTTCGGCGGAAAGAGGGGTGAGGCCGAAGCGGTCGAAGTTTTCGAGTTTGGCGGTGCGTTGTTCCAGCAGACGGCCCGAAAGCAGCGTCGCGAGCAGACGGGCGATACGCTGCTGGTTGACCATAATATGCGGCTGTCCTTCAATTTCCCAGAGATTGCCGCGGCGGCGCAGCGTCAGTTCGCGGGCGCGGCTGCGGAAGGTAAGCGTGTCAATTTGGTTGATTTTTTCGGCAAAAGCGGCAAAAAGCGGTTTTTCTTCGGCCGGGGCGGTCGTTTCCCGGGCGGAGCGCGTGGCGGCCAGGCCGGCCAAAAGAAGCAGCAGGCCCGCGCTGATGACGAGCAGGAGCGGCGCGTTGAACCGCGGGCGTCCAAGACGCAGGCAGACGCCGCGGCGCAGCCGCAACAGCAGCAGAACCGCGAGAATCAGCAGCGGCACGGCGTAAATGTTGAAAAATTTGACGCGGCCGAGAATCTTGTCAATCTCTTGATTCAGTCCGGTGCGGATGGTGAGCAGTTTCAGGCGCTCTTCATCAAGCTGCCGGCGGATTTTGGCAATAAGCGCGAGTTCGTCGACAGAGAAGTTTTCGCGTCCCTCAAAACGGCGTTTGGCGGTGATTTCTTCCAGTCCGGCTTTGGCTTTTTCGATGTTGGAGAAAATGTCGACTTCCTGAATTTTGAAGTTTTGCAGCGCCTGCCGGCGAATGTTTTCAACCTTGGCAAACGGACGGTCGATACTGCTTTTGCCGCGCAGCGGAACCAGCGTATTGTCGCCGGTTAAAAAATCGAGCGCGTTGAGCACAAAGTTGGCGTTGTCGAGTATCGGAACGGCGTAGGAGGTGCCGAGGATAGTGTTGTGGCGCATCCAGAAATTGTCATAAAGCAGGTCGCTGTCGCCGACGGCAATCATCTCGAAGGGACGCTCGGGATCGCGGCTTTTGACATAGGCCGAGAAAAGTTTGAGTTTGTTGTCGGCCTTGAAGTTGCGCAGCATGTAAGACGGGTGGACGTTTTTGTAGACGACGTCGGCCGAGAACAGCTGCGAATTGCCGCCGATCGTCAGCAGCGGCACAATGTCGACCGGCGCTTCTTTGACGGGAACAAAAACCGAGCCCGAGGTCAGAAGCATTTTTTTCAGCAGGCGGGTGGCCGGAACCTGCGGGTTGAACGCCGCGCGCGGCAGATAAAACTGAATCACGTCCTGCGTAAACTCGGGGTTATGTCGGTAGTCAAGCGAGGCGTCAATCAGGGTTGAGTTGTCAAAGTCGGCGACAACGGCCTTGCTGACATAACGAATGCCCCAGAAATCGGTCAGCGAATCGTAGTCGGACGGCTTGAGAACATCGGTTGACGGCGCGAAAATGCGGACTGCTTCGGGCGCTATGTCAAAAAAGGCCAGAACCTTGCCGCCGCCGATGTTATATTTTTTGATTTTTTCGACGGTGTCGGCCGAAAGTTCGCGCGGGTGGACAATCAGCAGCGCGTCAAGGCCGTCCAGATTGTTGCTGCCGTTGTCAACGCGGCGGACGTTGTAAAACTTTTGAAGCAGGCTGACGATTTCCCACTGCGGGGTGGCGACGTTTTCGATAACGTCTTCAAACATCGGGAGCGAGGTGAGAATGCCCAGGTTCTTTTTGGGGCGGCCGAGAAGATACAGCGCCTCGGTCAGGTCCTGTTCCAAAAAGCCGGCGCGCTCCGGCGGAAACAGGCGGATAACCTGTCGGTTGTCGGCTTCGTCGACAAAAATCAGACCGAAATAGGCATTGACGTTGCTGTCAACAAGCGGAAACGGCTGCAGACCGCCGGCGACGGCTTCGTCCTCGACGCGGCTTAACGGTTCGGGGTTGAGCAGCTGCAGCGTCAGTCTGCCGCCGGAAAGCCGGCCGTATTGTTCCAGCAGCAGGCGCACTTTGTCAAACAGCAGGCGCGTCTGCGGGCTGCGCTCGGCGATTACCGGCGAGAAATACAGCTTGGCGGTAACGCGGTTGGGCAGGTTTTGCAGGATGTTTTCGGTGGCGGGGGTGAGGGTAAATATCTTTTCTTCGGTAAAGTCGATTTTGAGACTGCGCAGCCAGGTGTTGGCAATCATGTTGAGACCGGCAAAGCCCGCCAGCAGGCAGACAAAAACAATAACGTAGAAACTCGTCTGCGTCGATTTGAACCAGGCGGTGGTGCCGGCGGTTTTGAAACTGATGATGAGGACGGTCATAAAATTGAACATCAGAATCAGCGAGACAAAAAAGACGATGTCGCGCAGCTCGATCAAGCCGTAGCTCACGGTCTCAAAATGCGACAGGAAGCTGAACGAGGCGATGGTGTCAATGGCAAACGGCGGCAGGAAAGAGCGGAAGACGTCAAGCACGTATTCAAGTCCGCTCAAGAAAAAGAGCAGGTTGGCAAAGACCGACAAAACCAGCGCGATAACCTGATTTTTGGTCAGCGCCGACATGGTCTGGGAAATGGCGAGCATTGCGCCGGCAAGCAGAAAAGAGCCGCAGCAGCTGCCGAAAATTACCCAGTTGTCGGGCGTGCCGAGCAGGTTGACGGTTATCCAGAACGGAAAAGTGAGCAGCAGGGCTATGCCGCAGAAGGCCCAGGCGGCCAGATATTTGCCCCAGACAAGGCTGCCGAGCGACACCGGCATGGTCACGATCTGCAAAACGGTTTTGGTGCGGAATTCCTCGGCCCACAGGCGCATTGAAATACCGGGAATAAAAAGCAGATAAAGCCACGGCTGGAAAGAAAACATCGACAGCAGATTGGCCTGCCCGGTTTCAAAAAAGTGGCCGAAGTAGAAAGCGAAAGAACCGTTCAGAAGCAGAAAACTGATGAGGTAGACATAGGCCAGCGGCGACGTGAAATAACGGTAAAATTCGTTTTTGGCAACAATCCAGAGTTTGTTCATCTTTCTTCCCCCGTCAGTTTTCGGAATGCTTCGTGCAGCGTGACGCTGCGGTTTTGGGCAAGAATGCGCGGCAGTGTGCCGTCGGCTTTTATCTGTCCGCGGGCGATGACGACAATGCGGGCGGCAATCGTTTCGGCCTCTTCCAGCAGGTGAGTGGAAATGAGAATGGTTTTGGTTTTGCCCATGTCGGCAATCAGCTTGCGGATGTGCTCTTTCTGATTGGGATCAAGGCCGTCGGTCGGTTCGTCGAGCAGCAGTACCGGCGGATCGGACAAAATGCTCTGGGCAAAGCCGACGCGGCGCAGATAGCCTTTGGACAGGGTTTCTATTTTGCAGTTCATGACTTCATCGATTTTGGCAAGAGCGGCAACCTCGGCAAGACGCGGGGCGCCGACGCCGCGCAGGCCGGCCATGTATTTGAGAAAAGCGGCAACGCTCATGTCGGGATAAAGCGGCGAGCCTTCGGGCAGAAAGCCGATGTTTTGTCTGGCCAAAAGCGGATGTTCGGCAATGTCGGCGCCGAGGATTTTAATCTGTCCGGACGTCGGAGCGAGGTATCCGGCAATCATGTTCATGAGCGTCGATTTGCCGGCGCCGTTGGGGCCGAGCAGGGCGATGACTTCGCCGGGGCGCGCGGCAAGGTTCAGATTGTCGACCGCGGTCAGAGTATCAAAATTTTTGGTCAGTCCGGTGATTTCGATGCTGTCAGACATTTTGCTTTCCGTTTATTTGCTGATTTCGTAAAGAACAATGGCGGCGGCGGTGGAAACGTTGAGGCTTTCGACCTTTTCGTTCATCGGCAGTTTGACGGTGACGTCGCATGATTCTTCAACCAGCCGGCGCATGCCTTTGCCTTCCGAGCCCATGACAACCGCGTTTTTGCCGCCTTTTTTGAGCTTGTCAACGGTGGTTTCGGCATAGCCGTCCATGCCGATTGTCCAAAAACCGGCGTCTTTGAGCCTCTCCAACGCGCGCGTCAGATTGGTGACGCGGACAATCGGCAGATGCTCGATCATGCCGGCGGAGGCTTTGGCCATGGCGCCGGTTTCGGCCGGAGAATTTTTGTCCTGCATAATGAGCGCCAGCGTGTTGAAGGCGACGCAGGAACGGATAATCGCGCCGACGTTCTGCGGATCGGTTACCTGATCAAGCACCAGAACATGACAGTTTTCGAGGTTTTCGGCCATGCGGCAGATTTCGTCAAGGTCATACTCTTCGAGCTCGCGGCAATAGGCCGCAAACCCCTGATGCACCGCTTCGGCCGGCAGAACGCGCTCGATTTGCCGGCGCTCGGTTACGGTGACGATACCGGAGGCGCGGCCGGCTTGGGCGCAGGCGGCGCGCAGTTCTTCGGCGTTGTCCGGCGTGACCAGAATTTTGCCGATTTGGCG
>JAFUQJ010000105.1 GCA_017480995.1 Alphaproteobacteria bacterium
AATCAGGATGAATAATATGTGGGAAACCGAAGAAGAACGCCGAAAAAGGCTTGGGCTTCAGCCGCTGCAAAGCACCCCTGTCAATCAGCAGCCGGTACCGCAATTTAACACTACCCGCGAAGCCGTTGCCTATGCCTGGGACAAACACTCTTGCTCCTAAGCTCATAATATTCGCTAACTCGCTTCGGTCACCGCTACGTAACACTTGCTTCGCACCGTTGCCACATGCCCGCAAGTTAACGAACGCGTAATCTGCGTTAAAAATCCTCCGTTACTTCGGAGGATTTTTTGCCTCGCCCAACGGCGGAATGGCAAAAATGACTGGCCCATTGGGCGACATTTCTTATTATGACGAGAATCTTCATAAAGACGAAAAACCGCAACAAAACGGCGTTTTCGGCAATGTCCTTAAAAAAGGCGAACAACTGGCGAGTGCCGGACTGAACGGTCTTTCTTTGGGTTTTACCGATGAAATGGAAGGCGTTATGGGCGGGCTCGGCTATAGCTTGGCCAGTCTGAACCCCAAATGGAACAAAAGCGAAGAATCTTTTTGGGATGCCGCAAAACGCGGTTATGCCGATGCCCGGGATAACCGCAGAAACGTTATTGCCCAAGGACAGAAAGACATGCCCGTGGCGATGGGAATTGCCGAAGCGGCCGGCTCGGTTGCCAGCAATCCTTATGGCAAAATTCTCGGGGTATCCAAAACCGCGCCTCTGGCGATGAAAGCAACCGGAAACTTTAAGACCGGCATTGCCAACGGCCTGACTTACGGCGTCGGCGTGACGGAAGACAACACGCCGCAGGAATATGCCAAAAACATGGCATTGGGAGCAGCCGGTAACATGACTGGCAATACACTCAGCAATCAACTGTATGGAAGGAATGCTCATCCGCTGATCCGGGGAACTGTTCAAGAAGCGACATCCCGAGGACTGGATGCTTTGAGCAATATAATAACTCCGCAAAAAGACGATGATGACGAATGGTGGAAAAAGTATTTTTAAAAGCTGTATATTATTTTGTGTTAATATAAGATAATGTATAAATAAGGAGCATAAAATGCTAATTTCGGCAATTAATTTCTATATCCGTGGTAATAATTGCTATATTCACGGTTTTATGGGTAATGTTTGCCTGTGAACTACAATTTTATGCTCCCTTTAATCTTGCATTTCTTGCTTATGATGTTTTTATGTTATCAGTATCCTTTATTTCGACATTTTATTATAGAAAATTCAGGCTTCCCGAAGATATGAATCAGTACGAGTTTAATTCATTGAATATTGGAGTTATCATTGTCATTTCAACAATAATAAATTTGATGTATTGGGAAGTCACAAGAGCCGGGTTTTTATACCATCTCGGCCTGCCTAAGCTATGGATTATACTCGGCCTTTGACAGTATAAAAAAGCCCCTTAAGCAAGGGGCTTATCGGTTATTTGCCGAGGCAGCCGTGCGTTTCTTTGGCAAAATGGACATATCGTTTGTAAAGATAATCCAGTCCGTCCTGAACTGCGCGGTTGACCGTTTTTTTCGGATAAACGCCGCGTTTGTCGGCAACGCCGGCTTTGAGGCCGGTCAGAATCTCAATACCGTCATCCACGGTATCCACCGCCCAGATATGGAATTTTCCGTCATCCACGGCTTTCAGAACATCTTCGCGCAGCATCAGATCCGGCACATTGGTGCGCGGAATAACCACGCCATGCTCGCTGGTCAGTCCCTGACGGACGCAGACATCGAAGAAGCCCTCGATTTTTTCGTTAACACCGCCGATCGGCTGAACCTCGCCAAACTGATTAATCGAGCCGGTTACGGCAATGCTCTGTTTAATCGGAATGCCGGAAATGGCCGACAACAGACAGTAATATTCGGTTGAAGACGCGCTGTCGCCGTCGACGCCGCCGTAAGACTGCTCAAAGACAATCGAAGCGCTGAGCGACAACGGCGAAAACTTGGCAAAGCGATTGGCCAGCAGGCTCTCAAGAATCAGAACGCCTTTGGAGTGAATCGGCCCGCTCATGTCCACTTCGCGCTCGATATTGACAAACTCGCCCTTGCCGATGCGAACCTGGGTGGTAATGCGCGAAGGCTTGCCAAAGCTGGCGCGCGAGAAATTATAAACGACCAGACCGTTAATCTGCCCGACTTTGGCGCCGCTGACGTCAATCAGAATCGTGCCTTTTTCAATCTGCTCAAGCATTGCCTGTTTGATGCGGTCGCTGCGGTATATCTGCGCGTCTATGGCCTGCTCGATATGATTTTTGCCGATCTGGTTGGCTTTGGACTTGCGCGCCCAGTAATCCGCTTCGCGCAGCAAATCGCCGATAGAGGCAATATGCGCGGTCAGTTTTTCGGAGCTTTCGGCCAGGCGCGACGCGTATTCGATGACCTTGGCCACGGCCTGTTTGTTCAGCGAACGCAGCTTTTTCTTCTTGGACAGCGAACCGATGAGCTTGGCATATTCTATCTCGTTGGCAGGCGTACGATCCATGATGACGCCGAAGTCAGCCTCAACCTTGAAATAATCCGAAAAATCGGGATCGCGTTCGGACAAGAGCTCATACAACTCCTCGTCGCCGGTCAGAATAACCTTGACTTTGAGAGGAATCGGCTCGGGATCAAGCGAAATGGTGGTGAAGGTGGTTTCGTCGCTCGGCGCCTCAATCTTGACGGTTTTTGACGCCAGCGCGCGCTTAAGCGAATCCCAGGCAAAAGGCTGAAGCAGCAGCTTGCGCGCGTCAATC
>JAFUQJ010000106.1 GCA_017480995.1 Alphaproteobacteria bacterium
ACCGCCGGTTTTGCCGCAGGCAAAAATTGCGCCTGTGCAACTCAAGCGAAGCGATGAGTAATCCTCTCGTCCCGGCCAAACAAGCCCCTGCCCTTGCGGCAATTCTTCGTGTTCGGATTTAAAACTCTTTGCCTTTTACCGACATATATCGAGTTTTTGCTTGCAACTTTCCGAATAAAAGATAATTTAAAATTCGGCGACAATCTTTTGCAAAGGGGCGAAGCAATGCATAATCTCAAAGAAGTACTCGCGCACTACGGCGTCGGCGGACAGGTCACAAACATTAATCACGGACCGCTGATCACCAGAATTGAATTCAAACCGGCGCCGGGCACCAAAATCAAAACCGTTACCTCGGCTCTTGAAGACATTTCGCGCGAGCTCGGCGCCCCGTCTCTCCGCGTTGAAGCCGTGGAAGAAAACGGCACCCTCGGCTTTGAACTGCCCGCCGACGTTCCCCAGACCGTCGACTTTCAGAAACTTCTCGCCACCCCGGAATTCCTTTCGGCCGAAGGCGCGCTGCCGCTTATCCTCGGCGTGGACGTCACCGGCGCACCGGTTATCGCCGATCTGGCCAAAATGCCGCATCTGCTTGTTGCCGGCACGACCGGTTCGGGAAAATCCGTCGGCCTTAACACCTTTATCCTCTCGCTGATAGCGCGCAAAAAGCCCGCTGATCTGAAACTCGTGCTGATAGATCCCAAAAAAATTGAGTTCAGCGTCTACAACCGGCAAAAATATCTGCTGGCGCCGGTTATAACCGAAACGGCTCCGGCCGCGCAGGCTCTGGCCTTTCTGGTTTCGGAAATGGAACGCCGCTACCGCCTTTTTGAAGAAAATCTCGTAAAAAACATCGCCGGATATAACGAGAACAACGGCGGACTGCCATACATCGTCTGCGTCATCGACGAGTTCGCCGATCTCATGGCCGCCGACAAAAACATTCAGAATTCGGTTCAGCGGCTGGCACAAAAAGCGCGCGCCGCAGGCATCCATATCATTCTGGCTACCCAGCGGCCGTCCGTTGACGTGGTCACCGGCGTCCTGAAAGCCAATTTTCCGACGCGCCTTGCTTATAAAACGGCCGGCGCCGTCGATTCACGAACCATCATCGACACGAACGGCGCCGAAAAACTGCTCGGCCGCGGCGACGCGTTGTTCTTAACTTCCGGCGGAGAATTAAAAAGAATTCACGGCGCTTATATGCCCGATGACGCAATTGCCGCCATGTTGGCGCCTTATCGCGGCACCGTCAAACCGCTCCCCGCCGCGCAACAGGAACTCCCGCCGGTCTCGACCGCCAAAATGCCGAAAGAAAAAAGCCTTTGGCGCCAACTATGGGATTTTTGGACTTCGCTGCGCCAAAAAGACAAGCGCGCCATCATTAACGGAATCGCTTTTGTGGCCGGCTATTTCACCTCTTCGCGCCGTAAAAAATAGCCTCAGCGCGCAATGACAACCTTAAAAATGCCGTTTTCGTTTTCATAGCGGACATAATACCCGTGCAAAGCGGCAATCTTTTCGACAATCGACAAACCGAGACCGCTGCCCTGCGCCTTTTGCCCGGCCGGACGGAAAAAACGTTCGCCCAAATGCGCCAGATGTTTTGCGTCCAGCGTAACGCCGCTGTTGGAAACAATCATGCCGTCCGTCGTAAACTCTATTTTTATTTCGCTGTTCTCAGGACTGTAACGCACGGCATTATCCAAAAGGTTGCGCAGCAGCAGCGACCACAAAAAGTTACGTCCGCTGCAAATTGAACATTTCTCGCGACCGCAGATTTCAATCGCGAGAGCGCGTCCGGCCGCCGCCTGCTGTTCTTCGACCGCATTGGCCAAAAGCGTATTCCAGTCCAGCGCCTCTTCCGTATCAATCCCCCGCAGACTGCTGTCCAGCCGCGACAAGGCCAGCAATTGCTCCACCAGCCGCGAACTACGCTCAATTCCGGTTCTGAGATTGACCAGCGCCTTTTGCAGAGCCTCTTTGTCGTCACCGGACATTTCGGCCACTTCCAGCTGAACTTTCAGCGCCGTCAGCGGACTGCGCAGTTCATGCGCGGAATCCGAAATAAAACTGCGCTCGCGCCTGAGCATCTGCTCAATGCGCCCGAACAGCTGATTCATCGCCTTGGTTAACGGCAGAATTTCCTGCGGCACTTGTTTTTCCGCCAGCTGCGAAAAGTCGTCCGGACTGCGCCGCGCAATGTTTCCCGCGATCTGCCGCAGCGGCCGCAGCTCCATATGCACCAGCAGAATAATCATCAACAGCAGCGCGCCGAGTCCGCACAGCCACGGCACCAGCGTCTCTTCAATCAAATCCAGAGCCACTTCGTCGCGATAGGCAATTTCCTGCCCGACGGCAATTCTGTGACGACCGTCGGCGCTCTGCATCCAGACAATGCGCCAGAGCTTTTTCTTAGCACCGATTTTCTGCTCTTCGAACCCCGAAACCTGCGGATGATAATTAAACAGGCGGCCGTTTTCGTCATCATGAAAAATCATTTTTCCCTGATTGTCAAATACCGCAAAACCGAGCGCCTCGTCTTCCTCCTCACCGTCATCGTCAAGATTATCGACAATCCGGTTGACTCTTTTCTGCGTCGAAGGCTGAATATTGCCCCAATCGGCCGTCGCCAGCTGCCGCACCAGCAGCAGCTGATAAGTATCAAAAAACTCGTCTATCTGTTCGCGGCTCTCAAACCATGACAAAACGCCCGCTCCGCCCAGAATGGCGATTGAAGCGGCGCAAAACGAAATGATAAGCCGTATTTTCAGACTGAGTTTTTTCATACTTCCCCCAGCATATAACCGATTTTGTTAATGGTCTTGACAATCCCTTTGCCGAACTTCCGGCGCAGATGATGCACATGCACCTCCACGGCGTTGCTCGACACCTCGTCTCCCCATGAATAAAGTTTTTCTTCAATCGTTTCTTTCGACAGGACTTTGTTGCGATTCATGATTAAAAGCTCCAGCAGCATAAGCTCTTTGGGCGCCAGAACAACGTTTTTTCCGTCTTTGGTAACGGTTTTGGTCTCCGGATGATAACAGACGCCGCCCACATTCAAAACCGGCTCCAGCCGATCGTTGCGGCGGCGGATAAGCGCTTTGAGCCTGGCCGCCACTTCGGCAAGCGCAAACGGCTTGGCCAGATAATCGTCGGCGCCGCTTTCCAAACCGATTACCCTTTGGTCGACATCGCCCTGCGCCGTCAAAATCAAAACCGGCTCCTTGCGCTTTTGGGAACGCCATTCGCGCAGGATCGAAAGCCCGTCTTTCCCGGGCAGTCCCAAATCGAGTATCACCGCGTCGTACGGGGCCTGAAAGACGGCCTCCTGCCCCTCTTCTCCGTCGCAGAACCAGTCTACGATAAAGCCGAGTTTGCCGAGGCCGACATTCAAACCGTCGCCGATAAGCTGATCATCTTCAATCAACAAAATCCGCATCTGTTAATCCAGTTATTTTTTTATGACGGTATCCACGTCAATTTCAAAACTGGTAAAGTCTTTGTCAACTTCGCCGCGCAGTTCGACGGTGTCTTTTTCGCTGACGGAAAGGCCTTTCCAGTCTTCATTGTCAATTTCTACTGTAACCGAACCGGTGCTGTCCGTAAACAAATATTTTTCGCCGCCGAGGCTTTTTTCAATCTTGCCGACCAAAACAACCGCGCTGTCATCGCTGAGTTTTTTGGCTTCCGCCACGCTGACGGCCGCCTGCGACGGTCCCGTAAATCCGCCGGCCGCAGGATTCGCCAGCGCGTTTGCGGATACGCCCATAACTAAAGCCAAAGCCGAAACTGCCATAAATTTTTTCATGTTTTCTCTCCTTAACGTTAATTGTTATATCACTGATTACAGATATACATCAACATACCGACCTTAAGGTTCGCTTAAGGAACAAAAATTTTTTTGCCGGCGCAAAAAACTTGACTTCGCCGGCGCTTTGAACATTATATAATCTGAAGGATTTAACCGATTGGAAAAGACCATGACTGCCGCCGCGCCCCTCTATCTGAGCAAAATTCAGCTCAAAGCCGAACTTGACCGCTGCCTCAACTGCAAAACCATGCCGTGTATGAACGCCTGCCCGGTCAACTGCAATCCGCAGGAATTTATCAACCACGCCAAACAGGGAAACTACGACGCGGCCGTCAAAACCATCTGCCGCAGCAATCCTATGGGGCAAACCTGCGGCCTGATTTGTCCGGACAAATTCTGCATGCGGGCCTGTACCCGCAGCAAAATCGACTTTGCCGTCCGGATTCCCAAAGTCCAGGCGACGATTCTCGAAAATTATCGCACCTGCCCGCCGGAACAAACCCACCCCCGACTCAACGGTCTCAAAATCGCGGTCGTCGGCGCCGGCCCGGCCGGAATTGCCGCCGCGGATATTTTGAGCAAACAAGGCTGCCAGGTTGTCATTTTTGAAAAAAGCCCGCAAATCGGCGGCGCTCTGAATCTGATTCCCGACAACCGGCTGCCGCATCACGTTATCGAAAAAGACTGGAATCACCTGCCGCACCGCAGCCTGATAACGCTCCGGCTGAACACCCCCGCGCCAGACCCGCAAAAACTTCTGCGGCAGGATTTTGACGGCGTTATCATGGCCGGCGGCGAGCCCAACTGCAGACAGCTGCGGATTCCCGGAGAAGAACTCTGCCTTTCTTATACGGACTACCTGCGCAACCCCGACCGATACAAAACGACGGGAAAAGTCGCCGTCATCGGCGGCGGCAACGTTGCGGCCGACTGCGCCTTTACGGCCAAGGCCAACGGTTCGGCCCATGTCGAAATGTTTGTGCGCCGAAGGCTGGCGGACATGCGCATTTCCAAACAGGAATACCTTGAGCTGATTAGTCGGGAAATCAACGTCACCCCGCTCAGCAGCCCCGAAAAAATTGAATCTGACGACAGTCTTCTGACGCTTTTCCTGCATAAAAACGACTGGCGGGACAACAAATTAACGAAAATTCCCGATTCGACAGTCAGACTTCCCGGTTTTGCGCTTGTCATCAAAGCCGTCGGCAGCTACGCCGATCCCCAATGCGACAACGAACGCATCGTTTATGCCGGAGACTGCAAAACCGGAGGTTCGACAATCGTCGAAGCCCTGGCCTCCGGTCAGACCGCGGCAGAAACCCTGCTCGCGTCAATCAAGTCCGGAAAATCGGCGGCCTGCGGCTAAACCCCTACCGGCGGAAGAACCCCGATCATACGCAGAAAGAGATACAGCCCGAGCAGCGTTACGATGACTTCGCCGGACAAAATGTTTTTGCGGACTTTAATGCCGTTGTAAACGTTAATCTCTTTTTGAACCAAAGCCAGCATAACCGCCGCCAGCAGAAAACAGGCAAACAGAAAATAAACGGCAAAAACGACCGCCGCCGGCGACATCACTTGCGCAAGCTGTTCTATCCAAACGTCCCCCAGGCGATATGTCACATACAAAGCGATAAAAACGCCGCCGCAAATCATCAGCTTTCCGGTCCGGCATCCGTTTTGCCGCAGACTGTTTTTCATGCGGACAAACAGCGGAATGATGAAGAACAGCCACAAAAACCAGCTCCACAAAATCGGCCAGACGTCGTCCTTGGTATACTTTTTGACCGCGGCCCAGTTTTTATAGCTCCAATAAAAGAAATACAACCCCAGGCTGAGGACGCTCAACACCGCCAGCCGCAGAGAAGAAACCGAAAAATATTCGATCCGCGCTTCGGAATCCGCCTCGGCAAAATTTTCGACATACTTTTTCTTAACCCGCCGCATAATGTGCGGTGCCGCAAAACCGTTGACAACCCGGGCGGCAAGCATCCCCGACAAAAAGTTAAAAGCGGGATTGCCCGGTATAAACATGCCGATCAGCGGCAGCAGGGCAAAAAGCAAAAACCAGCGGAAGCTGTCATAATACAAATAATAAAAAGAGTTAAAAACAAACGCATAAACGTCAAATACCGGCTGTTTCCCGTTTTCTGCCAATTCTTTTTTATACAGCGCCACGCGCTCACTGGTTGTCAGCATGTTTAGTCCTTTCCGTTTTATAATTAAAAACCGTCGCGTCGGATACGCACCGCCGCGTCATTCAAAATAATATCAAACATTTTCTTATGCCGGCGCAGATTATCGTCATAATCATCATTTCCCAGCCGCGGCACAAAGCCGCTGATGTGCAAAATAACCGTGCTGTCAGCCGTATAAGTATATTTTTCAACGTTTCCGCCGCGGTTATTATGCAAAAAAACCTGATAAGTGTCGGTTTCATGCCAATATGCCGGAATAATCCCCAGCGTCCCCATAAACAACAAATTGGATACAATGCTGTTTCCGTAGCTTTTGTCGGATATAAAAACTTCCAAACTGTAATCCGGTCTGGCGGCGGCTTTAAAATGCGGCGAATTTTGCAGGCAGGCTCTGGCCGCGCGGTTAAGCGCCGCTTCCTTTTTTTCGGAAACGACCTTGATATTCGCCGTCAGCGGAACATCGGCGGCAATATCCCGAACATCAAACCGCGATACCGGCGGCTTGTTCAGATAATACTTGCCGCAGCCGCTTAGCAGCAGAAGAAAGACAAATAAGGCGATTTTCTTCATTTGTCCCGCCTTCCCTCAAACTTTTTGGCATAAAGCGCATCTGCTGCCCGCGCGGAAATAATCTGCGCGATATTTTTTTCAATCGCAACAACCCTGTCGGCTTCATAAGGCATTACAAAAAGCGCAGGATAAGCGGTTGCATGGATAAACACGAAAACATTCTCGCGGTAACTTCCCAAATCGATGCTCTTTCCGCTCTGCAAATCAATCAGCCTGGCCTCGACGGCAATGTCGTAACTTTTCCACATCGGCACCAGAAAAAACGTCATGGCGCACGATTTGACCGAACCAAACGAACTTTTGTCTTCCCGGCGATAGACGGCTTCAATCCAGTAATCGGGCTCTGCCGCGTCACGCCCGACAGAACCGAACACATGGCTGTTCCGAAACTCTTCAATTAAGGCTTTGTCAAATTGTATATAATGTGTCTTGCGCCCGTCGGCATGTTCCTGCACGGTCGGCTCGACAATAATGTTCTTACGGCCTTCGGGCAAAAAAATCTCCGCCGCTTCCGGCTGCGGCCGGTGATTATGCGAAATTGTCACACACCCGCTCAGCATCAATAAACACATCAGCAATCTGAACATTTGTCGTTCCCCGTCAAAGAATACCGAAATATTAGCAGAAAAACATTGATATGCAATAATATTTTGCATATACTGCCCTTATCAAAACGAGGTTGAATAAGATGAAAAAAGCACCGGTATTTTTCCTATTTCTGTTTTTATGCGGCTGCTTTTCAAACCATGCCAATAACACATACCGCTACAACGTCTTCAATTACACGGATCATTATGACATCCGCGGTTACGGAGAAAAGGCCGTCATCGCCAACGAGAAAAAACTTTCGCTCGAAATATCTTTTGACATGGACAACACAAACGCCGTCTGCCGTCCGCAAAAAGACGGACAGGAAATCAGAATATCCCTTTCGCCGGCCAGATACCGCGCTGACGTCAGAGGCAAAGTCCAGTTTAACGTTGCGCAATCATATATTCTGACGGAAGCGGGGCAGAAACTGCCAATGAAATTTAAGCGGACGTCTGAACAAAGCCACTGGAAAACTCACTATGAACCCGCATTCGAAAGCGGCCGCTTCGGCGATTCTTCCGTCTTTGTTTTCACACTGCCCGAAGGCTGCGCCAAAAAGGAAACGCTGTTTGTGATTGACGGCCTGTTCCTCAATCACGAAAAACTGCCGCCGGTCAGGTTCAAAATTCGCTGAGCGCCCGGCTCCATTGCCGGTATTTTTCGTCCCGGCTGATCGTCGCGTTGGCCGGGCTGGTCGAAGGCATAATCCCCGTCGGATACTTCTCAAGCAGCGGCGCATGAAATTTCTTGAAAAAATCAAAAGACTTGCGCCCGTTGAACAATATCTTTTTTACGCCCGGATATTTTCGCAGCAGACCGCCAATGTCATTAGGCCGCGGATTCTTAATGCCGCTGTCAAGGCTGCCCTCGCGGCTGCAGCATTTCAGATTGTCCCACAAACCGACGCCGTTGGCGCGCAGACAGCCGATTTTATCAGCATAATCAGCCCATTCGCGTCCCTCGTTAAAACAAAGGCTCATAATTTTCCAAAACGCGTTCTGCTTGTGTCCGTAGTATTCGTTGGCCGCCAGCGAAGCCTCGCCCGGCATCGTCCCGAGAATCAAGATACGCGTATTGTCATCAATAACCGGCGCAAAACTTTTTATCACAACACCCTCCGATGCCGATATCTTAACTCTCCGTCCTTTTCAAGACAAGCCTTTTTATGCAGGACTTGCAATTAGGCAGAAAAATCCCTATTTGTTAGTTGAAAGGAACACAACAATGGCCAACGGCTGGGCACAAGACGGCGCGGTTCACGCGCAGATAGAAGATTCGGTCAAAGACGAGATTATGCGCGTCCGCAAACAGCGGCCCTGCGGCGAAAGTTTGGAATTTTGCGAAGAATGCGGCGCTCCCATTCCCGAAGGCCGCCGCCGTGCCGTACCGGGCGTGCGGCTCTGCGTCGCCTGCCAGGAAAAAGCCGACAAAGAATCTCATGCCGCCGAACTTTACAACCGCCGCGGCAGCAAAGATTCGCAGCTGCGCTGATCCCGCATAATTGATTTTCTGAAACAAAAAAAGCCCCGTCCAGTCAGACGGAGCTTTTCAAAATTCCGAATCGGCTTACTAGAAGCCTTCAGTATCTAAGCGTTTCCGAAGTTGTTTGCGGGCGCGTCTGACGGCTTCAGCCTGACGACGGGCCTTCTTCTCCGAATTCTTTTCATGACAACGGCGCAGTTTCATCTCACGGAAGATACCTTCGCGCTGCATTTTCTTTTTCAAGACTTTCAAAGACTGACCAACATCATTACCGATAACAGTAACTTGAACCACTTAAATCACCCCTTTTCAATATTTCAAATAGAGTTAATCCGATTTTGTGCTTAGCTTGTAACATTTATTAATTAAAAATGCAACAAGTTTTTAAATCTCGCCGATATACATGCCGAGCTCTTTGGCCGCCTTGACGTACTCGCTCTTGGGATTCAGCAGGGTTGTTCCGGCCTTAACGACTTCCGCCAGATCAACCGCGTCGATTTTTCCGCCTTTCCAGACAACCATTTTGTTGTCTTCGCCGCGAGCCAGAACCTCGACCGCTTCGGCGCCGTAGAGCGCCGCCAGCAGACGGTCAAACGCTACCGGAACGCCTGAACGCTGAACATGTCCGAGCGTCGTGGTCCGAACCTGAAACGCATTGTAGCGCGAGCTGATTTCATTGCACAAATACTGCGAAATACCGCCGTAAACCGCCTCGCCGACCAGGTTTTTCTTATTCGACAAATGCTCGCCGGACTCGGTTTTGATGCCTTCGGATACGACAATTACGGCATGATTGCGGCCGCTGGCCTTGATTTCTTTGAGTTTGTTGATAACGCCGTCAATCGTATACGGAATTTCCGGCACCAGACAAACGTCCGCCGAACCGGCAATTGCCGAGTGCATGGCCAAATGTCCGGCATCGCGGCCCATGACCTCCATAATCAGAGCGCGGTTGTGTGAACGCGCGGTCAGCTCCAAGCTGTCAATTGCCGACGTGCAGACCTGCACCGCCGAATGAAAACCGACCGAAAATTCGGTAATCGGCGTGTCGTTGTCGATTGTTTTGGGAATCCCCACCACCTTGGCCAGCGTACCCTTGCAATAATTGGAAACGATATTCATGCTGCCGTCGCCGCCGACCACCACAATCGCGTCAAGACCGAGCTCTTTGACGCCGACGGAAAACTTCCGCGTCATTTCTTCCAAAGATTCCATTTTGACGCCTTTGTTCAGCGAGCCCAGGTACGAACCGCTCAGCCGCGGCCACGGAGAATCCGAAAAATTATGAACGTTCAGAACCTCGAAGCTGTGCGGCTTCTCGGTAATTCCGTCCGTTCCGTTGTGAATGCCGTATACTTCCCAGCCCTTTTTGGACGCGGATTTGACAACCGCGCTGATAACCGCATTCAAACCGGCACAATCGCCGCCGCTTGTTAAAATTCCAATTCTTTTAATCGAACTCATAAAAATTCTCCTTTTGAGTTGCATTATCGTTCATTTTGTTGTATACTAATACAGATTTTTGAGATAGTTTCCAGTAAAAAATTTAATTTTAACAGATGTTTTTTAAGAAAGGACCGGAATTTTATGTTCAACAGGAACCCCACTGCCAAACTTCAACATCAGCTTTGCGAACTCAGACTTGAAGAAAGGCGCGTCTGCTCAGACATTAAACATCTCGTTTCCAACAACAAAACCATTGACTTTTTCCAGGCCAAACAGCTCAACACGCTGCGCACCGGCGTTCAGAAAAAGATTAAAAGCGTCGAAGCCCGCATTATGCCGAATATTATCGCCTGAATCGCGCTTTTCAACAGAATGTCCCGGCCTTTTTCAAATTGAAAAAGGCCTTTTTTTATTTCAGATTGATTTCAGAAAGCGGCCCTAAAGTTTTTCCTGACTTACAAAAGGATTATCTTCATGCCGCGTCCCGCTGCCGGATTTCTCTGCCTCCGAATTGCCCGCAAAAGCGCACCGCTTTTGCTCGTACTGCTGTTCGGACTGTTTCTGACGCTCGCCGCCGAATATTATACCCGGCTTGATACTGCCGTATCCGACCTGATTTTTGATTTTAATACCCGCAGCTGGCCGATAACGCCGCAGCTGCACCGACAACTCAGCCCGATTTTTTACGAAGGCGCAAAACATTTTGTCGCCTTTGTCGGTACCTCCTGCGTCATTTACGTGCTGTGTTCGTTCAAAAAAACGCGATACCGTCGAAACTGCCGGGCGGCGCTGACCATCCTGCTCTGCACAATCCTTGTGCCGACAATCGTCGGCCAGCTCAAACGCCGCACCAACGTTTATTGCCCCAATCAGCTGATACGCTACAATGCCGGCTATCCTTATGTTAAGGTTTTCGAAAACTACCCCGCAGACTTTGCTCCCGAACACCCCGGACGCTGCTTTCCGGGCGGCCACATAACCGGAGCCGCCGCGCTGATGTCGGTCTGTTTTTGGTTCCGCCGGCGCAAGAACCGACTGGCCGCGTTATTTTGTGCATTGGGCTTGTCCTGTATTACCGGCACCTACCAGCTGCTGCGCGGCGAGCATTTTATTTCTCACAATCTGACCAGTCTGTTTATTGCGGCGCTTGTTATGCTCCTCATCCGTGCCCTGCTGACAGTCTGCTTCGCGCGGCTGCGCAAAACCCGTCTGTTTACGCCTCCGTTTCGCTGAAATGCGGACCGCCAAAAAAGCGGGGCAATGCCCCGCTTTCGGATTTATTCGGCCTTTTTCCGGCCCGAGGTCAGCTCGCCGACAATCGCAAACATCATCGGCACAAACAGCGTCGCAATAAAAGTCGAAGCAATCATGCCGCCGATCATACCGGTACCGATAGCATGGCGCGAGCCCGCGCCGGCGCCGGTCGAAACCGCCAGCGGCAAAACGCCGAAAGTAAAGGCCAGCGAGGTCATCACAATCGGACGGAAACGCAGCTTGGCCGCCTCGATTGCCGCTTCGGCGTAAGAAAGGCCCTCTTCTGCTTTCATCACCGCAAACTCGACAATCAAAATCGCGTTTTTGGCGGCCAGACCGATAAGCGTTACCAATCCGACCTGAAAATACAGATCATTCTCCAGCCCGCGGGCCCAGGTTGCCAGCAAGGCTCCCAAAACCGCAAACGGAACCGACAGAATAACCACAAACGGCAGCGACCATTTTTCATACTGCGCCGACAAAATCAGGAAAATCATAATCAAACCGAAAATGAACGCCTGCGTCGAGGCGCCGCCGGCCAGTTTTTCCTGATAAGCGGAACCGATCCACTCCAGCGCATAGTCATTGCCGAGCACTTTGGCCGCAGTCTCTTCCATCGCGGCAATAGCCTGCCCTGAAGAATAACCGGGCGCCGGATCTCCCATAACCTTGGCCGCCGGGAAGATGTTGAAACGGTTAATCAGCTCCGGCCCCGGCACGCGTTCAACCGTAATCAGGGTAGACAACGGCACCAGCTGCCCGCTTCCGGATTTGACGTAAACATAACGCAAATCATCGGGCGAGCGGCGGAATTTTGCCTCGGCCTGCACCGTCACGCGGAAATTGCGTCCCATATAAGTAAAGTCATTGACATACAGGCTGCCGAACGTCGACTGCATCACCGTATAAACGTCATTAATCGCCACGTCCAGCGCCCGCGCTTTCTCGCGGTCCAAATCAATGCGGTACTGCGGCGTCCCGACCGAAAACGTCGTCTTGACGTTGGACAGCGCCGGATGTTTGTTGGCTTCTTCCAAAAATTCTTCGGTTTTGGCCATCAGTCCCTGCGGCGTGGCGCCGGCTCTGTTTTGGATATAGCCTTCAAAACCGCCGGTCGTGCTCATGCCCATAATCGGCGGCAGCGAAAAGGCAAAACCGATTCCTTCCAGATTGGACAGTTCCGGCATCGAGGGAACCAGCCCCATGCCCATTGCCGTAAACAAGCGCGACAAATCGTCGGCCGATTGTCCTTTGCCCTGGCGGGCGGCCCAATCGTTCAACACGATAAAACTGATGCCCGAATAGGTGTTCTGCGAAGACGACAGCATGTTAAAGCCGCTGATCGTCAACACGTCGGAAACGTTCGGATTGCTTTTGACCGCTTTGCTGACCGTATCGGTAAACGAGGCCGTCCGCGACAGGGAACTGGCCGGCGGCATGTTATACGCCATCAGCAGCGAGCCCTGATCCTCATTGGGAACCAGCCCGCCCGGAATAATCTTAAACATCAAAACGATGCAGGCGCAGACCAGCCCGAACCCGCCGATTGCCAGTTTGCGGTGCGACAGGAAAAAGCGCACCCCGGCCAGATACCAGTCCGTCGCTTTTTCAAACCCGCGGTTAAATGCGCGGAAAAACGCGTTGGGCTCGTTATGTCCGGGCTTAATCAGCAACGCGCACAAAGCCGGCGTCAGCGTCAGAGCCACAAAGGCCGAAATCAGCACCGAAATCGCGATCGTTACCGCAAACTGCTGGTACATGACGCCGGTCATTCCGCCCAGAAAACCGATCGGCAGAAACACCGATGACAACACCAGCGCCACCGCGACGACCGGTCCCGAAACTTCCTGCATGGCCTTGACGGCCGCATCTTTGGGCGACAGCTTTTCCTCGCTCATCAGACGTTCGACGTTTTCGAGCACGATAATCGCGTCGTCCACCACAATACCGATCGCCAGAATCAGTCCGAACAGCGTCAGCAGGTTAATGGAAAAACCGAGCATATACATCCCGGCAAAAGCGCCGACAATCGAAACCGGCACCGCCAGAATCGGAATCAGCGTCGCGCGGAAATTCTGCAAAAACAGATAAACGACCAAAATAACCAGAAGCACCGCTTCAAAAAACGTATGCACAACCTCTTCAATCGAAACTTTTACGAAAATTGTCGTGTCATAAGGAATTTTGTAGGTAATTCCCTCCGGAAAATTCTTCGACAAACGCTCCATCGTCGCCTTAACCTGCTCCGAAACCTCCAAAGCGTTGGCGCCGCTCTGCAGATAAATCGCAAAAGCCACCGCGTCTTTGCCGTTGTAGGTGGACCTGACGCTGTAATCCTGCGCACCGAGTTCAATCCGCGCCACGTCTTTGAGCCGCAGCGCCGCACCGGTACTGTCCGACCGCAGAATAATGTTGCCGAACTCTCTGGCGTCAATCAAACGCCCTTTGGTATTGACGCTGTAAGTATAAGAAACCGGATTGTCCATCGGTTCCTGACCGAACTGTCCGGCCGCAAACTGCGAGTTTTGTTCCTGAATGGCGGCAATCACGTCGGTCGGCGTCATGTTAAAGTCCGCCAGCTTGTCGGGGCTGAGCCAGATGCGCATCGAATAATCCTGACTCGCAAACAGCGACGCGTCGCCCACGCCTTTAATGCGTTTAAGTTCGTCAATAATATTAAGCAGCGCGTAATTGGAAACATAGACGGTATCATACTGCTCGTTGGACGACTGCATCGTCACGACCTGCAAAATGTTGTTGGACTTTTCCTGTACCGTCACGCCCTGCTTGGTAACCTCCGCCGGCAGATTCGACATTGCCGACTGCACCTTGTTGTTAATGTCAATCGTCGCCTGGTCGGGATCCGTTCCGATATCAAAAACCGCGCCGATTGTCAGATAGCCGCTGGACGTTGCCGTCGAATACATATAAATCATGTTTTTGACGCCGTTAATCGCCTGCTCGATCGGCGCCGCCACCGTATCGGCCAGAACTTCGGCCGTCGCGCCGGGATAAACCGCCGAAATCTGAATTTCGGGCGCCACGATGTTCGGATACTGCTCAATCGGCAAAACCTTAATCGAGACCAGACCGGCCAGCAAAATTACCAAAGAAATAACCGTGGCAAAAATCGGCCGTTGAATAAAAAACTTCGAAAACATGATTCTGCACCTTTGCGTTATTGTTGGACGTCGGACTCAGCAGCTTCCGCCGCGGCGGCGGGCGCAGCCTCTTTAATCGTCGCCTGAGCGGGCGCGCCCGAACGAACTTTCATCAAACCGTTGGTTATCACCACGTCGCCGGCCTTAAGGCCTTCGTCGACAATCCATCTGCCGTCGGCCGTCTGCGCGCCGGTTTCCACCGCCACGCTCTCGACCATGTTCTGCGGGCTCAGACGATAGACAAACGCGCCTTTGGCGCCCTGCATAACGGCTTCCTGAGGAACCGTCAGCGCATCTTTGCGCACGATATTGCCGAGACTCAGACGCACAAACTGTCCCGGGATCAGCTTTTTGTCCGGATTCGGAAAAGTCGCGCGCAATTTAAGCGTTCCCGTCGTTTCGTCAATCGACGGATTGATAAAGTCAATCTCGCCCGTCTCCGGATAAAGGGTTCCGTTATTATAGCGTACCTGCGCGTTCAGCTTTTTGCGCCCGGTCGAGTTAACGGCGCTGGTATTGACAATCAACCCTTTTTCAACCATTGAACCGAGTTTGAACAGCTCGTTTTCCGAAGCCGAAAAAATAACATAAATCGGATCAAGCTGCGTAATTGTCGTCAGCTGATTGTTGACCGCAATCAAACTCCCTTCCGACACCGTTTCCATGCTGGTGATTCCGGCAATCGGCGCCGTTACGGTCGTATAATCCAGATTCAGCTGAGCCGAATCAACCTCGGCCTGCGCCAGTTTGAGCGAGGCTTCCAACGCCTCCAAATTCGCTTTGGCCTCGTCGCGCGACTTCTCGCTGACGATTCGTTCCTCAAACAGCTTGGAAATGCGCTTCCACTGGGATTCTGCTGCCGTCAGCTGCGCCTTGGTCTGCGAGAGTTTGGCCTGAGCCTGGGCCAGAGCGACCTTATAAGGCTCCGGATCGATTTCGAACAAAACGTCGCCTTCATTAACTTTTGCGCCTTCGGTATAATTGCGTTTCAGCAATATTCCGCCGACGCGGGCGCGCACCGCCGTTTCCTTCGAACCCTGCGTCCGCGCCGAATATTCCAGATTCAGAGGAATATTCTGCGGATAAACCCTGATTGCCTCAACCGAGGGAATATTCTGGACAGTCTGTTCCGGCTCGTCCTGACAACCGGACAATGCCAGCAAAAACGCCGGCAGCGCCAGCAAACGTAATGTCTTTTTCATCTCATAATCCTTTATTTCAAAAAAACTTTTCCAAGACTACAACACAACGCCCGAACTTACAACAATAATCTTAAGTATAGCCACATTGAAAACACTGCCTTGCGGACTAGATATAAGAGCAGCCTATCAAGATAAAACATAGTTCATAAGGAGAAAAAAACATGACTGAAGGTGTACGCTTTCCCACTTTTGCATTTATCACCGGCGGTGCCGGTCAGGCCGACGACGGTATTCCCCCTCAGCCGTTTGAAACTTTCTGTTACGATTCTGCCCTGATGCAGGCCAAAATCGAAAACTTCAACGTCGTTCCCTATACTTCGGTTCTGCCCAAAGAGCTTTTCGGCAAAATCGTTCCGCTTGACGACAATATTGTCAAACATTTCAAACACGGCGCGGTGCTTGAAGTCATCATGGCCGGCCACGGCGCCAGCCGCGATCAGCACAAAGCCATCGCCACCGGCCTGGGCATTTGCTGGGGCAAAGACAAAAACGGTCAGCTTATCGGCGGCTGGGCAGCCGAATACGTCGAATTTTTCGATACCCAGATCGACGACGACATCGCCAAAGGTCACGCCGAAATGTGGCTCAACAAATCCCTCAATCACGAACTGTCAATCCGCGGCGTCGAAAAGCACTCCGAATTCCAGATGTGGCATAACTACGTCAACATTACCCAGCAGTTCGGCTACAGCCTCACAGCCATGGGCTTCCTGAACTTTGAACACGCTGATCCGGTTCAGGCCTAACTTCATAAATCCAAACCCGGCCAGAGAAGAGTCCGCTCCTGCTCTGGCCTGTTTATATGATAAGGAATAAATACATGTCGGCACAAAAATCAAATTCACAGCCGCCGGCGGCGGCAATCAGCAACAAAGGCCTCGGCGTTCTGGCCCTGGCGGCGATTGTCGTCAGTTCCATGCTCGGCGGCGGCATCTACAGCCTGCCCCAAAACATGGCGGCCGGAGCTTCTGCCGGAGCCGTTCTTCTGGCCTGGGTCATCACCGGTCTGGGTATTTTTTTCATCGCCCGGACGTTTTCGATTTTATCAATGGCCAAACCTGATCTGACCACCGGTATTTATTCGTACAGCCGCGCCGGTTTCGGCCCCTACGTCGGCTTTACCATCGGCTGGTCTTACTGGCTGTGTCAGGTCTGCGGCAACGTCGGTTACGCCGTCATCACCATGGATGCCCTCAACTACTTTTTTCCGCCGTTTTTTGCCGGCGGCAATAATTTTGCCTCCATCATCGGCGGCTCAATCATCATCTGGGGCTTCAACTACCTGGTGCTGCGCGGCGTCAAACAGGCCAGCTTCGTCAACTCCATCGGCACCATTGTAAAAATCGTCCCGCTGGTTTTGTTTATTCTGATTATGCTGTTTGCGTTCCACTACACCCGTTTTGATTTCGACTTCTGGGGCGAAGCGATTACCACCAAAGCCAGAATCGGCGGCTTGAGCACGCAGATCAAAAGCACCATGCTGGTCACCTTGTGGGCCTTCATCGGTATCGAAGGCGCGGTCGTCATGTCCAAACGCGCCAAAACCCCCGATGACGTCGGCAAGGCCACGCTGCTGGGCTTCGTCTGCTGTCTAGGAATTTATATTCTGCTGTCGCTGCTGCCCTTCGGCTACATGTCGCAGGAACAGCTCGCCAACATTCCCAACCCCTCGACCGCGGGCGTGCTGGAAGATGTGGTCGGACGCTGGGGCGCCTGGCTGATGAACATCGGCCTGCTGGTATCCGTTCTCACCAGCTGGCTGGCCTGGACCATGGTTACCGCGGAAATCCCGCAGGCAGCCGCCGCCAACGGCACTTTTCCGAAGGCTTTCCAGACCGAAAACGAAAACGGCTCGCCGTCGGTATCGCTCTACGTCACGAGCGGCGCCATGCAGCTGTTCCTGCTTTTGGTATACTTCTCCAGCAATGCCTGGAACACCATGCTGAGCATCACCAGCGTTATGGTCCTGCCCGCTTATTTTGCGTCCTGCGCTTATTTGTGGAAAATCTGCGAAGACGACGAATATCCGGACAATATCATCTTCAAACGTTCCGGCGCTCTGATTACGTCAATTATCGGTTCGATTTATGCTCTGTGGCTGATCTACGCCGCCGGCCTCAACTATCTCCTGATGGCCGTCGTCATCATCGCTCTCGGCATCCCGGTCTACATGTGGGCCTGCAAAGAGAACGAGACCAAAGCCTTCACGCGCAACGAAGCGATTTTCGCCTGGGCTCTGATTATTCTGTCCGTGTTTGCAATTTACGCATTCGCCCGCGGAATTATTTCCCTGTAAAACTGCAAAACGCAAAAAAGGAGATTGTCGATTCGGACAATCTCCTTTTTTTCATCTTTACAAACCGCCCTATAATTTTTTGCGGTTCATAAAAATGCTTTCGCCGTAATAATGCCTCAGCTCTTTTTGCCAGCGGCGCATATTGATGCCGTATTCATGCCGGGCACGCCTGCCGTGAAACAGCAAATCCAGCCAAAACGGTATCGTCTGAAAAAACGCCCTGACCGGAAAATCGCGCTGTTTGACCACATATTTGGACTGCAGCCGCGCGGCGCGTTTTTCCGTCTCTGCGTCAATCCCGAAAACCGGCAGCATAAACTTGTTTGCCTCCGCCGAATAGTTCTTCCAGCGCCGTGCGACATGCGCCCAGTAATGCAAAATCGGCTTGGCGGAAGCAAACCGCATCCCGTTCATATATTTGCATGTTTCGCTCAGGCTCTGCCAGATGACGAAGTAGTCAAGCGCCATATCCGGCTGCTGCTGTTTTTGCGACATGTACAGAATCAGCGCCAGCCGCTGAGTTACCGCGGCAATTGCCGTCTTGTTTCCGACAACGCCGGCCAGCTCCCTGAGATTGTCTCCGGTATTGCTGCCTTTGTCACAGACGACAATGTCCTCTTCCGCCACATAAAGGCTCTCGGCCGTTTTTTTCAGCAGCCGGCCTTCGGTGCGGCAAGGCTCGCCTTTCATCAGCGATTTATACAGCAGGGACGACATAATCCCGCGGCCGCCGACACAGACGAAACGACGCTTTTCTCCGCAAGGCCCGAATTCGCCGAACCGCGTGTTGAGTTCCCACCACAAACGTGCGGCATGATAAGCCGAATCCGCGTCATCGTCATAACAAACGACAAAATCGGCGTTTTTCAGATGCCTGATGCCATGCTGCCCGTCTGCCGTCAAAATAAAGGCGCCCGGATTCAGATCATTGTTCCGAAAAGCCTCAACAATCGCAAATCCAGCGTTCTCAAATCCTTCCCGCCTTCGTTTGCTCTGAGCGACGCTCCTGTTGGCAACAAACAGACATTCTTCGGGCTTGAACATGCAGTCGTGAAAACGGCTGTCAAACCGCATCCATTCCTTAACCGTCGGACTTGGCGAAACCAATACCGAAAAATTCTCGGAAACGGTCACCTCCGCGTCGATGCCTTCCCTTTTCAGAGCCGCTTGCAGCTGTGAAGCCAGCAGCATCGAAAAAACATCCTCATGACAACAAATATGCCGGATGCTTTTGGGCATATAGCTCAAATCAAAACAAGTGCTGGGCACGACCAAGCGCGAATTAAGAAATTCCGCGTCGGCAAAATCCTGTCTTAAATTTCTGTTCATAATAACTTGTTTATTATTTGTTTAACTTAATATCACAAGACCTAAATAGCACCGTTAAATCTGTTTTGCAATATTTTTGTCAAAATTTCCGAAAAAAGTTCTTGCGCC
>JAFUQJ010000107.1 GCA_017480995.1 Alphaproteobacteria bacterium
CCTGTTCTTTGGCTTTTTTCTGCCCGCAGGCGGTTGTATCGCCTTTGGCGCAGGCGGCATTGGTCTTGGCCAAATCTTCCGCTGCCTGAGTATAGGCGTCTTTGGCGGCCGCATACTCATTTTGGCTCTGAGCCATATCTTTGGCAAGCTCTGCGGAACTTTTGGTTTCGGGCGTAATCAAACCTTCTTTAATTTTGGCCTGTTCAACCCCTTTGTTGTAAGTTTCAAGCTGTTTTTTCTGAGCTTCAAGTTCGGATTTTTTGCGCGAATATGACGGATCGTTCGGATCCAAATTTGAAAGCTCCCGATTAAGGGCTTCAATTTGCTGTTCATTGGCTCTGACCTGAGCGTCGCGCTCCTCAATGGCCTGCTGCGTTAACCGCGTCTGACCGGTTGCCGCCTGTTCTGAAACATTTATCTGCTGCAGCGCAAGCTCGGCCTTTTGTTTATTCTCACGTGCCTCTGCGCATTTCGCAGCATCGGCCTTTTTGCCGTCACCGCAATATTTTTTGATGTCTTTTTCGGCATCTTTCAGATTTTTGTTTTCTTCTTTGCGAGCCTTATAAACGGCATTTTCAGCTTCTCGTGTCTGTTTTTTGATTGCGTCAGAAGTTTCTTGAACCTTTTCACGAGCATCCTCGACGGCCTTTTTAGCTTCGTTGTCATCGCTTTGGAGCGCTTGCAGTTGTTTACGCGCAGTGTCGTAGGTGGCACAGTTGTTCGGATTTTTATCGCATCTGGTTTTGGCTTCCTGAACGGCTTTTTGTTGTTCGGCAATTTGTGCGTAATAATTTTTTTGCGCCTCTTCATAGGCTTTTTTGTTTTTATATTGCTCTTCCTGCAGTTTACCGCTTGCCACGGTGGTTTCTCTAATAGACTCGTATGCGCCCACCCCGGTTACGACAACGGTATCTAATTCTACGTTTTGCGCCCGAACGCTCACAGAACAGAAAGAAGCAAAAACCAAAGCTCCTGCAAGCAGCATCACTTTGCTTAATTTAGCGTTGTTATTCATGGCGTCCTCCTATTCTTTCTCGTTCTGCTTAATAATTTTTACGCTGCCGTCATTTGAGCGTGTCGGTAATCATTGCGTTGGTAAAATTCTCACAACCTGTAATTGCGCTAATCAGCTCGCCGGTGGTGGCAATGACAACCAGAGAGATGACAATCGCACCCAGCCATTTCCAGTTGAGGTTTCCGAAGAAACCGCCGACTGCGACGCCGATGATGCCAAAACCGGCAACGACATAAATCAAATCGCGCAGGCCGTTAAATACTTTGCTTCCGGTGCTGATTAATCCCGAAAAGATACCCTGATTGCTTGAACAGCCGGTCACGGCGGACTGGGATTGCTTGACGTTAGAGCCAACATCAGATTGTAATTTTACACATTCACACTTTTTTGTGGCGATAACACATGTGCAACCATACCCCTTTCCGCATGCTGGATCACAATCTATAGATCCATCGGCGTTTGTTTTAGTGCCTGCCAACACGTCACCGCTCCGGAGAATGCAGAATAATGCCGCAGCCAGCATCAAAATGCCTATTTTTCTGAAGTTAAACATCGCACCCTCCATTAAGTTCAGTTCCTTCTCATCTTGTATAAAAACCGCCGCGCGATTTTTATATAAAACAATTCTGTGTTGTCAAAAAAGAGGGCCGAGGATAAATTTTGCTTTTGCGCCAAATATCCAAAGACCCTCTGCTTAAAAATTCTCTTTGTTTTTGCACCGGGGCTGCGGCTAACCGCAGCCCAAGCACCAGACATAAGGAGAATACTAGTTTGTCGCGTTGTCGAAAGAGTCCTGGAAGCCAGACATATTTTCGCCAGTCGCGTAGTTCACGATAGAACCGGCAGCTGCCAAAATAGCCAGACCTACGGCCAACCCGGCAAACCATTTCCAGTTTACCTTACCAAAGATGGCGCCGAAAGCGACACCAACCAAACCGAAACCGCCGACAACGAAAATAATCGTTTTAACGGAGGTGAACACATTCAGAGCCTTGGTCTGCGAAGTCTGCATAATAGATGTCTGAGCAGAAGCGTCGCCGGCAAATGTCAGCAAAGTAAACACTGCGACAAGACAGAAGGTCCAGATATTGTTTTTAAGAAATTGCATTTTAGTTCTCCTTACAATGTTTGCAAAAACTCTTTATACTCTTTTAGAATAACCAATTTTCTCAATTATTACTAGCAAAATTGCTTATAGCAGAAATTTCTTAACATATTGTTTACGCTAAATAAATTTTGCTGTAACAAAAAATTCACAGTGCTTAAGGAAGTCTAAACGGCGGAAAAAACGCCGTTTTGTAGATATTGTGACATGTGATTCGTGACTTGTGATTTGTGACTCGTTATTCGTGATTTGTTGCTAAGGTGTGTGTGCAAAGTTTTGCTTCTGCGCCATTCCTGCGCATTCTTTTTTCTACGTCCCCCTCGGATTTGATCCGAGGGTACATGATAAAACAGTATGTTTTTGGGGATCCTCGGGTCAGGCATTTCATGCCGTCCGAGGATGACGGAAAAGAAAAAGGGGGGGGGGCGCGAGAATGACGCGAAAAAATCCGAAGGGTGACAGTATGAAGGGTGTGAGGATGACGGAAATAGTTATCAGAAACCAAAGATTAGTAATTAGAGTTGAAAGTATTTTATATGCTCCCGAAACCAATCACAAATGCAATTTGCAGACATTCTAATAAAAGAATCCACAGCTTTTGTGCATAAATTTATCAGTTCTTGCCAAGAGTCGCATTTTGATTTATCAAGGTTTTAGAGGGATTATTTTATGCAGAAAACAGGTTTAAAAACTTTTGTTTACAGCTTTTCGGTATCCCTGTTTGCCATTTTTGCGACAAACGGGATATATTTGCATATGCACCCCTCCGACACCCGACACATCAAAATTCCGAGCAAAAACGTCACGCTGTTTTTGAAGGACACTGCTTTTAATCCCTCGTTAAAGCCTGCGCCCGTCAAAAAAATCGCGCTGAGCGTTTTGCCGGAATTGAAAAAAAAACCGGACATATCCCTGCCGGCCGGCAGCATTGTTTACGAACCGCCGGCTGACGAGGTTATCATGGCCGACAACTTCATCCCGCTGGAAAGCGGCGGCATTTTTGAAGAGCCCGCCGTTTCCGATAGTGCGCCCGAGCAAAGCGGCATTGTTCCGCCGCCGGCTCCGCAAAAGGAAGTTCTGACCGCGGCGGCCGCTCCGGCTCCCAAAGCCGACGACAGCATCGTCATTCCGCGCAAAGCGCCGCAAATACCGGTTCAAAAACCGGCTGCCGCCGTTCGGACTGCCGAAGCCGCACCGGCGGCAAAGAAACAGGTTATGCCGCCGGAGCCGAAACAGGCCGAACCCGAAAAGCCGATACTGGTCGCGGAGAACAAGCTGCCGCAGCCTTTGTTCCCGCTTGAAAAGGCTTATGACGCGGGGCTTAACGGACGCAAAATAAAAATCGGCGAGCCGGACGCACTCAATCAGGTGGCGCTGGCCGACAAGAGTATTCCCATCAGCAGCATGGAAAACCGGCAGGCCGAAGCCGCTCCGCCGCCCGCCTGGGAACAGATGAGCGACAAAAAGACGGACAGTCCGTGGGTTGTCGCCAAAGCCGACGGCGCGGTCAAAAACGGAATGCTGACCGGCGAAGACTATTATAAGAAAGAAAACGAACAAATTAAGCGGGCTCTTGACGCGCCGACGACGGAAAAGAAAGATGCCGGCGTCAAAGTCGCGTCGGAAACGGTGAAAAATCTGCTTATTCCCATTCCGGAAGATATTCTCAACGACGACAATCTGGTTCCGCAGCTTTCGTATTCTTCCAACGAAAAAGAAAAAGCCAAAGACAAAGAATTTGACGAGAAAATCGCCGCCCAAAACAAAAGTTCCGCCCCTCAAGAGACGGCAAAGCCGGAAGCCCCCGCCAAACCGGCAAAAGAAAACATTCTGGCATCGCTGAACACAATCTTCAGTTCCAGCACCAAGGTCAAAGAAACAAAAAAAGAGCCGGAAAAGTCCGGCGACCTGCTCTCGGAACTGAAAAAGAAACTGTCTCCGTCCAAAAAGGTCACCATCATGCCGACGGAGATGCGGCTGTCCTTTCAGCCCAACCGCGCCGAGATTTCGGGACAGACGCTGCGCTGGATCCAGGCGTTTGCCTCAAGAGCGGCCGAAGACAATACGCTGAGCATCGAAATCCGCATCGACGGCACCAGCGGAATGGAACTGCAGCAGAAAAGACTGAACCTGCTACACAATATTTTAACCAATAAAGGAGTAGAATACAGTAAAATCAATACCGTATTCACCTCAAGAGAGCCAAACTCCTTTATTATCAGAACCGTGGACAGAAACATTGACAGAAGAGGACTAAACAGGAACAACAATACCCGGACGGCCGGACATTATTTGCAATGGTAATAAATGACGTCTCGCGCTTGATTATTTGAGTTTCGATATGTATGATAGGAAAAAACATGACAAAATCTATGCTGAGGATTGGGAATATGAACAAAAAAACACTGCAGGGAATTTCGATTTTATCGGTCTTTTTGATTGCAGGCTGCGCCGGATTTGACTACTTTGGCGCCGGCAACACATACAGCGACGACAGCTCTGCCGCCGCAACCGAAATCCAGCAGATTCCGGCTGTTCCCGCCGCCGCGCCAGCAGATCCCGTTCCCTGTGCCGAACCGGCGCCGGTTACGCCGGTGATCGTTCCGCCGACCGAAGACAACAACGATTTTGTCAACTACCGGGAAACAGCGGCCAACTACCGCGAATTCGGCGAGCGCACGCCGCGCGACCAGCGTATTGTCACCGCAGGCGCGGGCAGCAACATGTCGGCCTCAATTCCGCCCACAATCGAAGAAGAAGTCATGGACTATGAAGAGGAAGTCAACGCCGCTTTGGCCAACGCCGGAGACAACGGTGACGGAAGCAGCCAGGCCGCCGGCGGCGACGATCCGGTCGAAGACTGGCTGGCCGAAGAAGGCAGCACGCTCAAAGGCCTGCTCAGCGACTGGAGCGAAAGAGCCGGCTGGAGACTTATCTGGAATACCAACCGCAACTATACGCTGGCCGCCGGCGCAATGTTCAGAGGGCGCTTTGCCGACGTCAGCTCGGCGCTTATCAGAACCTTTGCCAGAGCCCGCCCGGCACCGGTTGCAACATTTTATAAAGGAAACAGAGTCTTGGTTGTAGAGACGATGGAGGATGAGAATGCATATAACTAATCTACAAAAATTCAGTCTGGGAGCTTTGGTTCTGGCTTTTGCCGCCTCCTGCTCGATCTCTACCAGCATGGACGCCACGCTGCAGCGCGAAACCGAAGCCGCCACCAAACTGACCGAAGCGGCCAAAGAACCGACGCCCGCCGCCAATCAGGACCTGATCAAGGTCAAAGATGAAATCTGGCTCGGCGACAGCAGCGAAGTCGAATACGAAGGCGAACCGCTGCCGTCTTATCTGGAAACCAAGGAAGGCATTACGCTGGTTTCCAACCGTCCGATTACGCTTTACGAAATCGGCGACATGATTAACAAGACGACGTCGCTCGGCATCCGCTACGCCGCGCAGCTGGAAACGGACGTTCTTACCAAAGGCGCCGCCAACGAGCCGACGCCCGCCACCATGAACAAAGACTGGGCCGCTCCCGACAAAATGCTGGTTTCCTATCAGGGACCTCTGAGCGGCCTGCTCGACGAAATCGCGACACGTTTCGGCATTTGGTGGAAATATGAAAAGAAGGAAATCCACTTCTATAAATATATTACCAAAACTTTCGTGGTATACAGCCTGCCGACCAAACCGACACTGTCCATCAACGTCGGCGGTTCGTCCTCGGACGGCAGCGGCAGTTCCTCGGTCAGCCTGGCCAACTCGGCGGAAGTCGAATTGTGGGCAAACTTTGAAAAAAGCATCACCTCGATAATCAGCGACGGCGCCAAACTATCGATGTCTCCGGCCGACGGAACGATTACGCTGACCGCGACGCCCAACGACATTAAGAAAGTGGCCAAATATATTAACGAGCAGAACGCCCGCCTGTCCCGTCAGGTTGCCATCAGCGTCAAGGTTTTGCAGGTTACGGCAACGGATACGGACAATTACGGCCTGGATTTGAAAGCCGCGTTTGACGACGGGGTTACCAAAGTCGGCGTTATCGGTTCGTCGGCCGCGACCGGCGGTGAATCCGGCCTGACCAACGGCCTGTCCTGGGGCCTGACCAAAAAGAACTGGAACGCAGACGCCGCGATCAAGGCTTTGTCGCAGAGAACCAACACCAGTCTGGTAACCAGCGGCACCGTAACGACGCTGAACAACAAGCCGGCGCCGATTCAGGTTACCCAAAAGCAAAACTATATTGCCGAGATGACCAAAACCAACAGCGGCACCGACGGCAACAACTACGACATTTCGGTTACCACCGAAGAAGTCGAGACCGGCTTTACGCTGGACGTCCTGCCGCGCATTCTCGAACACGGCAGAATGCTGGTGCTGTTCAACATGACTTTGTCTGACCTGACGGCACTCGAAAAGGTTGAGTTCGGCGACGCGGAATCCAATCAGTATATTCAGAACCCGAAAATCGAATCACGCGCCTTCTCTCAGGAGCTGGCCATGACTTCGGGCGAATCCCTGATCCTGACCGGATACGAGAAAGTTTCTTCCAGCGTCGAAAAAGAAGGAACCGGATCGGCCGACAACTCGCTGCTCGGCGGTTATGCCAACGCAGACAAAGAACGCAGCGTTCTGGTTATCATTTTGACGCCGATTGTTCTGGAATCTCCGTTGGTTCCCGAGAGCAGAATGTCGATGAATTAAAACGCCAGCAGGAGAAAAACTGTGCTTGAAGAGGCAAAACTGTTAGACGAAGATTATGACAGCGGATCCGGAAAGCGTTCGTGGGGAACGTCTATCAACATAGACGGCACCGTTTACGCGACCAGTCTGTTCTGGCAGCCGCTGCAAAATTCCAGCGATCCGTTTCAGGAAGTGGAAGAAGCGTCCGCCGGCGTTCTGGAAGGCGCCGACCTGTTTTGCATCAAAAGCGGCAAAGCGCCGCAGTTCGGTATCTGCGTTTCGCACGAGGGATACCACAGCGGCGAGACGGTTGCGGCCGTCGCGCTGGCAACGGCATTGTCCAACATATCGTCCTATATTGCCGTTTTCAAGACGACGGAAGGCTGGTGGTATACCTGTATCCGCAACGACATCATCCTGTCGGACGGCGACATGCTGTTTCTCAGCGAGGAAGAGGCCAAAAGCCAATTTACGTCCATGCTGGCGGTGCCCGACTGGGGCAAAAAAATTGCGCCCAAAGAATGGGGCATTGAAGACACCGAAGAAATGGACCTGGGCGAGATTATGGCCCGCGGCGCAAAGTCCAAACTGCAAAAAATCAAAGGACTGCGTGGAACCAAGCTGTTTTTGGTCATCGGCATTTCGGCCGTGGTCGGCCTGTGGCTGGTCTCGAGCCTGATCGACCGCCTGTTTCTGACGCCGACGGTCGCGCCGGTGGTCGTGCCGGTCAAGCCCAAAGTGGTGCAGACGGCGGCGCCGGTCGTAGAAGTCAAACCGTGGGAAAAAATGCCCAACCCCAAAGTCATGCTGAGCGAATGCCACAAGGGAACGCAGAATCTGCTGCAGATTATGCCTCCGGGATGGGACATCGGCGGAATTTCCTGCACGCAGGGCAGCGTGGCCACCTCATGGAGCAAAAGCATCGGCCGGCTGGCCTGGGCGCAAAAAGCGATGGAAGATTCTCAGCTGCCTTTTTCCGGCTTTTCGTTTTCGGGCGACGGCAAAACGTTGTCGGCAACGCTGCCGATGGCTCCCGGCGAAGAAATATCCTCGCCCCCGGAAAAGAATTTGATTGACCTGCAAAACAAACTCAACGACGAATTTCAGTCGCTGGGACTGGATATTTCCCTGTCCGTCGAAGCGGAAACCAGCGCCACCGGCAAAGTATACCGCAAAATAAAGTTTTCGTTTTCGTCAGATTACAATCCGACGACATGGACGGAAATGTTAACAAAATATTCAGGACTTAAGATTAATATTATATCGTATTCTCCGAGCGAGAATAAGTGGCATTATGAGGGGGCTATCTATGTTCTATAAAATAAGAAATGTTTTTTACGTCTCGGCGTTGTCATTGGCGCTTGCCGCCGGCATAAGCGGAGAGGCAGCGGCTTTGGTCACTTTGAGCGAAGACGCCGCCCGCGACGATATCAATCAGGACATTCCCGACGAATTTGCCATGTTCAACGAAACGGACGAAGCGGCTTCCATCCCCTCTCCGGCAGGAACAGAAGCGGCTCCGGCGGCGACTGACGAAATTTTTGCCCCCAAAAAGATTCAGCCGAAAACCGGACTGCCGGCATCCGTCCCTTCCGAAACTCCGGCGGCGGCTCCCGTTCAGCCCAAAACCGGCCTTCCCGACCTGACCGTCCTTGACGACGAAGCGGCCATGGACGACAATCTGTTCTCGCAGATGTCCGATATTGAAAAACAGACGGCGCTGCTGAATCTGGAACTGCGCCGCGAAAAAATCAAGAATGAGATAGAAGCCATCAAAAACCAGCGCAGACAGGCAATCATTCAGGAACAGGAAAAGAAAGAAGCTCAGGAAAAACAGAAAATCGAATGGGAAAAGGCTCAGGAGCAGAAAGTTCTGCAAGAACAGCAGAAACTGCGTGAGCTTGACATTCAATTTGAAAAGCTGCGTCAGGAGCGTCTGCTGAATTCCTATAAGAACAAATATCTGGAAGACGTTCAAAAATGGATTGCCCGCGACGCGGGACTGTATAAGCAGGTTGAAGACGGCAAAAAGGAAAACCAGAAAATTCTGGACGATTCCAAAGACAAGTTCAACCAGCTGAAAAACGACGTTGCCGCCGCCAATGCCAAGGCGATTCAGCTGATCAGCCGCCACAAACAAAGAGTGGACGATTTGAACGCGCAGATCGGCGTTTTGAAAGCGCGCATCATTTCTCAGGAAAAAGAACTCGAAAACAGCCGTCAGAATCCGTTTGAAAACGCGGCGGCCGCCGCCGAGGCCGAAAAGACCGAAGAGACAGCCGCGGTTCAGCCGGCGGTTATGCCCGAACTGAAGCTGCCGAACATGTACGCGGTCATGGAAATCCGCGGTCAGGGCGGCGAATTGATCGCCAAACTGGTCAATCAGGACGGAACGCCTTTTTACGTTAAGAAAGGAACTTCCCTGCAAAGCGGCCACACCATTGACGAGATTACCTCGACTTATGTCCGGGCCGACAAAGGCGGCGTTAAGGATTATCTCTATTTTGCAGCCGGCGGCATTCTGCCGCTGGAGCAGCCCGCCAACACGCTCAGCAAGAGTTTGGCCGCCGCTGCGGAAACCGAAGAAGGCGAGCAGGCTCCTTCTTTTGTCAGCAGCGTCGGGATTCCGGGCGTCGGTTCGGCAATGATGGTCAGGTAAAAAATGGCTGAAGATCCGGATGCAGAGGAGAATATCTTAGATCAGACAGAAAATGCGGCCGCCGAAGCCGCAGCGGCATCCGACGCGCCAAAATCCGACATTGCCGACGTTGAGCCGGAAAAAAAGGCCGGCATTACGGAACTGTATTTTTCCAACGGAAATCAGCTGTTGACGCTGCCCGGCTCCTCACTGGTTATCAATGACGACACCCGTCGTCTGCTGGCCTTGTTTTCGGACGGGCGTTTTCTGGTGGTGGAAACCCACAAGTTTGACGGCCGCGTTTTGAGTTTTGAGGTTTTGGCGCGCAGAAAGAAATTTACGATTGCCAAACCGACCTATGTTTCCCAAAACGAATTAAACGCCATTTACAGCATCGGCGAGCGCGCGCAGGCGGCGGCCGAGGTCAGCGCCGACACCGAACTCGACCAGCTGCAAATGCAGAAAGACTTTGTCAATCTGATTTCCCGCGCCGCAGCCCGAAAAGTTTCCGACGTGCATGTGGTGGTCGCGGACAACACGCAGATTATTTTCCGCGCCAACGGCATGATGCAGACCGAAGTCGAATATAACAAAGAATGGGGCGAAGCATTTGTGCGCGCGGCCTTTGCTTCGGCCGACATTTCAGACTCCAACTATGCGCAGAACGAATTTCAGGGCGCGCAAAAACTCGGCTCGACGCCGCTGCGCGGCTCCAAAGGCAAGCTGATGCTGCCGCACAACGTGCTGGCCATTCGTCTCCAGTTTAACCCGATCGCTTTCGGTTCGCAGTATCTGGTCATGCGCCTTCTGTACGCCGACGACAATCCGGACGGTTCGGGCGATTTGGCCGCGCTCGGTTTCGGCGAATTTGAAGAAAACCTGTTTTACCGCCTGCGCGCCGTGCCGGTCGGCCTCAGCATCGTGGCCGGTCCGACGGGTTCGGGAAAATCGACGACACTGCAGAGAAACATGATTAAACTTCTGCAGGAAAAAAATTACGAGCTTAACCTGCTGACGGTGGAAGATCCGCCGGAGTATCCGATCCCGGGCGCGCGGCAGATGCCGGTGACCAACGCCAACACCGAAGAAGAAAAAGCCGAGCAATTTACCAAAGCGCTGTCGGCGGCGCTGCGATCCGACCCCGACGTCATTATGGTCGGCGAGATCCGCGCTCTGGCTTCGGCACAGCTGACGTTTCAGGGCGCGTTGTCCGGCCACGGCATGTGGTCGACGCTGCACGCCAACTCGGCGCCGGCGATTTTGAACCGTTTTCGCGATATGGGCGTCGAAACATTTAAGCTGCTGGATCCGGAACTGATTAAAGGGCTGATTTCGCAGCGTTTGTTCCGAAAGCTATGTCCGCATTGCCGGATTTCGGTCAAGGAACGGCAAAACGATCCGTCGTTTCAGCGGCTGCGCACGGCTCTTGGCGATTTCGGCGTGGAGAATACTTTTGTCCGCGGTCCGGGCTGCAAATTCTGCGGCGGTTCCGGCGTTAAAGGGCGGATGAGCGTGCCGGAAATCATTCTGCCGGACGCGACGTTTCTGCGGCTGATGATTGACGGCGAAACCCGCAAGGCAATCGACTACTGGACAAGCGACCTGAACGGACGCACGCTCAAAGAGGCGGCGATTGAACGCATGCTCAAAGGTTTTATTGATTTGGACGAAGTGGAGCGCTGGTGCGGCCTGCTTGACCAGCGTCCGGTTTATTAGGATAAAAAACGATGGCAGAAGAAGCGCAAAAGAAAAAATCAAAATCTCTGGCCAAGGCAATGCATAATTTCAACAAGGTGGAAGAATATTATGCGCGTCTGGTCATTCAGTTTTCGAACAAAGACCGTCTGAAACTGTATCGCAAAATCGCCTCGCTGATGAAAAACCGCTTTTCGCTGATGGACGCGCTGGACATGCTGCACGACAGCGCCAGCAACGGCGGCAAAAACCCCGGCGAACCGCTGGCAATTGCCATTGCCGCTTGGGGCAAGGCCCTGAACAACGGTAAAACTTTTTCCGACGCGCTCAAAGGCTGGGCGCCCGACCGCGAACGACTGATGCTGTCGGTCGGCGACGTTTCCGACCTGGAAAGCGCGCTTTTGAACCTGATTAAGGTAACCGAAGGCTCAACCAAGATGATCCGCCCGATTGTCGGCGCCATCGCTTATCCGAGCTTTCTGTTAATGATGGCGGTTTTGATTATTTACGCCATCGGCGTGTACATGGTGCCGCCGATGATTGACGCCGCACCCGGCGTCCGCTGGCGCGGCCTGGCCCGCGATCTGGTCGACTTGTCGGGCTGGATTAAGGACAACTGGCTGATTGCCTTTGCCAGTCTGCCGATTACAATGGCGGTTATTTATTTTACCATCGGCATCTGGACCGGAAAAATCCGCGCGATTTTCGACAATATTCCGCCATGGTCGCTGTACAAGGTCTTTACCGGCATCAGCTGGCTTTTGGCCTTGTCGGCCCTGGTTAAGGGCGGCACGCCGGTTTCTACCGCTTTGCGCGCGCTCCGGCGCGACGCCAGCCGCTATCTGAAAGAGCGCATCGACAAGACGCTGGTCTTTGTCAATAACGGCGACAACCTCGGACAGGCTCTGGCCAAAACGCATCTGGACTTTCCGGACAAGGAAATTATCGGCGACCTCAAAATTTATTCGGAACTCGACAATTTTGAAGAAGCGCTCGACAATCTGGCCAACGACTGGCTGGAAGAATCCGTCTTTATGATTGAAGAAAAAGCGGGCATTTTGAACATGGTCGCCCTGCTGTCAATCGGCGCGGTCATCGCCTGGGCGGTTATGGGAACGTTTGAAATGCAAGACCAAATCACAAGCGGTATGGGAGCCGGTTAAGATGAAAGAAAAAATAAACCTTTTGATGAAAAAGCTGCGGCACGGCATGGCTGCTCATTTTAGAATATGTGTCGGCTTCTGCGCGGCGGCGGTTATCGCGCTGACGGGCTGGCTGCTTTTGCACGAAGCGGACGTCGGCACCCGCGAGGCGGCCAAAGAGCTGGTTCAGCTCAACGACAATATCCGCCGCCATTACCAAAACAAGCCCGATTTCTGGGGATTGAGCACGCAAACGATCGTGCAGAACAAGGTTTATCCGCAGCAGATGCTCAAAAACGGCAGGCTGACGGGATTTTTCGGCAATGAAGTTCTGGTCGGACGCGGAGAAAACGGCGAAATGCTGATGCCCGGCGCCCGCGGGTTCGACATTGTTTACAAAAACCTGAACAAAAAACAGTGCGAAGAACTCGCCGCGTTCAGGTTTGACGAGAAATTCTGGCTCGGTATCACCGGAATCACGCTGAACAACGGAAAAGAACAAAAATATTTTACCTGGAGCGACAAAGAATACGCCCTGCCGATAAGCAAAAATTTTGTCGAAACAATATGCAGGAATTCTAATATTATAATCTGGCATTGCGAGTAATGACAACTACGCCGAAAATTTTTGTCTAAAACCGCCTGAAAAAGAGGAATACCTTTGCCGGCACTGTTAATAATAATGCAAAAAAATGTTGTAAAAAAAATGATTTTGTACTTAGATAGGCTTAATATTCATAGTTTTTTAATCTGTTTCGGATAAAATACAGAAAAATGTTCTTAAGATGGAGAAAAAAGTGAAAAGAATATTTAACAGTGAACAGAGCGGACGTTCCATGGTCGAAATGCTTGGCGTGCTCGCGATTATCGGCGTTTTGTCGGTCGGCGGCATTTCCGGCTATTCGAAAGCGATGGCCAAATTTAAGCTGACCAAGGCACAAGATCAGCTGACGATGCTGCTGATGAACATCCGTACCGCCTATGCGACTTCGCCCTCTTATGCCGGCTTGGATGCCAAAGCCGCAGTTGACTACAATCTGGCGCCGAGCGACATGATTACGGGAACCTCTTTGCACAACGCCTTCGGTGGCGAGGTCGTTCTGGCAACCGCGAACAACAATTTGAACTTTTCAATTACATTTGAGGGCCTCGGTAAGGAAACCTGCGCCAGCCTGGCCAGCACCGACTGGGGTACCGACGGCTTGGTCAGCATTGCGTTGACGACCGGTTCGTATAACGTTGACGCCCTGCCGATTTCCCTGCCGACGGCTTTCAGCGGCTGCAGCGCGGCGACAGCCAGCAACTCCATTACCTGGACCTATTATTAAGCAAGGTTTGCTTTATTGGAAGAGATGCAACTTTTAATCTTTTCAGCGTTATGCCAAAAGTCATAAACAAAAATGTACAACTCCATCCGATATGACTAAAGATAAGATTGTTTTGCAAAAATGATTTTGTTATTCTGATCCTATAGAAAGCAAACCGGACTTGGGAGAAAAACGATGAAAAGAATATTCAACAGTGAACAAAGCGGGCGTTCCATGGTCGAAATGCTTGGCGTGCTCGCAATTATCGGCGTTTTGTCGGTCGGCGGTATTTCCGGCTATTCGAAAGCGATGGCCAAATTTAAGCTGACCAAAGCGCAGGATCAGCTGACGATGCTGTTGATGAACATTCGTACCGCCTATGCAACCTCGCCGTCTTATGCCGGCCTGAATGCCGAAGCCGCGGTTGACTACAATCTGGCGCCGAGCGACATGGTTTCGGCCAAGACTTTGCATAACGCTTTCGGCGGAGCCGTCACCTTGTCAACCACAAACAACGACCTGAACTTTTCGATTAAATTTGAGGGCCTCGGTAAAGAAACCTGCGCCAGCCTGGCCAGCACCGACTGGGGTACCGACGGACTGGTCAGCATTACTCTGACCGATAATACGGCCAGAACCGTTGCCGATCTCCCGATTTCCCTGCCGACGGCTTTCAGCGGCTGCAGCGCGGCAACGGCCAGCAACACCATTACCTGGACCTATTATTAATCGGAATTCTTTTTATCGGAAAGGCCGCGATTTTGCGGCCTTTTTTCCGGCTTATATCAAAAGTCATAGCATAAAGAATACCATTTTATCCAATATGACTAAAGATAAGATTGTTTTGTAAAAATAACTTTGCTATTCTGAGATTATAAAAGGCAAATCTGACTAAGGAGAAAAGAGATGAACAGGATATTCAACAGCGAACAGAGCGGGCGTTCCATGGTCGAAATGCTCGGCGTTCTCGCGATTATCGGCGTTTTGTCGGTCGGCGGCATTTCCGGCTATTCGAAAGCGATGGCCAAATTTAAGCTGACTAAAGCGCAGGACCAGCTGACGATGCTGCTGATGAATATTCGTACCGCCTACGCGACTTCGCCCTCTTATGCCGGGATTACCTCTTCAAACGCCATTGCCTATAATCTGGCGCCGAGCGACATGATTTCGGGAACCTCTTTGCACAACGCCTTCGGCGGAAGCGTTGAGGTGGCGGCCGGCGGTCCCTCCAACACCCATTTTGCAATCGTCTTTAACGGCCTCGGCAAAGACACCTGCGCCAGCCTGGCCAGCAGTGACTGGGGCAGCGACGGCCTGGTCGGCATTGACATTGCCGCCTCTTCGGTAGATTCTCCGTCTTTTACGCCCACTCACGACGGCTCGACCGACGCCGCGGGCAAAGCGCTTCCGGTTTCGTTGACGCAGGCTTATACGGAGTGCGGCGGCGCAACGGCGACAAACTCAATCACCTGGGTTTACTACTAGCTTCTCTTGAATTTGCCGGAAACCCGCCTCGGTTGAGGCGGGTTTTTCTTTGCAAAAAATTAATATCTGCGTGTTATCCTTAATCATTATAATCCCAAAGACGAGGCGCAATATGGCTAACATTACCGAAACAAAATTTTCCGACATCTACATTACTCCGGACAAAAAAGCGTACATCCCGGACAAACGGACCTCAAACGCGTTGATTTCTTTTACGCCCGACGATTTCGAAGACTTTTTCCGGCTTCTGGAAGACAGCTGGGACGGCACGAATCCGAGTTATTCGGTCTGTTATCACAATGTTTTTTACCGCGTCGAGCGCTCGATGACCATCACCGGCGTCCAATACTGCGCCCGCAAAATGCCTGCAAAAATCGCGCCGTTCAGCGTGCTCGGCTATCCCAAAGAGCTGGTAACCTATCTGATGAGTCTGCGCAAGGCCTCCGGGCTTATTTTGTGGGCGGGACCGACCGGCTCGGGCAAAACGACGTCGATTTCCAGCCTGCTCAAAGAATATTTGTCAACAGAAGGCGGGTTTGCCTATACAATCGAAGATCCGACCGAGCAGCCGCTGGACGGAATCTATCCGGTGGCGACCGGCGGGCTCGGCCTGTGCAAGCAGACGCTGCCGGTTAACGGCCAATGGGGAGAATCGCTCAAATCGGCGCTGCGCTCAAAACCGCGCTATATTCTGGTCGGCGAGATCCGCACGCCCGACACCGCCGGCGAAGTCCTGCGCGCTATGACCTCGGGCCATCTGGTATTATCGACCATTCACGCCAATAACGTAACCGACGCAATCGCCTCGGTCATCAAATACGCCTCCTCGGGCGGCATGAGCGAAGATCTGGCCTATGACCTGTTTTCGCGCGGACTTTTGGGCGTGGTTCACCAGTCTCTGGTCGGCACGTCCGTCAAAAAACCGCAGATTTCATTTCTGTTTGCCAACCCCGATACCACCAAAGGCGATCAGGTGCGCGGCATTATCAAGACCGGCCGGCTGAATCTGGCCACCTCAATCGAAACGCAGATGACGCGGATGTCGCGCGGCATGACCATGTTTCCGGAAATCAGTTCCCGCGACGAATAGCTTTTTTGGCAACGGATACCAAAAACTATTCGTCCCACGGAAAGACAATCCATTCGTCGGGCATCTCAACGGCAAAGACGTCAACCGCGTCTTTGCCTTTTTCTTTGCAGTAGACGCTGGCAAAAACCGCCTGCGGATAGATTTCGCGCAAGATGCGGAAAGTGCGGCCGCTGTCGGACAAATCGTCGACAATCAGCGTCCGGGCGTCAAGACCGGACAAAGCCGCGGACAATTCGATTTCGTCGTCGCCGCGCATCCGATTGCCGTCGTAACTCGACATATTGATCGTTTCGCAATTGCGGATATCCAGATCATAAGCCAGCAGACCGGCCGGCAGCAGACCGCCGCGGCTGACGGCGACAATACGGTTAAAATCCGTTCCCGAAGAACGGATTTTGGATGCAAGAAGTTTGGCATGGGCATGAAAATCTTCCCACGAGACATAAATTTTATTCGTCATCTGACGGCAGGCCTTCCCCATATTGAGCTTTCAGTTTGTAGATTTCTTCGATCACGTCTTCGTCATCCCAGTCAAGAGAGCCGCTGATGCGTCCGAATTCTTCGCCGGCTTTGTTGACCAGCACGGTATGCGGCGAAGCAAAAATGCCAAAGTCTCCCGAAAGCCGGCCGTCTTTGTCGACATAGAAGTCGAGATCCGGCGCGCCGTATTTGTTGAGCAGTTCTTTCTGCTCGCCGGCTCCGGTCCATTCGTCGTCTTTGGAGATAATCATAACGCGGATGCCGCTGTCCCGGGTTTGTTTGACAAAGCTGTTCAAATCGTCCAGTTCTTTGATGCAGGGCACGCAATAGCGCGACCAGAACACGGCCAGAATAAAATCGCCCTTAAAATCGGCAAGCGCCGTCTTCTGGCCATAGCGGTTGTAGACGGCGGTCGCGGGAACCGGCCGCGAATAAGCAAAAACATTAATTCCCTTCTTGGCTTCGGCGCTGAAGCTGAAGAGCAGACAGAAAACGATGAACAGTCCTTTTTTGAGCATTGATTTTATCTGTATAACTTAATTTTTACTTAACCCTTAACTGCTATTAGTGTAATAATAGCATAAACTGGTAAAGGAATGGTATATGAAAAAAGGTTTACTCATTTTTATCATGCTCGCGGCCCTCGGCCTGAGCGCCTGCGGCAAAATGTCCGTGCCCGAGCCGATTGAAGGCAGCGGATATCCTCACTCCTATCCCAAACGTTAATTTAACCAAGAGACAAGACCATGGCAACCAGCGATATTGAAAATGATTTAATTCCCTATGTCGAATTTGCCGACAACGCCAACGAGCGCACCCCCTGCGTGCTGGTGCTGGACTGCTCGGGCTCAATGCGCGGCGAACCTATCAAGCAGCTTAATGCCGGCCTCAAGGCCCTGGAGCAGGAGCTCAAAGACGACATTGACGCCAGCTCGCGCGTGCAGCTGCTCATTATCAAGGCTTTCGGCAAGGACGAGGCGGTCATCTCGTCGGACTGGGTTGACGCAATGAATTTCGAGGCGCCGACAATGGAAGCCTCCGGCCTGACGCCGCTCGGCAAAGCCATGGAGCTTGCGCTCAAAAAAATCGAAGAGCAAAAATGCCGCTATGACAGCTGGGGCATTACTTCCAAACGGCCGTGGATATTCTTAATCAGCGACGGCGAACCGACCGATTATGACTGGGAAATTGTCGCCAAAAAGTGCATCGCCGCGCAAAACAACAAAAAAGTCGTGATTCATGCCGTCGGCACGCAGGGCGCCAATCTGGACAAGCTGGCCAAATTTTCGACAATCTCGCCCAAACGGCTGACCGGACTGAAATTTACCGAATTTTTCCTGTGGCTCAGCCGCAGCGTCTCCTGCGTTTCGCGCGCGGCTCCCAATGCGCCGGATTTAATCGAAGATACGGGCGAATGGGATGAAGAGTAAGACAGCCGGCATAAGAATTGTCGCCGCCAGCGTGCCCGGAATTTTGCACACGCGCAGCAATATGCCGTGTCAGGATTATTTTAAGCATGCCAGAGGCCGGAATTTTGTGGCCGTGGTTTCGGACGGGGCCGGCTCGGCCAAATTCGGAAAAATCGGCGCGCGAATCGCCTGCGACACCTTATGCGACTTGCTCAAAAACGCGCCGTGGCCGCAAATCCGCGACCAGGTCGTGCACGCCGTGCGCATCAGCCGCGCGAAGCTGTGCCGCCACCGTTTTAACAAAACCAAAGACGAACACGGGCTGGCCGACTTCGGCGCCACGCTTATCGGCATGGTTTACCGCGGCGGCAAAGGCATGTTTTTTCATATCGGCGACGGCGCCGGAATCGCCTTTTTGGACGACAGGCACGACGAATTTGTGGCCTCGCGCCCCGAGAACGGCTCTTTTGCCTGCGAGACTTTTTTCTACACCCAGCAGGCCTGGCTCGAAAACCTGCGCTTTCTGGATTTTGAAAACGCCAAAAGCGTATTTTTGATGAGCGACGGCGTCAGCAGTTTTTCGTTCAGCCCGGATTTTCTGAAAATCGAAAAAGGCTTCACCGCGCCGATCAACCGTTATCTGGCCAACGAACCCTGCAAACAAAAGGCGCTGCGGGCACTCAACAACACGCTCAACATGCCCAAGGCGCAGCGGATTAACTCCGACGACAAAACTCTGGTATGGATAGGGCTTGCCGAATGAATGCCGAAAACATGACATATAACGCCGTCTATGCCGACGGCTCTTTCGGAAAAATAACGCTTGGAGAACTGCTGAACCGCGGCGGCGCCTCGGGGCGGATTTTCGGCGTCAAAAACCGGCCGGAACTGGTGGCCAAAATTTTTCACAACACCGAAAAAAGTCGCACCAATCGCCAGAAACTCGAGGCAATGCTGCTGAACAAGCCCAATTTTGCGCCGGTCGAAACCGACGGCGTGCAGTATACGCAAATTGCCTGGCCGGAAGCAATTCTGGAAGACGAAAAGGGATTTTGCGTCGGCTACATGATGCCGCTGATCAATATGGGCGAGGCCGTCTCGCTCGACCACCTGATGCAAAAGGCCATTCGCAAGAAACTGGGGCTTTCCGACAAATACGCCTACCGGATTTTTGCCGCCTACAACGTCGCTTCAATGGTGACGGCGCTGCACAAATGCGGGCATTATATCGTCGACTTGAAACCGTCCAACGTTTCGGTTTACAAATCCAATATGCTGGTGGCAATGGTCGACTGCGACGGCTTTTCAATCAAAGGCGAACGCGCGCGCTATCCGGCCGAATTCGTGACCGAGGAATATATTTATCCCGAGGGAATGGCGCTGTCGTGCGAAGAAATGGGCGAAGAGCAGGACAAGTTCGCGCTGGCCGTCATCATCTTCAAACTTCTCAACAACGGGATTCATCCGTTTTCGGGCACGCCGCGCAAAGCCGATGACGAAATGCTGACAATTCAGAACCGGATTGAAAACTACCATTACGCCTACGGCCTGTGGCCCGACAAATATCAGGCGCCGCACCCCTACAGCCTGCACGAATATTTTGACAAGACCACGCTTGAGATGTTTGAACGCGCCTTTACCAAAGGCGCCGAGCGGCCGAGCGCCTACGAATGGCAGGAACACCTGTGGAAACTCATGCACAGTCTGCGTCAGTGCAAAAACAACCCCAATCACGTCTATTTTACCGGCAAAGGCTGCGGCTTGTGCATTGCGGAAGAAAAATTCCGGCAGGAAATCCGCAACATTCAGAAACAAAAACAGACGCCGGAAACCATCCGCGGAATTGAGATAGCCGACCTCTCAAACGAAAAAATCAAAAAAGACAAGGCCGAAAAAAAGGCTTTTGACCACAAAATGCAAAACGTCTCCTACGGGATTTTGGCGGCCTATATGCTGTTTTTCGGTTTTTTGTACCAGCTTCTGCTGCCGCTCAAGGACTTTCTCAAAGAGGCGGGACTCGGCCTTCAGGCTGTCGCCAGCACGTTGATAATGCTCGGAATAAACCGTTTTATACACAAATACGGAAGCATTTTTCCGCTGCTGCAAAACAAAGAAATTACCAACATGCTGCAGGTTTATGCGCTTATCTGCATTATCGTTTCGCTGGTGTCGATTAACGATATTCCGAAGAACATTCTTGATTTAACGCCGTAAAGCGATTATATTGGGGCGTTGTATAAAATAAGGTTTTGCCGCAAGGAAAACCAAACTCTGAGGAAACCAAAGTGAAAACACTAAATCCGATATTGATATCCGGAAAAGAGGTTCTGCCGCTGATTGAAGGCGGCAAGGGCATCAATGCCAGCGACGGACGTTCTTCGGGAGCATGGGCTCACGAAAACTGCGTCGGAACTTTTTCGGGTGTCAGCCCCGACTACTATGACGAAAAAGGCAATGTCCTGTTCGAAAGATATTTCAAGAAAGACCGCAAGTCGCGTCATGAAGAAATGGTCGCGCAGTCCATAAAAGGCTGTCTGGCTCAGGCAAAAATCGCGCACGAGGTCTCTAACGGCCAAGGCCGCATTCACATGAATATGCTGTGGGAACTGGCCGGTTCGCAACAGATTCTGACCAGCGTTCTCGAGCAGGCCAGAGGTCTGATCCACGGCGTAACCTGCGGCGCGGGCCTGCCTTATAACCTCGGCGAAATTGCTTCGAAATTCAGCACCTACTACTATCCGATCGTTTCTTCGGCACGCGCTTTTCAAGTCTTGTGGAAACGCGCCTACAAGAATTTTATCGAGTTCCTGGGCGGCGTGGTTTATGAAGATCCGTGGCTGGCCGGCGGGCACAACGGCCTTTCCAACGCTGAGAATCCCAATGAACCTCAGACGCCGTATATGCGTCTGGTCGAACTGCGCAAGACCATGAACGAGCTCGGCCTTTCCGAAAAGCCGATTATTTTGGCCGGCGGCATCTGGTCGCTCAAAGACTGGGAAGATTACATCGACAATCCCGAAATCGGCAAAATCGCGTTCCAGTTCGGCACGCGCCCGATGATTACCAAAGAAAGCCCGATCAGCGACGCATGGAAAAAGCTGATGCTGCAGCTTAAGAAGGGCGACGTTATTCTCCAGAAATTCAGCCCGACCGGATTTTTCTCGTCGGCAATCAAAAATACGTTCCTGGAGCGTCTGATTGCGCGCAAGAACGGCGAAATTGCCTTTTCGCACGAAAAGAACGAAGAATTTTCGGAAATTCTGAAGCTCAGCGAGAGCAAAGTGGTCTACATCAGACCGTCCGACAGCGGTAAAGCCAAGGCTCAAATCGAAAAAGGCTTTACCGAAATCAAGGAAACGCCGGATGATACCGTCGTGTTCCTGACGCCGGACGAGTGGGTACAGATGAAAGAAGACCGCAAAAACTGCGTCGGCTGCCTGTCGCAATGCCAGTTTTCATCCTGGTCGCAGGCAAAAGGCTCCAGCGGCCGCCTGCCCGATCCGCGCTCTTACTGCATTCACAAAACGCTGTATGACGTCAGCCACAACGGCAGCATTGTCGACAATCTGCTGTTTGCCGGTCATCAGGTATACCGTTTTGCAACCGATCCGTTGTATCGCAACGGGGTTCCGTCGGTGAAGGAACTGATCGAAAAGATCAAAGCCGGATGTTAAAAGAAAGCCCCTTGCAAGAGGGGCTTTCTTTTGTGATTTGTCATTCGCGATTTGTTATTGCTTGAATAATTAAACTTTCTCTTTTATACTGGCTCTGCCTGCGGCGGGTTGCCGCGGCGGAGTGTGAGAGCTCCTTACGAGAAAAAGAACAACTCCTTATACGGGGAGCCGGGGGAATAAGCGTGCCTGCATGACGAAGAACCCGGACTGTTCTCGTACAGTTCTCAACTCCCCTCCTTGACGTTGTGTCAGGGAGGTTTTGTTTTAACAACAGGTGTTTTGCCTGGCTTTTTGTCATTCTCGGGCTTAACCCGAGAATCCAAATTAAGCAGCAGTCTTATTATCCTTGGCTCCTCGGGCCTATTCCTCCGGCCTGCGGCCTCCGGGCCCGAGGATGACAGTAAGGGATATATCCGAGGATGATAACTATAAAAGACCGGGCAAGATGAATAAAAACAAAATGGGAGTTTGAAAAATGTCAAAAAAATTCACCGAAAAGGAAGACTGGCGCCAGACGCGCGAAAATCTGGCGCGGCAGATAAACGAATTGTTGTTCGAAAAGCGCCTTTCCATCGTCAACGTTGCCGAGCAGACCGGCATTCCGCTGCAGGTTATGGAAAGCCTCACTCTGGGGCGCGAGGTATACCGTCCCGGCGTTTTGCGGCAGCTGGCCGCCTTTCTGGACAAGAAAGTCAAAATCGAGCTGATCGACAGATAAAACAAGCCCCGCTC
>JAFUQJ010000017.1 GCA_017480995.1 Alphaproteobacteria bacterium
GCATCAGGGCAGCGCGCCAGTTTTCCTGCGAATAGACTTTGAGCGGGCGCAGCCCTTGTTTTTGGTGTTCGGAGATAATCCAGTCGGTTTGTTCGTCGACAAAGCCCGACAATATGCAATAGCCGCCGGGTTTGAGACTCTGCGCCAGATCCGGCGCCATTTCAATCAGCGGGCGCGCCAGAATGTTGGCCAGGATCAAGTCGTAGGGCGCGCCGTTTTTGACAATTGCGGCCCGGTAGCCGTCGCTTTGCGCGCAGGCAATGCGGCCGTCAAGCCCGTTGGTGACGGTGTTGCTTTGGGTAACGAGAACGGCTTCTTCGTCAATGTCGACGGCGGTAAATTCGGCTTCCGTCCACAATTTGGCGGCGGCCAGCGACAAAATGCCCGAGCCGGTGCCGACGTCGAGAATCCGCCGGGCCGGAAAACCGTCGTGATATAATTCGCTGAGCGCGGTCAGGCAGCCGCGGGTGGTCGGATGATCGGAGCCGAAAGCCGTGGCGGCGTATATCTGCAGCGGGATTTTATCCGTCTGCGGCGCGGTTTTTTCATGAATGCCGTAGATCATAAAGTCACAGATTTCAAACGGCGCAAATTCGATGACGTAATCTTTGAGCCAGTTGGCGCTTTCGAGGTGCGTTGTCCGGTAGGGCGGCAGCGTCAGACCGCGGGCTTTGGCGGCGGCGAGCATGTCCGTTTCGTCAAAGTTTCCGCTCAGATAGCCGACGTATTCGTCCCGGCCGTCGTCGGCGTAATTTTGGGCGGTGACTTCAAAGTATTCCTCCAAAAACTCTTCAAAAAGCGGGTCGCCGTTTTGCCGGGGAAGAAAACTGACCTGCCAGCAGCTGCTCATCATGAATGAATTATCCTCGTCTGTTATATATTTATTTACTAAAATCAGTTTATAGTATAATAATTAAAAATAAATTTAATTCTTATTGATAAGAAGAGGCCTTGTATGAAAAAAATATTGATGTTGATGTCCGTGGCGCTGCTGGCAGGCTGTCTGCGCGCCGAGAATTATGATATACTGGGGTTTCGCAACGATATTTTTGTAATGGCCGAGGGATATAAAATCTCGTTTTACGATCAGGAGCCGGTGTTGATTAAAACCGAGCTGATTGAGGAAAACAATTTTAAATACAACGAGGCGCAGACGGTTTATAAAGGCTATTCGGTCTTGAACACCAAAGTATACCGCCGCGATTTGTATGCGCAGGATCTGGTCCGCGCCAACAAAAACGGCGTATTGTCAAGTCCGGGGCTGCCGCACAAACTTTCCGACAAAAAGACCTATAAGGTTATCGGCCAGGTCGAAATCGACGGCGTTGAGTATCGTCTGGTGCCCGATACGATTGAGGGTTTTGTCTTTTTGATTGACAATCAGGGCAAATTTTACGGCAAGGCCGGACAAATCAAGGACAGCTATCTGATTTTGTTGGAAAACGAGTTTTTCCCGTATCCCAAAGATCTGCGCATGATCAACGTCAACACCAACAAGGCCGAGCAGACCAAGCCGACCGAAGGTTACGACGTTAAGTACGACGGCGTCCGGCTTGACCGCATCTGGTTTACCTATCTGGATTATCAGTCCGGCGACAAAGGCACGTTTGAAAACATCAGTTTTCCGAACAAGCCCGGTCTGATTACGATTAACGGCATTAATATGCGCGTTTTGCAAGCGGACAATGATAAGATTACTTATATGCTGCTTAAATAAGAGTTCGGGTGCGAAAGTTCGTATAACGGCTTATCTAGAGCGATTTTACGGGGCATGGCGAACAATTCCGACTATATTTCGCAACGGTTGCTGTCGCAGCCCTCGCGAAATCAAGTCTCATTGCGTCTCCTCAGAAAAAGCGCAATCGTGCGCTTTTTCTTTCGGCCGTATTTACGTTTTAGTAAACTCCGGTGTTGCCACCCCTAGAAATCACTCTATCTAAACCATTCTCCGAACTTTTTTGGCTTTGTGCCGGGCGGTATTTAGTCTTCTCGGCTTTGTGTCTGTTATTCTTCTTTTTTGTTTGATTTGTTGTCTGCCAATATGATTTTTATCTTTTTGTTATAATAAAACAAAAGTCGGCGGTATTTTTTGATTGAAACCGGGCGCCGGTCTCAATTCGGTTGATGTTTTCGACCGACAGGTCGCAGGCCATGGCCACCTGTTCCGGCAGCATGTTTCTTTTCTGACGTTCCTCGGCCAGCAGAGGCGCCAGAGCTTCTTTTAAAAGATGATGTGAATGTATTCCCATTTTTAACTCCTTATTCTTTTGTTTAAAAGAAACCGCCTCTGAAGAGTCAAAGGCGGGGAGTTGAGAACTGTTGAAACGACAGTCTGCCTTATTCGACATACGGATATGCTTATATCGGCAGCTCCCCAAAAGAGGAGTTGTTTTGTTTCAAAGGAGCTCTCACACTCCGCTTTCGGAACTCCCGAAAGCAGAATTAGTATAAAGACCAATATGCTGTTTGGCAATTAATTTTTATAAAAAATTCTTGCGCTTGTTTTTTGCTTGTTGTATAAAACTTGCGAGTTTCATTACAAAATTTTAGAATGAGGAATAATCAAATGTCTGGACATTCCCAGTTTAAAAACATTATGTATCGTAAAGGCGCGCAGGATGCCAAAAAGGC
>JAFUQJ010000108.1 GCA_017480995.1 Alphaproteobacteria bacterium
AAATGCCGCAGGATTTTCCTGCGGCATCAAATAAAAAAACTTTTTTAGCAGCTATTTGGCCAAAATACCCAGAATTTTGGACGTTGCCTCAGCGGGAGCAATATTCTCGCAGACGGCATATTCATTGGCAAGCCGGTCAAGCGCCTGCTCATAAATCTGCCGCTCGCTGTACGACTGTTCCGCCAGGTTCTCGCTGCGGTACAAATCGCGGATAACCTCGGCAATCGCCACCGGGCTGCCCGAATTGATTTTGTTCTCGTATTCCTGAGCCCGTCTCGACCACATAACCTTTTTGACCTTGGCCTTGCCCTTAAGGGTTGAGAGGGCGTCGGCCATCGTGCTCTCTTCCGAAATCTTTCTCAAGCCCGTCGTCTCGGCCTTTGCCATAGGAATGCGCAGCGTCATTTTGTCCTTGGCAAAATTAACCACGATTAACTCAAGCTCCGATCCGGCGACCGTCTGTTTGGTAATATCCGCAACCTTACCGACTCCGTGGGCGGGATAAACGACATATTCACCGGAACAAAAAGGATTCTTTACTGAGATTTTTTTATTCATATCATTTTCCTGTTTTTTGATTGATTCCGTGGCGGTTTTATTCAAACGCAACGCTACCATACCACAAAATCCGGTTTAAATCTAGTCAAAAAATAATTTTTTGTCAAAACGGCTTTTGCTTTTTAACTCAATATTAATTCTAGCCCGCTAGTATATGGTAATATAGTCTGTAAAAGCGGGAAAATTACGATGAAAAAACTTATTACGCCTGTTCTTTTTGCCATTTTGGGTTTGAGCGCTGCCGCCCGGGCCGCCGTCGTGCCGGAATACGCCGCCAACACCTATAAGAACCACGAACTTTCGCGCGCGGAACAAAAATGTATCGACGAAGGCTACAAAATCACCTATGCCAACTGTTCCAATCAGACCGCGCCGGCCGAACGCTGCCCGCATCATGACGCCTACTACCGCAGCTGCTCGCAGGAACAATGGTGCCGCAACAATAATTTTACTTTTCTCGAAAAAGACTGCAAAGTGCCGCTTTATCCGCACAAAATGTGCGACAACAAATTCCCGCTTTACCGCGTCTGTATCGAAAACATCGGCAAAGCCTGCGAAGAAAAAGGCTTTGTTCACAAAGACAAATGCCAGCTTAACGACAAAAAATGCCCCTATTCGCCCGACTACGGCAAATGCTGCGACACCTGTCCCCAATTCTCGCACAATATCGACGCCGTGCCCGCCGGCTATGTTGCTTTCGGCGAAACCTGCACCACTTGCAGCGGTCAGATCAAAACCAATATCAAACCGGCCGCCTGCGAAGGTTTTGAAGATTGCCCGTTCGGCCCGATGAGCTCGCAGACGCCCTCCTGCCTCCAGGGCAAAAAAACGCTGTACAGCATTTGTAAGACCGCCGCCATGGTCTGCCAGGAAAAAGGCTTTTCGGTCAACTCCTGCTCCGACGTGGAAGACGCTTACGACTGCCCCGAAGAACCTTCCTTCAAACGCTGCCGGATTAACTGCCTCAAACTGGCCCGCACCAACAACCCCGAGGCCGACGTCTTTGCCGTCAACCAGGACAATCCGCCGCTTGACCTCACCAAAAGAAAGTTAACCTCCCTCATCGGCATGAGCGAACCCGAATGCGTCGAACAAAGCCGCCCGACGCTCACGTTCCGCCTCAACAAAGCCAATTTTGAACAGTATTCCGGCCTGCTGGATCGCGACATCTCCAATATCAACATCAACCTGATTTTTGAAGAGCCGTTGACGCTCTCCGCCAACGGCAGCTATCAAAACGTCAAAATCACCGCGCAGGGCGAATTTGCGGACTGTCCGCTCAAAGGCATTGCCACTCATGTCAACGGCACCGTCAGCTTTGAGAACATCCCCGAAATCTGTTCCAACTTTATCATTTCGCCCAATGCCAAACTCCTGACCACCGGCAGCATCACCGGCAACGTCAATATGGAAAAAGACTCGGCGCTCGGCATCAAGGGCGATCTGAACGGCTATCTGCAAACCCGCAGCTTTGCCGAAATCTTCATTAAAGGCGGACTGCGCTACACCGACGAGCTTAACAACAGTCTGGACAGCGAGAGCATTCTGCTCGGCTGCAACAGCAAAGCCAAAATCGGAGGCGGCATCACCGCCAAAACGGCCAATGTCGTCATCAAACAATGGACCAAGCTCGACACCCCGTTCATCAAGATAATTTCCACCAGCGACAACGCGAGCCTGCCCAACACCCTGTCGAGCATTCACCTCTACAAATACAGCAAGCTCTTCAGCACTTACGAAGAAACCGTCTTCCCGCTGGTTGAAAACGACGACGCCCAATGCGACGACAAATACTATCAGCATTTGGGCTCGGCCGCCGATGCTGCCGCACAGGAATTCAGCCTCGAACCGTCCAACCGCGGCGAGGACAAATGGCAGTGCCGCAGCCTTAATTTCCGCCAGCAGGAATGTGACTAGGGATTAACGTTCGGCGAATAAATCGTTTCCGGATTGCTCGGATTTCCGATAGCCTTCAGGTCTTGCGTCGGATAGGCCTGAATGTCATAGACCATTCCGTCGGCTTCCATCAGCGTGTTTTGAAACTGCGTTCCGAGCTTTTGCGCCGCCGCGGCGTCCGCCGGCAGCGGCTCCGGCTGTTTTTCCGTTTTTTCTTCCCCGGTCTGTCGCGGCGCCGTCACTGCGGCAGGCGCGCCCGCGCCTTTCGGTTCAACAACTTCCGGCAGCGGATTGCCGAGCGGATTGGCGCTGCCCGCCGGCTGCTCGAGCACAAATTCGTCCGTCGAACCGTCGGGCTGCTCAGATTTGCCGAAGACAATCGTCGGAGCCGCGGCGCTCGACGCGGTCATCTCGTTCTCTTCCCGGATTCCCTGGGCTTCTGCCGGCGGCATGCTGCCGTTCAGTGCGCAGGCCACCCATAAAAGCATCGCAAAATTTTTCACCATTTCCGACATGTTTCACTCCTCCGTCTTGTCTAAATAAGTACGGTTTCAGCAAAAACAAGCGTTTTTTTAAGGCACTTTTAAATCTTTTATGCTATACTGAAAAAACTGGAAAAGAAAAGGAGGAAGCAAATGTCTGAATTGGGAGCCCTGAGCAGTTACGCTCTTGCCGTACAGCAGACGCAGCTGAGCCTGATAAAAAACAATGTCGAAATGCAGCAGCGGCTTGTCGAAGTTCTGTTTGAAGACAACCGCAGCGTTCCGGTCTCGAACGAAATCGGCCAAAACGTCGACATCTCAATCTGATTCTCAGAAACTCAGCATAATGACAAAGGAAACGGTCAGCACGCTGGCCAGCACAAATTTGGCAATACCGCCGATTGCCGACAAAATCATGCTCGCATAATCCAAATTGACGCCGTCGTCTTTATAAACCTTTTTGAAAACGAAAGTATACGCAAAAGAGACTAACGTTACCAGCGCGTATAAATGATAATCGCCAAACAGGCCGCGCATTTGCTCGGCATCCAGCTTTACCATGCAGTAGACGGCCAAAACAATCCCCGACAACACCATCGGGTTGAGGATTGCGCCAGACGTAAACAGCGCCATAATGCCTTTAATCATAAGATTTCCCTATCTGGAGCCCCAAATCCGGCGGCTGAGATACCGCGAATCGGTAGTCTTCATATTGGTCGGCCAGACGCACCGCGTCGAGCCGCCGCTGACACTGAGAGACGTTTCCGAATTTTTGACCTGCGCTACCACCAAAGAAGCGATTCCGCGGCTCTGAATGCCCACGGTGCGGCCGCGCTGCCAGTCGAATAAAGATCTGTCTATAACCTTTTGCATGTTGTTCTCCTTGCAGGAAACCTTGTCTTTCTCAGTATAGGCTCAATTAGTAAATAAAAATTTAAGATTGCGCGTCGCGCATTTTCTCAATAAGCGCCAGCAGACGACTGCCCGCCTCATCCACTCTGGCGGCGTCGCTGCCGCAAACCCAGACGCGGATAAGCGGCTCGGTGCCGGACGGGTGGATGACCGCGCGGCCGGTCTCGCCCAAATCGCGGCGGCACTCCTCAAGCAGCGCCTGCACCTCGGCGCTGAGCGCAATCGGCTTAACCTGTTCGCGGCTTTTCAGGCGCGGATTTTCAAAGAACAAATGCTCAAACTCAAACAACGGAAATATTTCGCTCATCTTCTTGCCGGCGGCTTTCAGTCCTTCGGCCAAAACCAGCGAAACCATCAGCGCATCGCCCGAACGGCTGTAATCCGACAGTACGATATGCCCCGACTCTTCGCCGCCGACCGCGCCGCCGGTCTCGCGCATTTTCTCAACCACCGGCCGCTCGCCTACCGGCGTCGAATAATAGCCGAGTCCGAGCGTGCCGCGCACAAATTTTTCCAGCCCGGTGTTTGACAGGATTGTCGAAACCACCGGCCGGCCGCGGTTCTCGCCTTTCTGCTCCAGATACTGCGCCAAAAAGGCAATCAGCTGCTCGCTCCTGACCAGTTCGCCTTTTTCGTCGCAAACCTTGATGCGATCGCCGTCGCCGTCAACGGCAATTCCCAAATCAGCGTTTTGTTTCCGCACTTCGGCCAGCATTTTTTCAACATGCTGCGAACCGCAGTCGCGGTTAATGTTATAGCCGTCCGGCGCGCAGGCAATCGCTTTCACGTCTGCACCGAGCTCGGCAAACAGCTGCGGCATAATTTCGGAAAAGCAGCCGTTGGCGCAGTCAAGAACGATTTTCAGCCCTTGCAGCGGTTTGCCCCCTTTAGCGGTTGACAGGGCAATTTGTTTATATCTGTTCAAAACCTCGTCGGAACAGCTTCTGCACCCGATTTTTTCGGCGTCAAAAACAAAACTGTTCTGTTCAATCAGTGCCTCGAGCCGCGCCGTCATCTCGTCGGAAAACTTGTTGCCGTCGGCCGCAATCAGCTTAATGCCGTTGTCCTGATACGGATTGTGCGACGCCGTAATCATCAACGCCATGTCAACGCCGAGCCCGGAGGCCAGAGCGGTCACCGCCGGCGTCGGCACCACGCCGAGCGAAACGATATCCACCCCAGCAGACATAAAACCGGCGCTCAAAGCCGCTTCGAGCATGTCGCCGGAAACGCGGGTGTCCCTGGCAATCGCAACTTTTTTCTCTTTCGTGCAGATAAGCTGCGCCGCCGCGGCCGCCAGCCGAAAGGCAAAATCCGCGTTCATCGGAAAAACATTGGCAACGCCGCGTACGCCGTCCGTCCCGAACCATTTGTTTTTAGCCATGGCAAAATCTCCGTAATGATTGTTTTTTGTTATTGTCGCAGATACGGCGCAAAACTCAATCAATGATAAAAAGATATTCACTTCTTTTCGAGTCGCTGTTTCAAATTGCGCTGCGGTTTCCGTATCAGATGTTCATCCTTTGCTCAAAAAGGCGGAGAACGAGGCAGATGATAAGAAACCAAGGCAGACGCGACAGGAGTGTACAAAGAAGTACATGACTGAGCTGCTGACCGAAGGTTTCTGTATTAGCTGCCCGATATCCGCCTTTTTTAATTGCAAATTAAGAATTGTCTTTTATACTTCTTTTGCTTTCGGGTGTTCCGGAAGCGGAGTGTCGTAGCTCCTTTGTAGGTAAAAAACAACTCCTCTTTTGGGGAGCTGCCGATATAAGCATATTTATATGTCGAATAAGGCAGACTGTCCTACAACAGTTACGAACTCCCCTCCTTGATTTTATATCAGGGAGGTTTTGTTTTAACTAGTTTCATCCTTACCAAGCCATACTTTGTCATCCCGAACAAGTTCGGGATGACAGTAAGGAGAAGAACCAAAACAAAATCAGGAGTTAAACAATGAGATTAAAAGCACATCATATCTTAAGAGAAGCTCTGGCGCCTCTGCTGGCCGAGGAACGTCAGAAAAGAAACATGCTGCCGGAACAGGTGGCCATGGCCTGCGACCTGTCGGTCGAAAACATCCGCCTGATTGAAGCCGGCGCCCCGGTTTCAATCAAAAAATACCGCCGACTTCTGGCTTATTATAACAAAGAGATAAAAATCATATTGGCAGACAACAAATCAAACAAAAAAAAAGAATAACCGGCACAAAGCCGAGAAAGGTCTAATACCGCCCGGCACAAAATCAAGAAAGTTCGGAGAATGGTTCAGGTAAAGTAATTTGAAAGGCGGAAGTACCGCAGCGTACAAAATAGTACGTACGGCCGAAAGAAAAGCGCACGATTGCGCTTTTTCTAAGGAG
>JAFUQJ010000109.1 GCA_017480995.1 Alphaproteobacteria bacterium
ACAGATATTTCTTTTTAATTCCGACAAAAAAATTTCAGGAAAAAATTTCCGCCGCATTCAAGCCTCTGAAGTCCCGTTTCATTCCATTCGGACATCCGACAGATATGCAACACATTGCATTAGAACAAGATATTCCGATTATCCTCCGCAATGGCCTGAAACATTTCAGTATAATTACGACCTGCTAAGAGCATTTGATTACTCTCCCAGCATATCTTACAAGCAAAATCTGCTAACATAACTGGCTCTCGACCTTATCCGTCAAAGCCAGCATCGCAATCGTCGCCAGCTCCCTGGTCTGCCAGTCGACATTGTCGCGGGCAAAAATGTCGCCGAACAAATGCGCTTTCAAAAACTCGTCTATTGCCGGCGCAAAGTCAAACAGTTTTCCCGAAACTTCTCTTCCGGTAAGTTTCGTTTGGTTAACTTTGCCGTAGTCAAGGCTGTTTCCTTCCGGCTTAGCCCCCGGCAGTCTGCCCCGCTCGTCCTTATTGCCGCGCTCGTCTTCAAGCTGCATTAACGTGTTTAACGCGTTCAGGCTGCGCGGAAACCCGCAGTAAGCGTAAACCTGCGTCAGAATTTCCTTAAATTCGTTAACCGTCACGCCGGCGTCAAGCCCCTCGGTCAGGGCCTGTTTTAACCCCGCCTGATTGCCGCGGGCGGCATAAGAAGCCGCGGCGGCAATTGATTTTTGTCTGGCGTTCAAAGTCGTTTCGGCCATGGCATTTCCTCCTAAAAAAAACATTGTTCCTAAAATTGCCGAAGTCAGAATCTTTTTAAACATAAGCGTTTTCCTCCCCCTGAATCTTCCGTATTGTCTTATATTTTATCCGATTCATTTCAAACTTACAGACCTGATACTCTCAAATAATTGCCTGTTTCTCTCATTTTTTGTTTACAAATAAAAATATCATTTATAACATAAAACAGGAAAGCGAGGTTTCATGAACAGCCTGGAAGAAAAACGAAATTTACTGAAAGCCAGAGTCCGGGAACTGTTTCCGGCTCCCGGAATACTGCAGACGGACATCAAAGGTTTCGGCGCGGCACTCAGAACGGCGCTGACGCTCAACCGGCACTGTCTTTACAAACCGATGGCGATTCTTGTCCTGCAGGGAAAGAAGCAAACCGTTTTAGGCTCTGAAAAATTCACTTATCACGAAAACCAGCTGGTTGTCACTTCCATTGACATTCCGACCGTCGGCAGCATTATCGAGGCCAGTCCCGAAAAACCCTTTATGACCTTGATTCTTGATTTGGACAATTATGTAATCAGCCAGCTCTTGAGTGAAGGAAACTATCCGCAAAACGGGACCGCCCGCCGCGGCATGGGCATTGCCGACGCCGACGAAAATCTGCTGGACGCGTTTTCCAGGCTGGTGGCGCTGACCGGGCAGCCGGAACGCCAAAAAGTAATGGCGCCGATGCTCATCAAAGAAATACACTACCTGCTTCTGACCTCGCCGCTCGGCGACATCCTGCGCTCAATCAACACCAAAGGCTCGCAGAACAATCAAATTGCCGATGCAATCGCCTGGATGAAAGAAAACTACCGTCAGCCCCTGAAAGTCGACAAGCTGGCGCGGAGATTCAACATGGCCGAATCTTCTTTTTACCGCCATTTCAGCAAAGTAACGACTTTAAGCCCGCTGCAATATCAGAAAAAGCTCCGCCTTCACGAAGCCCAGCGTCTGATGCTTTCCGAAAATTTTGACGCCGCCGAGGCCGCTTATGAAGTCGGCTACGAAAGCGCCAGCCAGTTTAACCGCGAATACAAACGGA
>JAFUQJ010000110.1 GCA_017480995.1 Alphaproteobacteria bacterium
GCCGGCACTCCGGAAGAGCCGATTTTGGTTTATAAGCTGATTTTGCTGGATGCCGACAACAACCTGGCCGGACAGTGGACGGAAACGCTGCGCCGTGTCCGCAACGACGACGGAAGCTGGTGGTAATGCAAAAGAAAATCCACGGCAGATTCATCTCCCTGCTGTGCGCCGGTCTGCTGGCGCTGCCGGCTTTGGTGCGGGCACAGGAAGACATTATCGACGATGAGACAATCTCGGTCTATGCCAAGGCCTGCGAACCGCTCCGCCCCGGCGAGGCGCGTTCCGGCGCGCGGGTGCGGGCAACCGACAAAGCCGGCTTTAAGTCGGTCGAAAACATTTCCGCCTTAAGCGACATCCGCTCGCAGACGGCGCCGCATGATTTTAACGTTTTGGTTTATAATCTGGTTGACAATTATCTGGAAGACATGGCCGTCCGGACGCTTGAACAAAGCAGCGAGCAAATCTGCGTCGAGGTAACGGGATACCTGTCGCCGGCCAATATCGACAAAGCCTATCAGTCTCTGCTGGAAAAGCAAAAACAACAGGCGGAAGAAAACCGGAGCGAGACGATTGACGAAGATTTTCAGACTCTGGAAATCGAGAACGACGATCTGCCCGAAGCGGTGACTGCGCTGCCGCCCAAGCCGCAGCCGAAAATCCGCGACGAAATAGCCTATGAAACCGCCGCCGACGAGCCCGCCGCGCCGGCAGCGGAAACGGCTGCCGACAACAAAACGGCGGTTTTTGTCGAACGAACAAAATTTTACAACGGCAGCGAAACCGGCGGTTTTTTTGACAATATCAAAAAAGCGCTCGGCGAAAATCCCGGGATTAAGGCGACAACGTCCAAAACCGGCGCCGATTATGTCCTGAACACAAAAGTTCTGCGCGCGCGGGTTGATCCGATCAATCAAAAGACCAACCGCCTGCAAATGGTTGTCCAGCTCGAGCTTATCGAGACCGAAACCGGCACGGCGATTACCGAACATCAAAACCGTTTTATTTTATTTGAAAGCAGCGAAGACGAGCAGAAAGTCGCCTCGGGGCTGATGCAGAAGCTGCTCGAAAAAGGCTGCCGCCGGCTGCTACCAAAAATCAAGACGTCTCAAAGCGCGGAGCAGCGCCGGAACAACGCCGTCATTACGCCGACGCGGCCGCAGGTTTAGACAGGCCGGCCTATTCTTCTTCGGGCAGCCAGGCTTCGTGCTTTTTGATATTGAGAACCGAAATTTTGACCGGTTCGGGGCCGGTTTCTCCGGCAGACAGCAGATAAGCCTTGATTTTCTGATTAACCTGTTGTTGCAGGTTCAGACAACGCGCCTCTTCGGCGTTCAGATAAAGCTGGGTTTCGAGCTGCGCGGAAGCCGACGCCGACAACATATACTCATAAGCGCAGATGTTTTCGCCCATGGTTTCGAGAATGATTCTCTGAATATTTTTGAAAACGTCGCTTTTGCCGTTGCGGGCAAAAGAATCGGCAAAATCAAACAAGGTTTCGTCATCGGCGGCCGCGGGAAATCCCTCGATGCGGCGCAGCAGCGAAATGTTGCCGGTCATTACCGAAAACTTGAGCAAGACCGAATAGAAATCTTCAATATTGACCGAAAGCTGCTCAAAACGCGGTTTGAGCAGAACCATGGCCATGTCGACCAGTCCGAGACTAAGCAGGTTTTCAATATAAATCACTTCAAAGAAAGCCGGCAGTTCGCCGCCGATTTCCCAAATCTTGTAGGCCAGAGACTGCGCTTTGTAGCGGTTGCCGTGCATAATCTCGACAAACATCAGCACAATCAGCGCGCAGATATTGTCGGGATCTTTTTGCAAAAAAGGATAAATGTCGGCTTCGACTTCGCTGATTGCCGCCTCTTCGTCAAAATCAAGCTCAAACAGTTCGTAGAGCAGGTCTTCCAGCTCTTCTTCGGGCGTTAAAGTTTCGTTATTTTCCATGAGGCACCTCGCGAGAATTTTTTTCCAATAAAAACGTAACCGGCCCGTCGTTGAGCAGCGACACTTTCATGTCGGCCTGAAAGACGCCGGTTTGGACAGGAACTTCGAGCCTGCGCAGACAGGCGACGAAATATTCGTACAGACGGTTGGCCGCGTCCGGTTTTTCGGCGGTTTCAAACCCGGGGCGATTGCCGCGCGACGTGTCGCCCGCCAGCGTAAACTGCGAGACGACGAGAACTTCGCCTTTGATGTCCTGTACCGACAGGTTCATCTTTTGGTTTTCGTCCTCGAAAATCCGCAGATGAGCAACCTTTTGCGCCAGATATTCGGCATCGTTCCCGCAGTCTCCCTTTTGGACACCGAGCAGAACCAGCATGCCCTGACCGATGGCGGCGACTTCCCTGTCGTCGACAACGACGTTTGAATGCAAAACCCTTTGAACCAATGCGCGCATTTTTGTCTTTCCTTCCTTTGCGGCTATTTTAGCCTAAGGATATTTAACATCAGATTAATAAAACAGATAGCCGAGCCAGATTGCGGCGGCAATGCCGGCAACATCGGCCAGCAGCGCGCAGGGCAGCGCGGCGCCGACTTTGGTGATTTTGACAACGCCGAAATAAAGCGCCAGCACATAACAGGTCGTTTCGGTCGAACCCTGAACAACGGAAGCAACAAAAGACGGAAAACTGTCGACGCCGTAATTCTGAAAAGTCTCAAGCATCATTGAGCGCGCGGCGTTGCCTGACAACGGCTTGAGAATAGCGGTCGGCAGCGCCGGCACAAAACCGGTGTCAACGTCCAGAAAGGCAAAAACGCTTTTCAAACCGCCGACAATCAGGTCTAAAACGCCGGACGCGCGCAAAACCGCGACGGCCACCAGCATTGCCACCAGATAAGGAATAATGCGCACGGCGACGTCAAACCCTTCTTTGGCGCCTTCGACAAACGTTTCGTAGACATTGAGCCTTTTGACCAGACCGTAAGCGATAAACAGGGTGATTGTTCCGAACAAAACGCAGTTTCCCAATCCTCCGGCCGCCGTCAGCCGCTCTTCCGCCGGCAGGCTCTGAAAATACCAGGCCAGACCGCCGACGAGCAGTATGCCGCCGCCCAGATAAGCCGCAACCACGCGATTGAAGACATTGAGCCGCTGCACCAGCGCGACGCTCAAAAATCCGACCAGCGTCGAAACCGAAGTGGCAAGCAAAATCGGCAAAAAGACCGCCGCCGGGCTGGCGGAGCCAAAGCGTGCGCGGTACATCAGAATGCTGACCGGAATCAGCGTAACCGCCGAGGCGTTGATAACCATAAACAAAACCTGAGCCTTGGAGGCGGCGGACTTGCTCCGGTTAAGCGTTTGCAGCTGCTCCATGGCTTTAAGGCCGAACGGCGTGGCGGCGTTGTCAAGTCCGAGCATATTGGCGGCCATGTTCATGATAATCGAGCCCATGGCCGGACTGTCGGCCGGAACTTCGGGCATGATTTTGGCAAACAGCGGCCGCAGCGCTTTGGCCAGCAGCGCGGTCAGCCCCGCTTTCTCGGCAATTTTCAGCAGCCCGAGCCACAGGCAGAGCATACCGGTCAGGCCGATGGCAATGTCAAACGCGTTTTCGGCGGAAGAAAAGACGGCCGACACCGTTTCGCTCCACAGCTGCGTCTGCCCGGCAAAAATGCTTTGCCAAGCCACATAGACGAACGGTATCAGAAAAAACGAAGCCCACAAAACGTTCAGCATGGAAATTCTCCTTATGCCGATATCCTAGTGCGCAAAGGTGAAAATATGCTTAAAAGACTACTTTTGCCTTGCGGGCTGTCTTTTGCGCGTTTTGAGTTTGGTCAGCTTGTCGCTGACAATGGCGGTGTCGCGGCCGGTGCGGGCCAGACGATCATACATGCGCTCAATTTCTTTTTCGAGATAAGCCTGCTCGATGTCATTGGCCAGCTCCTGACGCTCTTCTTCGGAGCCGCGCTCGTTAATCAGGCGCATGTAGTCCAGAATATGCTCAACCCAAACGCTGCTGTCGACCTTGCGCTTGAAGAAATACGGCAGTTCGTAAGCCAGCTGGCGCGCCTGCGCATAGGCTTCCTGCGTGCTCGCGCATTTGTTATTGTTGAGTTTGAGCAGGCGGAAAGCGATTTCGAGTTCTTCGCTGTTGTCGACGACGATAAACGGAATCCGCTCGGCAAAACCGCTGGCCGACAAAACCTTCAGATATTCGAGAATATGATAAAAGAAGCCGTTGATATTGTAGATGATAAACGGCTTGGCCTGAATAAAGCCGTCCTGCATGGCGACGCAGTCATAAGCCAGTTCGTCCAGCGTGCCGACGCCGCCCGGCGCAAACAGCACGATATCGGATTCAAAAAGTTTTTTCTTGCGGTTTTCGAGTGTGTCGGTGAGCACGACGTTATTGATTTTTTTGAGAAACTCGTCGGTTTTGTAAAGTTTGAAATATTCCTGCGTGGTAACGCCGACAATCGGATCCACCCCATGATAATGCTTGTCGCCGTCTTTTTCCCAGGTGTCCATAACACCGCGGGCAACGCTGCCCATAATGCCGGTGTCGGAAAATCCGTAATCGAGCCGAAAACCCATTTTGGCAATCTTGACGCCCATATTGTAGGCTTCTTCCTCATAAAGCGGATCGTTGCCGGGACGAGAACCGCCGGAAACGCAGACGCGCAGGTGCGGTTCGACGCAGTTAACGAGAGCTGTTGTCTTTTCTTCTGCCATGTTTCACCTCAATTGTCAGAGTTCTTCAATATCGCCCATTGCCTGTTTGGCATAAAAGTCTTTGGCAAAATCTTCCAGCGTGCCGTTGTCCAGCGCGCCGCGTATCCCCTGCATCAGCCGCTGATAATAGCGGATATTGTGCCAGGTCAGGAGCATGACGGCCAAAACCTCGTTGCATTTTTGCAGATGATGTATATAAGCCCTGGTGTAGTTCCTGCAAAGGGGGCAGTCGCACTCGGCTTCCAACGGACGAGGATCCTCACGGTGGCGGGCGTTGCGGATGTTGACGGTGCCGCGGGCGGTAAAGGCCTGCGAGGTGCGCCCCGAACGCGTCGGCATTACGCAGTCAAACATATCGACGCCGCGCAGCACCGCGCCCATAATGTCATCCGGGCGGCCGACGCCCATCAGATAACGCGGCTTGTCATCAGGCAGCATGCCCGGCGCATAGTCCAAAACCTCAAACATGGTCTCCTGTCCTTCGCCGACGGCCAGACCGCCGATGGCATAACCGTCAAAACCGATTTCGCGCAGTTTGTCGGCGGAAATCCGGCGCAAATCCTCATAGGTTCCGCCCTGCTGAATGCCGAAAATGCCGTAACCGTCGCGGTTAATCCAGGCCGCTTTGCTGCGTTGGGCCCAGCGCATCGACATTTCCATCGACTTGGCGACTTCTTCGTGCGGCGCCGGCAGTTTGACGCATTCGTCAAAACACATGGTGATGTTGGAATCGAGCTTGTGCTGAATTTTCATTGATTCTTCGGGCGAGAGGAAAAACTTTTTGCCGTCGACATGAGAAGAAAACCAGACGCCGTCTTCGTTCAGTTTGCGCAGGCCCGACAGGCTCATAACCTGAAAGCCGCCGGAATCGGTCAGAATCGGCTTGTCCCAGTTCATAAACTTGTGCAAACCGCCCATTTTCTCAACCAGGTCGGCGCCGGGACGCAGCATCAGATGATAGGTGTTGCCGAGCAAAATTTCCGCCCCCGTCGAGGCGACGGATTCCGGCATCATGGCTTTGACGGTGCCGCAGGTGCCGACCGGCATAAAAGCGGGCGTGTTGACAACGCCGTGTTTGGTATGCAGTCTGCCGCGGCGGGCCTTGCCGTGTTTTTTCAAAATCTCAAATTGCAATGACATTATTTATCCTTTCCGTTGGCAAGGATATTGCCTTAATTTGCGCAAAAATGCAAGGTCTTTTCCTTTTGGCCGCCGCGGCGCAAAATTTTAAGGCCGGTCCGGCTTACAGCAATGCAGCTCTTATGTGATTTGTTTTTTGTTGTCAAAGCCTTATGACCTCCGGAACCAATCACTGTTTTGCGTAAAGTGCCCGACCTCCCCCTCTTTGTCACGCCCGCGTTTTTTCTTTTTTGTCATCCTCGTGCCCGAAGGCCGCAGGCCAGAGTCCCTCTCTTCGTCATCCTCGTGCCCTTCCTTTCTTTTTTGTCATCCTCGTGCCCGAGCGAAGCGAGGAATTGACACGAGGATCCAGAAATTATATGGCTATATGATTGACGTAGATATCCCCGGGTAAACCCGGGGTTCTTAAGCGCTTCGCGCCACCTACGGTGATTACAACTCCAAATGGAGTTGACCTGAATCCTGTTGTCCTTGAAATTCTACATATCTTTTTACTATGTGCTCGTTAATTCCTA
>JAFUQJ010000018.1 GCA_017480995.1 Alphaproteobacteria bacterium
AGCCCCATATTTCGGCAATGATTCAGGCTTATGGTCAGAGTGCCAAAACATCTGTCAACCTTTATAAAGAGAAGGGGAATAAATTTGCACCCTGATTTTGATTTTTTTAGCACTTTTGTGCAGGGATTGTCGAGCCTTGAAATCTTGGTTGCCGTTATCGGTTTCGTTTCGGCGGCGGCCTTTGCCGGCTTTTGGGTAACCAAACTGGGCTATTATATTTTGCCACAGCCGCGTGAATCCCGGGTGTCGGATTTTTTGCCGTTTGACAAACTTCTGTCCGACGGCATGACCATTCGCTGTTATAACGGTTCGCTGGCGCGCGTCTTCAGGGTTGAAGGCATCGACCTTGCTTTCGTGACCGACGAAAAGGTGATGTCGATGCAGGAATCCCGCAAGGCCTGGATTGACGGCATGTCGGATTTGCAGGTGACCTGCCGGGTTATCACGCTGCGCGAGCGGATTCCCATGGCGCAGGAAAAAGGCGAGTTTAATAATCCGCTGCTGGAAACGATTTCCGAAACCTGGTCGGCCAATCTCGACCGCGTTTACAAAAACTCGCACTATATTGTTCTGACCGTTGCCGACCGCGAGGACAACCTCAAGGATTTGAACTATGCGTCGCAGGCGCTGATTGCCACGCTGAACGAATACGGCGTTACCACGCTGTTTGAAGCCGAAGGCAGCGATGCCGCCGACAGCCCGTTGTCGGTTTATGCGCGTATCTGCAGCCCGATTTCCAAACCGATGCCGAAGGTTAACGGCGCTCAGGGCGCCCACATGAATCAGCTTTTGACCGCCGATCACATCCATTTTACCGGCGAAAACGGCGTCATCAGGTTCTTTTCGGGAGACAAAGAACGTTATGAAGTCGTTATGGGGATTCGTTCTTCCGGCGACTATATGGACGAAGGCATGGTCGCCTCATTGCTTGCCATCGACTGCGAACTGACGCTGCTGCATAACGTTCGTCCGATTTTCAAGCCGCATGCCCGTGCTCTCCTGATGCAGCAGCAGCGCATGGCAACCATGACCAGTTTTTCAAGCGATGTTATCGATCAGTACAGCGAAGTTCTGGCCTCGATTGAAGACAGCGACACCAACCACCAGTCTTTGACCGAATATGCCATGGCGGTCATTCTGCAGGGTGAGAGCATGGAGGAAATCGATTTCGGCGAGAGCGAGGTTCAGCGTATCTGCCGTCTGTTCGGCGTTACGCCGGTGCGCGAGGGCTGGGTGACGCAGGCGACTTTCTTTAATCAGTTTCCGACCTATGATACGCTACCGCGGACATACCGCTATCTGTCCCGCGTGGTGGCAACGGCCATTTCGTTCGAAAAACCGTCCGAAGGTTTCGGCAAGAGCGACTGGGGCAAAGGCGCAATCAGCATTTTCCGCACCACTTCCGGTTCGGCTTATCAGTTCCAGTTTCACGTTTCGCCGGAAGATTCCGCGGTGGCCCACTGCTGCATTATCGGTCCGACCGGTCAAGGTAAAACCACTTTGCTGACGTTTCTGGCCGGTCAGGCAATGCGCCATCCCGACTTAAAGGTCTTCTTCTTCGACCGTCACCGCGGTGCCGAGATTTTCACCCGCGCCATCGGCGGCGCCTATGTCGGTTTTGAAGGCGATGAGAAAAACGTGTCGCTCAATCCGTTCGACTGTGACAACAATGTCAACAACCGCGCTTTTCTGCGCCGCTGGATGCGCGCGATTACGCTGGTCGACGACGCCGTTTCCGAAAAGGAAATCGCCCGTGCCGTAACCACCGCGTTTGACTATCTGCGTCCGGAAGAACGCCGCATGACCAATCTCTACAAAAGCTGTTTTTCGCCGACCGGCAATATGCGCCGCGAATTGTTCAAATGGGTTAACCCCGATCAGTACGGCAATATTTTCAACGCCGATACCGATAGTCTGGACTTAAAGTCCAAGCGCTTTATGGCCTTTGACTTTACGCATATTTTCGAAGACGAGACGCTGGCGCCGGCCGTCATCAGCTATATTATGCACCGTATTCAGTCCGAAACCGGCGAGACCGGCGTGCCGTCGCTGATTATGATTGACGAAACCGCGCCGATGCTCAAGCATCCGATGTTCCGCGACTACTTTGCCATCGGTCTGCAAGAGGGACGTAAAAAACGCCAGGCTTATCTTTGCGCGTTCCAACAGCCCAACATTATCGATAAGCTCGGTGTCGGCGAGGTCATCCGCGGCCAGTGCCAGACCGTTATCTTTTTCCGCAACCCGCAGGCGATGCCGGAAGACTATGTCAACTGGAACCTGACCAATGCCGAGACTGATTTTATCTTCGGCAAAAGCTATCGCGATTTTCCGTATGCCATTTTGCTCTCAAGGCCGGCTACCGGTGAATCTGTCATTCTCGACGTCGATTTGAGCGGTCTGGGGCCCTATCTGCGGCTCTACAATTCCGGCCGCAAAAACGTCCTTTTGGTTGAGGAACTGATTAAGGAATACGGCGAAGAAAACTTTGTTACAAAATATTTAAATATTTAGGCAAAGGCTCCGAAACCGTTTATTTGCATACGAATCTGTGCTATGATAAAAGAATATAAGGCACTAATACAACAGGAGGTCTGTGATGAATAAAAAGCCGGAAATGAAGTTGGGTTTCGCTTTATTGATTATAGCCTCTTTGTTCTGCGGATCCGTCCATGCGCAGATTCCTGTTACCGACAGCCAGAATACCAAGAGCACGATTAAAAACTGGTTCACCAACCTGAAAGAAAGCAAGGTCGTCGTCAGCACCATGAATACGGCCAAAAAGACCAGCGCCGCCATCGGTACCGCCAAAAAGGCCGTTTCCGAATATGTTCTGGAAAACAAAAAGAAAATCGAAGAAAAAATGGCCAAGGTGAAGGAATATAAGGAAAAGGTCGAAAAATACAAAAAAGATTACGAAGAATACAAAAAGCAGCTTGACGAAGGCATTGCCAAGGCCAAGGAGCTGAAACAGCAGGCCGAAGAAGGCATTCAGACCGCCAAAGACACCGCTGCCGCCGCCAAGGGAATTGCGGCTGCCGCCAAAGACACCGTCAACAGCAAAATCGGTTCGGTAAGCGACAAGCTCGGAATCGAAAGCGGAAACTCAGGCAGTGCCTCGGCCGTCGCGCCGGCTGCCGAAACGGAAGCGCCGTCTGTTGAACAAGCGTCGCCCGCCGTTCGCAATACTGCCGTTTCCGCGGTGTAGTCAAAACCGGCCGTTGCTTCTGCCGCGGCGGTTTCGACCACGCGCCGGCCGTTTACCGGTGCAGGCGCCGGCTCTTCCGCCGGTTCCGTTGTTTCGGCCGGACAGTCCGTCGTGTCGTCGGGCAGCGGTTTGTCCGCTCAGATTCAGCCCGTTGCGGTTGCCGCGCAGCCGCAGGCCGCCGCTGCCGTTATGACGGATGCGGTTGCAGCTCAGGCTGTTCCCGCTGCCGCGGTTCTAAACGGCGCCGAAGTTTCCTCTGCCGTCAGTATGGCGAAACCGGCGGTTGTTGCCGCGCCTGAAGCCGCGGCAGCCGTCCGGGAGACGTCCGTTCAGCTCAAAGACGCCGCGTCTGTCGGCGCGCTGCCTGCTGCCGACGCTCAGGTCAAGGCCCTAAAAGCGGCGGAACTTCCGCAGGCCGAACTGACAAAATCCGCTGCGGTGCCTGCCGCCGTCCGCAAACTTGAAACGTCCGATTCCGCGGCCGTGCCGGCAGCGTCTGTCCGGGATGCGCAAAAAGCAGTTCCGCTTAATTCCGAAAAAACGCAGAGAAAAAGCCTGCGCCGCACCTTTACAACCTCGTCTCTGGAGGGAGCAGCGCGCATAAACGCGGCTGTTCCTGTCGCTTTTGCTTATGCGCTGGAACTTCCCGATGATTGCAGCGACGTCAATAATACCCGTTTGTTTCCGCGCGCGACCTGCATGTATTGCGGCCTCAGTTCCGCCAAAGTCAAAGAAAGCGGCGCGGTTGACGAATGTTTGCAGAGCATAAACCTTGAAAGCTCCAAGGCTCAGGCGTATTCCGGCCGCGACGCGCCCCGGACATATCGCAAGGGTAAACTGGAAATTGCCGCCGTCATGATTGCCGAAAGCTACCGGGCTGCCAACAAGGCGGAGACTTTTTATGACAACAAGGTCGCGCCGATTGCCGAAGCGCCCGAGGGCGTGGAGCAGGACGCGCTGTCCAATCTGGTGGAATTCAACAAAGTCGTAGACGAGCAGCTGAATGACCTGCTGCAGTTGTACAGCTCCCGTCTGGCTTTGCAGAGTTATCTGAATTACGGAAAGTATCGGTTCAAGCCGGAGGATGCGGAAGATGAGGAATAAGATTGCCATAGCCGCTGTTTTATTCGGCATCTTTTTGAGCCCTGCCGGAACGGCGCGGGCCGGAGTGGATGACGGCACCGGTTCGGACGGCGTCGTCGTTATCTGCAGCCGGACGTTGGCAATGCGCTGCGGCTTGGGTTCCGAAGACGGCGGCAACGCCGACAAGATTAAAGAATGCTTTGACAAGATTGCTTCCGATACCTATGGCAGCCAGCTGTATAAACAAAGCGTTACCGAAACGCGGGACAAGGTACTGCACGAGTGCAGCAGAGTTTATTACGAACAGGCCATAAAATACAAAGCCGATGCCGGCGACTTTGTCGACAAAGGCGACGAAAACGGCAATTCTGAACTCAAAACCGACAAGCACGGCAAAAAAGAGCAGGAAGGCAAAGTAACGGCAAGTAATGCCAAAAACATCGTAAAACTTTTGGACGTCTATTCTTCAAGCGTCATGCTCGATTCGCTGGAAACGATGTTTGACAATATTTCCCAGCGCGAAATCTCCGAGGAAATGAAAAACGACGGCGAGGAGAAACAGGAAGAAACTGCCGCCGCACCGGCCGGAGGAGAAAGCAATGGATAAACGCGCCGTTTTATTTGTGTCGCTTTTTTTCAGTCTCGCTTGGGGCGCCCGTAATGCCGCGGCGATTACGGACTATGCGATTAACCTGATTGACAAGGGAACCGAATATGTCGAGCAGGTCGGGCAGGTACAGGAAGACGTCGCTTCCCAGATGAGTGAATATATGAACGTCAAAGTCGGTATTCCGGGCGATGCCAAGGCCGTGCAGAAAGCGGCGGAAAAAGCCCAGCGCATAAAGGAAAAAGCCGAAAAGTATCAGGCTAAGGCTGAAAAAATGCAGAAAAAAATGGAAAAAGCCAAAGAAAAAGCCGCTGCCGTCAAGGCCGAAAAAGACAAACTGCAGGCCAAAGCCGACAAAATCAAAGCCGAATACCAGAAGGCTCAGGACAAAGTAAACAAGGCCAAAGCCAAAATAGCCGAAGCCAAGGCCAAGGCGGAAGAAATTAAGTCCAAAGTTGACGATGCCAAAGCTCAGATAGACGAGGTCAAGTCCGGCATCAACGACATCAAGGAAGGAGCCGCCGCGATTAAAGGCGCTGCGGAGGCCAAGCTGGACGAAGCCAAAGAAAAAATATCCGGTTCGGACGACGGCGCCTCTGCCGAAGAGGAATATGCGGCGGATGCGGCCGCCGACGAAACGGAGCCGGCTGACGAAAATGCCGGAGAAGCCGATACTGCCGACGCAGCCGCGGAGCCGAGCTCCGGAGCTGCCGCAACCCCCGTTTCTGTCAAGGCCGATACCCTGTCTGCCCTGAACGGCATGATGCGGGAAAATGCCGTCCGGACGGAAGTCGGCGCCGCGATTGCCCTGCCGGAGGATTTGAACGCTGCTGCGGCTCTGACACCGCAGGAAGTCTTGAGCCGGGCCGAAGAGATTAAAGTCGACACCCCGGAAAAAGCGGAGCTGAGCAGCCCGTATGATTTGCAGGAACAGTTGAAGATGATGGACGAGGCCAAGGCCAAAGAATTGTCGGAACAACGGCCGAAATACATCAGTCAGGAAGAACTTGAAGGATTGCTCAAAGCCGGGGACGAGGCCAAACTGGAAGCCCTGCGCGCCGGCCGTCAGCCCGTGCGCAAAGGTTTCGAACAAAAAACGGACAGTCTGAAAGGAGAGACGAATGTTAAATAAAACGAGTATAATTTGTCTTGCCTTTACGTTTTTGTTCCGGATTGAAGCCGCGCGGGCTTTTGACATCGCGGGCTGTCTCGACAGCTATGCCAAAGAACACAATATCGAATATGATCTGAACAAGCCCGATACCATGATTCAGCCTATTGTCTACTGCCACACGGTAACCGGCAGCGGGGCCGAAAGCGCCGCCGAGGCCGCCGACACTGTCAATGCGATTATTAACGGATACGCCGTCGAGCTCTATGGCGAAGCGATAGCCGTGCGTGCGCAAATGGGTGAAGACGCCAAATCGGGCTCTGCCAAACAGCTGGCCAAAAAGGCGCTGAGCTCTTTTATGTCCAAGGACAAAAAATCGGTAATTCAGGATAAAGTCACCCCCAATTACAAGGATATTGCCAAGAACATCAGCAAGATTATGGAGCTGGAAGCCCGGATTGCCAATCTGGAGGCCGCGCGCATAATTTCTCAGGAAAAAGACGGCGCCGAGCTTTTTGAGAAGGAGGACAAAGAATGAAAAAACTGCTGAGCCTTTTTGTTGTCCTTCTGATGCTTGGCGTCGTGCCGTCCGTCACGCCCGATGTCCGGGCGCAGGCAACAATGGATCCGGTCAAGGAACCGAGCAAGGTGAGCCTGTGGTTCGGCAAGATGAAATCCAAGTGCGAAAAAGCCATGGAGTGGGTTGCCAATTCGCAGGTCGGTCAGTTTGTCGGCGACGGCATCAAATATGCCAAGCAGGGCATTGCCTTTGCCAAAGAGCAGTACGAGGCGGCCATGGACTTGTATAACAAGACCAAGGATGCCGTCCTCAACAGTAAGGAATACAAGGCGGCAATGGTTTCCAAAGAAATCGCGCAGGAAACCATGAAGATGAAGAAGACGCAGGAGGAGAAAAAGCAAAAACTCGAAGAGATTGAGCAGCAGCAGGAATTGCTCAAACAGCAGGCGCAGGCCAAAATTGCCAATATTCAATCCAATCTGAACCTCAATGAGAAACGCATGACCGAAGATGCCGAAAAAAGCGGCAGCGTCAGCAGCGAAACGCAGTCTTTTATGAGCGAACAGGAAAAGGCGCTCGAAGAAATCGAGGCCGAGCTGGAAGATCAGCTCGACAGCCTGAAGTCGTCGGCGGAAACGATTGAGAGCGAGTATAACGACAAACTGGAAACGCAAGCCGAAAAAGTTGCCGACCTCGGCGTCAAACTGAACGATATCCTCAAAGACGGAGACAACAAGAAAGAAACCCGCTCGGCCAAAGAGATCATACAGGAACAGCAGGACAAACTGTTTTTGAAAGCCAAAGAAAAGGCTGATCTGGCAACCGAAAAGAAAAAGAAGAAGAACCGCTCCAAAGCGCTGAACGACAGTCTGGACGGCGGCATGCAGGTTGTCATGGGCGACGTCAAGCTCAAAGAGAGCTCTTCTAACGACAAGGTCGAAGCCAAACAGGGCGTTGCCGGCACTATGACCGGAGAATCCGAGGTTTCCGGCGTCAACACCGAGGTTCTCGGCGAGCAGATGAATTTTATTATGAATTATATTCGCCTGAATCTGGCCATGATAAAAAGCCAGGCGATTGCCGAGCTGAATGGCCTGCACGAATTGAAAACGTCGGCCGCGGACAATAAGTTTGACATCTGCCAGTATACCGATCCCGAAAATCGCAAAAGCGCGCTCGAAATGGCCAAGAGCAAAGCGCAGAAACTGCAAAACAATCTGAATAAGGCAAAAGACAAGTTTGAAGCCGCCAAAGACAAGGTCGAGGAAATCAGCAGCACGGCCAAAGAGGCCGCCGCCGTTGCCGGCGAGCTCGGCAGCGTGACGCAAGGTCTGGGAGACAGCCTCAAAAACGGTGCGGCGGGGATGTTCTAGGGGGAAATCTATGATGAATAAAGTATTGAAAATTTGTTTGCTGAGCTTCCTCGTATCGGTCGTAACGGCGGTCTTTCAGACGGCCGAGGCATTCTTTTTCCCGCAGCTGGCGATTGATCCTTATCCGGTTTTCAAGCCGTCCGAAACCCTGATTACGGCCGGCAAAAGCACCGCGCATCTGGCGCATACGGCTCAAAAAACGATTAATACCACCGAGACCACGCTCAACAACGCCAAAACTGCGGTTATGGCCGCATACAGCGGCGAGCTGACCAGCCTGCTCGACGTCGGCGGCACCAACCCCGGCCAAAAAGAAATCGCCGACTGCAATTATCTCGGACACAAGTTCAAAATGACCAAGGCGGACGACGTGGCCGAGATTGCGCGTCTGCTGTTTCTGCAGTACCCCGTCAATCCCAAAAAAGACACGGTCGGCGCCCAAAAATACGACGCTTACCGCCAGAGCTTCTATCGCGACAGCCTGATGGAAATTTATACGGCGGCTCTTGCTTTGGAAGGAGATTTGGAAACTTCGCTCAAACCGTCTGTTGAAGACAGCATCAAATGCATCAAAGGCGAGGGCACCAACTGCGGGATTCCTTCCCCCGACGGCAATAACGATTCGGCGTTTGTCGAGGGCAAGGCGCTGGAAGCGACGGCCAATCTCTATGAAATGCTCTTGAAAGTAACCGCTCTGAAGGCGCAGCTTGCCGCCGTCAAGGTTATCGGCACCGGCACGCCGGGCAGCTATACTGAAGGATACGAGGATACGCCTGTCGTTACCGAGGATTCTGCGTCGGAAAGCGCTTCCGAGACGCCGCAGCAGCAAAGCAGCCTGCTGCCTGCCGACGGCCGGGTATATGCCTCCGCGCATAAGGCCGCGGTTCAGAGCGTCGGCTTTGCTCAGGTCGGAATGTCCGGAACGGTTGCGACGTCTTTGTCCGATATCGAGGCGCAAAGCAAGCTCTCCGGCAGCGCTTCGCAGCAGATTGTCGACAATACGCTGAGCTTTGTAATGGCGCCGGAAGACACCTCTTGGCACCCTTATACCGAAGCTGCCGACAAAATGGCCGAGCTCGACAAGATTGCGCCGATTTCCGAGCTGGCAGACGAGGCGATGGCCGTTCATAATCTGATTGTCAAGCTGCCGGAATACCGGAATGCCGCCGAAACCCTCAACGAGGTTAAGGAAGCGCATAAACGCGCGTTGGATTCTCTCAAAGAGTCGGATCAGTGCGCGCTGAATTATCTCGGCCGGCGTTATTCCGGCCCGCAAACGCCCTGGGCCGGCCGCAGTCTCGGAAGCGAAGTGAACAATGCCGACATTCGCAAGGGGATTTCCGGCTGGGCTCTGGAAGCCTATGAGACGGCCAAAGCCGCGCAGACCGCCTCGGACGCCGGAGAAAACGCGGCCGTTCTTGACGTCGATTTTGATACGGTTGACTTGTCTGACATCAGCGACACCCAAAAGGGCAATCAGGTTATCAAAGCCGGCGGCGGCGAGAGCATCAGCAGCAACAAAAAGGAGCAGGGCGCCAAAGAAGCGCGGGAAACGGCCATGATTTCGTGGCAGATAGGTTCGGAAGCGGCGCATTTGCTGACGGACACGCCGGACAAATGGGGCGCCGTTTCCAAAAAAGAGCCGGTTTGGACCGACGTTAAGACTTTTTATAACCAGTATCTTCAGTTTAAATATGACAATATCCGCAGTTATCTGAAATCTTATTCCAAAAACGATGTTTTGGCGGTGGTTGCCGAGCGTTTGAAAGGCGGCAAAGATGTGGAAATCAGCGACAATAAAAAACAGCAGGCCGTTCAAAACGCCGTCGATACGTTGAGTCAGGAGCTTTCGGCCGTTTCCGCGCAGCAGGATGAAGAGCTCAAAAAACAGACCTCGGCCCACAGCGGCCAGCTGGCCGCTCTGCAAAAGCGCCGTCAGGATATTTTAAGCCGTATGGAAACGGTTGACGCCAAACAGAAAGAACTGTCCGACAAACTGGGCGACCTGCGCAACAAAGCGCAGGACGACGCCGTCAACGCCATGCAGGCGACGGTCACGCATAAAACGACTTTTCCGGTCGGGAGCTATACCGTTGCCGACGAAGGCGGAGCGGAGACGCGCGAGGTTGCTGACGCCGATTCCGACAGCCGCGTTTTCGAAAGCTCAACAGCGGCTAATAAGCAGGATTCCGAAATCGACGAGGTTAAGCAGGAACTGGACAAGCAAAATTCCCGGTTGAGCTCGCTCGAAAACGAGCTTGCTTCGGTGGACAAGGAAATTGCGTCTTACCGTCTCGGCGCTCCGGCAAAAGTTACTTCGCTTTTGGAACGCATCAGGGCCGCCAAACTCCAAAAGAGCGATTCCGTAATGGATAAAATCAGCGAACTGGACGTTTCTTACAGCAAAGACGTCAAGACTGCGCTGCTGGACGTTATCGGCAAAAAAGCCTCCGCCAATCCGTTGATGACGCCGCTGATTATTTTCGAAAATGTCGACCGCGCCGCGGGAGAGGCTCTGGACGATTTGTATAGCAAGGTGGACGCGCGGATTGCTCTGGCGCAAAAGCAGTTCGAAAATCTCGGCGACGATTTGTACGATGCCGCCAATCATGCCAAAGTGACGGAAATTCATCAGTCGATGATAAACGATATCAAGGCGATGTCGTTGACCGTTGCCGCCGCCGGAATTGAGACCGTGGACAATATCCGCCTCTATGCCAAGCTGGAAACCGCCGATACGACGGCCGAAGAGGAGGATTATTTTGTCGGTGCGACTGCCAAGGCGCGTGACTTAAAGGCGCCGAAGGCAATTTTTGAAATAAAGCTGCCGCCGCTGCGCGAAGCCGTCCATTTTGACGAAGTCGACTGGCAAAACGTTTCGCCTTATTCCGAGGGCGTAACCAAAAGCGGCGCGATAATCAAAGAGGACTTTTTGAACTACGGCGGAAAAATCCCCGAAATCTGGAAATATCTCCTCAAAGACAACGCCTTTGTCGAAAAATCGCTGGATCTCAAAGCCGCTCTCAATCAGGGCTGCGAGGCGGTGGCTTTGTACCGCGGCGGCGTTCTGCCCTGTAAAGTCAAAGATTCCGCGATTATTCTGGATGTCGACGCCGAAGGAAAATATATCAAGGGAAGTGCCGGCGGAAATCTGAACGTCTGCGCCGGAATTGAAATGAAGTCGGGCCGTCCGCACCATGTTCTGCGCGATGTCGACATTACTTTCCCGCTGTTTTTCGGAACGGAAAAAGCGGAAAAAACCGACTGTCCGTACAGCGAGCTCGGAACACTGCTCGATGCCGACGAAAACGGCACGCTGTTTTTCCGTCAGGCCGCGTATAACGCTTTTTACGGAATTGTTCATGAGCAAAGACACACGGACAAGGAGTTGAGCGCCAAGGAAAACATGCTGCATGCGGTTTACGATCAGACGCCTCTTAATCGTAACCAGACCGGCGATTTTCTGGTCTTTTTCGAAAATGAACAGACGCAGCGCAAAAACCTTGAAGAAACGCAGAAAGACTATGACGAAATGATGCAGGAGTTTTTCGATGTTCTGAAAAGTCAGGGCTTTACGCCGAGCGCCGGTTTCGATTTGTCGAAAGAAAGCGATTACAACACCGCCCGCCAAAAGCTGGACGACATCAAAAACGGCAAGATTTCTCAGGCTTTGAGCGAACTCGGCGGAATTGACGTTGCCGACAACGCGGTTGTTCAGGAACGGGTGGACATCATCAAATCCATGATTGCCGCGTTGCAGAAAGACAGCGATGAGACGACGATTATTTCGGCCGGTGCGGATGAAGATAATCATCTTGACGAAGACATAAAAAGCTCTAAAGTAAATGAAGAAGTCGCGGACAGGTTTACCAAAAGTCTGGACAAGAATGCGGAAAAGGCCAAACAGGGGCTCAGTCCGTATTGTCCGAACTATTAACGGATAGGTTGATTCATGGTGCAAGGTCAAATACAAAACGGCAGACAGACGCTGGCAATCGAAGACGCCGCTGCCTCGTCGCCGGAGTTTATCGAAAAAATCGAGCGGGAGACGGAAGGCTTCAAGCTGTATTATTATCTGTGGCTTTCCCGGCTGTTTATCGCGACGACGATTTTTTCGATGCTGTTTCTGATTGCTTCGGCGCTGGCTTTGTTCCGGCTGGCGCCGATGGTTTCCGTCGAGCCGTTTCTGATTATCCGGCAGGACGCTTCGGAAGGGATTGTCCGTGACGAGCCGATTGCCATGGACATGCCCTCGCGCGACAAGCTGCTCGAAACCTTTATCCGCCAGTATGTCATTACCCGCAACACGGTTATCAACGATCCCAAGGAGATGCGTTCCCGCTGGATGGGCGGAGGGATGGTAAACTTTTTGTCTTCGCCCGAGGTGTTTGAGGAGTTTTCCAAAGACGTCCGCCGCCGCTGGGAAAACATGTTTAAGCAGGCGCTGGTGCGCGAGGTGGAGATTATTTCCGTCGTTCGCCAGGGCGGCGCGCGTTCCCCGGTCTGGAAAGTCGATTTTAAGACTTATGATTTATACGACGAGCAAAACCGCAATCAGGCCCAAAAAGAGGCGACGCTCCGCGTGCGTTACTGGACGGCTTCGGTAACGGCCGCTTTTATCCGCGAGCGCGTCTTTATGGGACGTCGCCTGATTAATCCGCTCGGCTTTACCGTCACGCGCTATTCTCAGACCGAGGTCGACATCTTCTAGCGCTGCAAATTGTTGATAAGTATGGTTAACCTGTTAGACATTTAAACTAAAAGAGTATAATTTCATAATAACTGGATAAGTATATATTATGGAAAAGAAAGGCCTTTCTTTATGAAAAAATATTCTAGAGTTTTGTTATTGCTGGTTTTATTTCTGCTGTCCGGCTGTTTCGGCTCCTATTACGAGCCGGAGCCCGTCGGTATCGGCAAAGGCAGCGACGAGCTGAAGCTGTCGCCCTGCGCCTGCATGGAGATCGAACTTCCGAAAACTTTGCCGGACTGGTTTGTTGCAACAATATAACAGATAGAGAATCTGATGGCGGAAAGAATTGAGGGGAACCCCGGCGGACGGAGATTAATCGGCAGCAGAGCGGCCGAAAATGCCGCGCTGAAGCAGTCTTCCGAGCTTTTTGTAGCCAATGTCGGCGAAAAAAGGTATCTGTGGACGGCGCGCGCTTTCGCCGTCATCACGGCGCTGAGCATTTGCTGCAATCTTGTCTTGATTTTGGCAATTTATCAGGTTTTGCCGCTGTACCGCGTCGAGCCTTTTCTGCTTACGTTCCAAAACCGCTCCGAACAGGTTTACAATATTCAGCCGATCCGCGAGGGCATGCGCAACCAGAAGGCGATTACCGAAGTTTTTGTCCGTCAGTATGTGCTGATACGCAGTTCTTTCAGCCGCGATTTGGCCGAGATGGAAGCGCGCTGGATGCCCGGCGGCGCAATTCAGGAGATGTCGGCGCCGAATATCTATCAGGACTTTTTGAACAATACCGCCAAAAAGGCGCTCAGCGTTATCAGAACCCGCGGTTTGCAGCGCGAAGTCAAGATTCTTTCCGTCAACGAGCTGACCAACGGCATTTGGCAGGTGGAGTACGAAACCCGCGACATGTATCCGGATTCAGCCAAGCCGGAAGTCAATTATTGGACGGCGTCGCTCAACGTCGGCTATCGCAGAAAAACGGTCAAATACGGCGATCGCCTCAAAAATCCGGTCGGCTTTACCGTCAACAGGTATTCTTTGACTTATAATAAAGTGGAGTAATTCGAAAGTGGCTTTTATGACTAAAAAATCAGGTTTGCTTTTATCTGCCGGGCTTTTGAGCTCCCTTTTGTGCTTCGGCTTTGCCGAGGCGCAGGTCAATCAGCAGGTGATGGACGCCAGCGCCGAGCAGGCTCAGGGGACGTATACGCCGATGAATTTGGGCTATGCCGGGTTTAATTCGCTCGGCATGACGCAGGCGGCCTGGCTTGATCCGATGCAGAATTTGGGCGAAGGACAGAGCAAACCTGCTTATTCGCGCTATTACTGGTCGCCCGATCTGGTCTTGCCGATCCGTGTGCGCGAAGGCATGATTACGCTGATTAATTTTCCTAATTGGGAAATGATTGAAGATATTTTTATCGGTGACAACGCGACGTTTGACGGTCAGATTTCCGGGCCGAATTCGTTAATGCTGTATCCGCGCAAGGGCGCCAACGTCGGCGTCGACACCAACGTGATTGTCTTCGGCCGCTCCGGCAACCGCTATGTGTTCTACGTCAAGAGCGAAGCTGTCAATACCGAGCGTTTGACCAACTCGATTATTGATATCGACGTCGTCGGCGGCAACGACGGTTCCGGCGGAACGCCGAACTATGGCAGCGGCGGCGTTTTGGGCGTTCATACCGGCGGCACCGTTTCCGGCGGCAAGTCGGTTGACGCCAACTATACCCGCAGCTTCCAGAAGAGCGACTGGCTCAAGTCGATTCCGCTTGATCCGTCCAAATTTCGTTTTGATTTGGAAGTCTATGTACCGAACCCCGACGACGTGGTGATTGCGCCCGAGCGCGTCTGGCGCGATGATATCTTTACGTATATCGACCTCGGCAAAAAGGCGCTGAACATGATGCAGCGTCCGGTTGTCAGCATGATCGTCGAACGGGTTGAGGTTCCGGTCGGCTTCCGCACCAAGGGGCCCGACAACCGTTTGATTATTGTCGAGGGTGTCGGCGATTTGGTCTTGCGCAACGGCAAGCGCCTGATTTGCATCAAACTGCGTCGTTCGGACGCTTCCGGTCTTGAATACGCAATCGATTCTGCCGATTATCTGCCTCCGACCTGGGAAGTTCCGGCCCCGCTGCCGGCGCAAAGCGGCGGCGGAGCGGCAGGACAGGGCGGCGTGCCTTATGGTGATGCCGCAGGGGCTGCCGCCGGTGCGGCTCAGGGAATGCCGGCCGGTTCGGTTCCCGGACAATATGATATTCAGGTCGGCCAGAGTCAGGTTATCGTTCCGCAGTACGGCGGCAATGCCGGGGGGCAGAACGTCGGCGTGGGGTATCAGCCCGGAACCGGCGCCGCCGCAAACTTTGATTATTCCAAGATGCAGCGGATCAGCAATACCAACGCCGGCAGCGGCGCGTCCGCCAATCCGTATTGGCAGCAGTACGGCTACGGTTCGGGCTTTGCCGACGGAGGCAACTCCAATATTTCGATTGAGCTCGGAACCGATGCCGATGTCAGCAATCTTGAGGAGCTGTGGGGCAGGCTGTCCAAAAAGTATAAGGCGGACTTGGAGCGTTATGAGCCGTTCTTCTCGGTTGACGCGCCGGCCGACGGTCAGGGCAAGGAGCTGTTTCATCTGCGTGTCGGCCCTGTCAAAACGCTTGAAGAAGGGGACAAAACCTGCAGCATTCTGGGCCGCAACGGCGTCTTTTGCAGCGTAGTCAGGACACAGTGACGCAACACATGAGCAAAGATAACTTAACACATTCCGAGAAGTATATCAAAAAAACCAATCGCATTATTCTTGCGATTGGTATTACTTCTTTTTTGATATTTGTTTTCGGTGTGTTTTTGCTCATCAAAAGCAATCAGGTCGAAGATAATTTCGAAGAGCCGGTCTTTACGGACAACGCCGACGTCTTGGGCGACGTCAGCGCGCCGGCGTTAACGCAGAACATTGAGTTTTCGACCATGGAGGGCGAGATTCCTCTGACCACCACGCCCGATCCGGTGCCGATGGGCGAGGTTGTGCTCGGAACCGATGCCAAAAACGTTCTGACGCTCGGTACCAACGGCAGGGCCGCCGTCAAAATCGTTTCGGTAGAGCTGGCAGATCCGCCGGCCGACGGTTTTTCTTTTCAGAGCGGCTGCGACGGCAAAACGCTGACCGGTAACGATACCTGCCATATTACCATGAGCTGGGCGCCCGTCATTGCCGGAAACGTGCAGAACAATTTTATTATCTCGTGGTATGAGCTTAATCTTGGCGAAAACAACGTCAAATCTGCCAAAGTTCCGGTCAGCGGCAATGCCGTTACCAAGGAAGACTGCAAGTTGTGCGAGAACGTTTCGGTTTCCGAGGCCGGCGGTGTGGCCGGTACGCCTAAAGCCGTCCGCTATGCAATCGGACCGGACGGAAAAATTCTCGGTATTATTGACGAAGACGGCTATGTCCGCGATGCCAACGGCAATATCATCGGCCGTGTCGGCGCCGACGGCATGATCCGCGATGCCGACGGCAATGTCATCGGCGTTGCCGAAAACCGTCGTGCCGTTTACGACGAATTCGGCAATCTCATCGGCTATGTCAATCCCGACGGTTCGGTGGTCGATTTGGACGGCAATGTCATCGGCCGCGTTCTGCCCGACGGCACGGTGGTCGATCTGAACGGCAAGGTTATCGGCCGCGCGGTCGAAACCGGCTTTGTTTATGATAAGGACGGCAATATTATCGGCCGCGTTTTGCCCGACGGCACGGTTGTGGATATGGACGGCAACGTTATCGGCAGGGTAATGCCCGACGGCACGGTGGTCGATTTGAACGGCAATGTCATCGGCAATATTACCAAGCCGGGACGCGTGGCGGTCGATGCCAACGGCAAGGTCTTGGGCGTCGTCATGCCCGACGGCAGCGTTGTCGATGCCAACGGCAATGTTATCGGATACGTTGACGAGAACGGCAACATCGTTTCCAAAAATTCGCCCCTGCAGGGCAAAAAACTGCGCGTTGCCTACGATGCCAACGGCAATATCATCGGCTATGTCGATGAAAACGGCAATCTGCTCGACATTAACGGCAACATCATCGGCAGAATGCGCGAAGACGGCACGATTGTCGATTTGCAGGGCAACGTTATCGGCTATGTCGGCGAAGAAGTGCAGTTTGACGAGAACGGCAATATTATCGGCGCCGTGGTAAACCTGAGCAGGCTGCCGATTACGCCGCAGGGAACGCTGCTCGGAATTTTGCAAAACGACGGCAGCATCGAAAATTCGGCCAAACAGGTCGTAGGGCGGGCGCTTCCCAACGGTCTGGTTAAAGATCCCGGCGGTTCCAAAATCGTGGCCAAAATGGTCAACGGCGGCTTTGTCGTCGGTTTCGGCTGCAAACAGCTGGGATATCTGGACAAAGACGGCCTGATTAAGAAGGGTAACGAGGATACCAAACTGCGGATTACGCCCGAAGGCTCGGTGCTGGATGCCGAGGGGCGCTATGCCGGAGAAGTCTTGCGCCGCGGCCCCGTGTTTGACAATAAGTGCCGTTTTTTGGGAACGGTTGACAATACCGGAATTGTCAAAGACAACGATAACCGCTATGTCGGCTGCGTCAATCCCGACGGCAGCGTTTTGGACGAGAAAGGCGATTACGTCGGCCATGTTGCGAGCCGGGGCGCCGCTGTCGACTATGACGGCCGCTACCTCGGGCGGATAGACAATCAGAACCGCGTCGTCAACGATGCCGGGCTTCCGGTCGGCTGCGTCGGTTTCGGCGGCGACGTTTTTAACAACGAGGGCGTTTATATCGGCCGTGTCGTCGGCAGAAAATATGCGTTTGATTTCAACGGCGACTATATCAACCCGGTTGACGACGACGCCAAGGTAAAGATTTACGGCAAGCCCTCGGCTTCGCTGTCTTCCAATAATCTGGTGCTGGACAACAACAATAAGATTATCGGCGTTGCTCTGGATGCCGAAACGGCGGTCGGCAACGCCCGCGGCAACGCTTTGGGAATGCTGTTCCCCGACGGCGGCATCTACAGCGCCAAAGGAATTTCTCAGGGAAAGGTCAAAAATGACGGCCTCGGTTTTTACGGTTCCGTTCTCGGCGCGGCTTTTCCGCGCGGCGAGGTGATTAATCTGCGCGGGGAGAATGTCGGCGTCGCTTATCAAAACGGCGAGGTCTTCAGCCGTTACGGCGATCGGCTCGGCTATGTCGACGGCCGCGGCAAGTATTTTAATCACAAAAACGAATATCAGGGCGCGATCGTCCGCCGGGGCGCCGCCATCGGGTATGACGGCTCGTATCTCGGCTATGTCATTGCCGACGGTACCGTGGTTGACATCAACGGCAAAACTTCCGGCCGCGTTACGCATGACGAAAAAATCGCCGACGACAAAGGCCGCATTATCGGTGAGGTTATTCCCGAAAACGCGATTATTGACATTTGGGGGAATTATAAAGGCTTTTTGAACTCGCTCGGCGACGTCACCGATCTCAAGGGCGAAGTCGTTACCGCCATTTTGCCCGGCGGCGCGACCGACAACAATCTGAGCGTCGTCAAATCGGGCGTCGTTATCGATTTCGGCGGCAATCCGGTCGGCGTGGTCATGCCTGACGGTGCCGTTGCCGATAAGAATAATGTCGTCATCGGCCGGGCGCTGTCCGACGGAAATGTCGTCAGCGTTGCCGGAAAACTCATCGGCGAGGTGGTCGACGGCGACATCGTCATCGGCAATAACGATAAAGTTGTGGGTTATGTTCTTTTTGATGGCAAAATAATCGGTAAAGATGATAGTATTATCGGCAGGAGCCTCTCCGGCGGCCTGGCCATTGATCTGAAAGACGGTATTCTCGGCAAGATTTATAAGATCGGCGCTTCCGTTTTGGGCAATGACGGCGGCTACAAGGGGCGGCTGGCGCATGACGGCAGCGTGATTGACGCCGACGGCAAAAATATCGGCTATGTCAAGAGCAACGGTTCGTTTATTGATTTGGACAAGAAAGTTGCCGGCTATGTGCTGCAAGAGGTTGCCAAAAACCGGAGGAATTAGGGAGTGACCTGGAAGACAAGACTGAAAACGATTTTCAAAACGGCGCGCTGCGTTATGCTGGCGCAGCTTTTGACGGTCGGTCTGTCTGCGGTGCAGGCGCAGGAAATCACGGCCATTAACTTTGACGGCGAAGTCTTGGGCAAAGTTATTCCCGACGGCAAGGTTGTCGGCGCCGACAACAAACTTATCGGCAACGTGACCGCCGACAGTTTGATTGTCAGTTTTGACGGCAAATTAATCGGCGGCGTTATTCCGCAGGGCGTGGCCATCGGCAGTGACGCGCGTCCGCTCGGCAAAGTAAATAACGACGGTTCCGTCCGTTCCGCTTCGGGACAGGTGCTGGGACGCGTTTTGCCCAATGGCCTGGTGGTGGACGATTTCTTTAACATTGTCGGCGCGGTTGTCTTCCCGGGGCTGGTTTATTCCGACGAGGGGGCGACGGTCGGCCGCATTACCGGCGACGGCCTGTATACCAACCTTCAGGGCCAGCAGATCGGCGTTGTCACGCCGGACGGCTATGCGTACCGCAGGGTAGGCAACGATTATCTGCTCGAAGGCCGGCTGATTTCTTCCAAAATGGTGGTTTCCCTGCAAGGGGAGTTTATCGGCAGCGTTTCTCCGGGCGGCCAGGTTTCCGACTTTAATTCTCAGATAATCGGCAAAATCAAAGCCAACGGTTTTGTTTATGACGACGAAGACCGGATCGTCGGCAAAATCGTCAAAACCGGCTATGCTTTTGACAACAGCGGATATTATCTCGGTTTCGTCAGCTACAACGGCGAAGTCGTTGACGGCGGCAATACGGTCGGACGGCTGCGCGCCGACGGAAAAATTGCCGACCTGACCGGCAAAATCATCGGTTACAGCATTGATTTCGCGGCGGCCGCGACTGATCTGAAAGGCAAATATATCGGCCGTGTCCTGCCCGACGGAAATTTGGCGCGCGCCAAAACAATCAGTGCTCTGGTCGGTGCCCGCGGCGTCGTTTTCGGAGCTGACGGCGGCACCATGGGACAGCTTGCGGCAACCGGCCCTGTTTTTGACTATAAAGGGGCGTTGCGCGGCCATGCTTTGCCCGGCGGCAGCGTAATTTCGCTCAACGGCACGCCGCTCGGATACGTTGTCGGCTCGGCGGCTTATGATTTGTCCGGCCGCATGCTGGGACGCGTCAGCCGCGGCAAAATGGTTTTCTCGACGGCCGGCGACGTTCTGGGCGTCAGCGGCATCGGCAGCCGCATGACGGCGGACTCCAAGCAGCTGTTGGTTTCTCCGCTGGGTTATGTCTTCAATCAGGACGGCGATTTCTCCGGCGAAGCGCGGACGATTGCGCCGCTGTATAATCCTGCCGGCGCCAATGTTTCGATGATCGGGCTCAACGGCCGCGCCGTCAACGAACGCGGGCTGGATGAGGGCTATGTGACCGGCGGCGGCTATTTGATAAACCAGCAAAACAAACTGACGGCCAAGGCCATAGACGATTTTTATGCCGTTTCCAAAGAGGCGAAGTCTTTGGGCAGTCTCAATGCCGACAATCTGATTTTGGATACTTCGCTGCGCATTATTGCCAAAATTCTGCCCGACAATTCGGTGGTCGAAACCGACCGTTCGGTCAGCAACAATTATCAGCCCAAAACCGGTCAGGCCTATGCCGAAGACATTGCTGTCGATTTTACCGGAAATTTTGTCGGTTACACGGACATTCTCGGCAACGTCAATAATCTTTCCGGCGCCAAGGTGGGGCATGTGGCCGAGCGCGGTCTGGTCATTGACAACAACGGCATCGTCAACGGTTTTGTGGTTCCGTATCGCGCCATGCTGAACGAAAGCTGCGAGGTAATCGGCGTCGTCACCCCGCGCGGCGATGTTCAGAATTTCCGCGGTGTTTATCTCGGCAGGGTTTTGGCCAACGGTCAGGTTCTGAGCGACAGCGGCAGTATTCTGGGCTTCTTGGCGCCGTCTGCGCCGGTTGTCGGTACTGACGGCAGTGTTTCCGGGGTGGTCGGCGCCGACGGCAAGGTTCTCGATATGGAAAAGAACAGCCTCGGCTGCATCAGCCGGAGCGGCCTGCTGCGCAATGCCGACGGTTTGGTTATCGGCGGCGCGCTCAAATCGGGCGCGGCCATGGCTTTCAACGGCGACGTTCTCGGATATTCGTCAATTGACGGCGGCATTGTCGGCGCCAATAATCAGATTGTCGGCTATCAGCAGCCCGACGGCAACGTCAATTCCTCTGCCGGCATTCCGGTCGGCGCCATGATGGAATACAAAGTGGCCTTTAATTTGGACAACCGTTTTATGGGCCGCGTTCTGTCTGACGGAACCGTTGTTGGCGACAAGTTCAAGAATGTCGGCCGCGTCAATTTTGAAGGATACGTCGTTTCCGGCGGCCAAAAAGTCGGCTATGCCTTGTATGATTTTTACGTCTACGACGCAAACGACAACGCAATCGGCTATATCAACCGCAACGGCGATGTCGTCAGCTTTATCAACCAGAGCCTGGGGCGGGTTGAACGCGGTTTCCTGCTGGACAAAGAGCAGAATGTCATCGGCCGTGGCAATCGCGATTACAACATCCGCGAAAAAACGCAGCTGGTTATCGGTCGTCTTTTGTTTAACGGCGATGTAGCCGATGCCGCCGGCAATATTGTCGGCAAGCTGGCCAAGGCCGGAGAGATAAAGGACAAAAACGAACAGACGATTGCCCAGGCCTCGCCGTTGCAGTATTACAGCAAGATTACCGCGCAGCCCAAGCGCAAAATGGTCTTTGACAAAGACGGCAACTTTATCGGTTATCTTGACGAGAACGGCAATGTGGTCGATGCCGACGGCAATATCATCGGCACCCTTGACAAAGACGGCAATGTGGTCGACAAGGACGGCAACATTATCGGCAGCAACGCCAAAGGCAAGGCTGTTTATGACAAGGACGGCAATGTTATCGGTCATTTGGATGAAGACGGCAACGTCGTTGACGCCAACGGCAAAATCATCGGCAAAGTGGCGGAAAACGGCGATGTTGTTGATGCCAACGGCAATGTCATCGGCGGTATCGGCAGCAACTGGTACGAGAAAGCGCCGGCCCGCAGCGAGCCCGCCGCCAAAGACGAGGACGTCAGTCCGGCTCTCAAACTTCTGGAAAGCAAGCAGTATCGCAAATCATTGGGTATAGCTCTGACGCCGGACGGCGAATATCTGGGCGATATTCTGGAAGACAAAACGGTCATTGATGCCGACGGCAATTATCTCGGACGCTTAATGCCCGACGGTCTGGTTATTGACGACGACGGTACTTTAATCGGTGTTGAGGAGGTCAAAAAGCCCGATACCTCCGGAATGTTTGTGCCTGCCGGAACGTTCGGCGACGGCGGCGCCTACGGAACCGGAACGGGGCCTGCCGGCAATCTCGGTCCCGGCGGCGGCTACGGTCCCGGCGAACGTTATGATCCGGCGCGTCAGGCCGCTCTGAATGCGGCCATGGCCGAACGCCGCAAAAACATTACCGTCGGCAAAATCAGCAACGGCATGCGGAAAGAAGCCTTTGACGGTATGCAGAAAGACTGGGAAGAGCAGGGTATCGGCAAGGTAATTTCATCCTGGCGGGTTGACCTGAGCGAAATGATTTTTGCCGACAAACCGATTCCGGCGGTAATTGCCCGTCCGATTGACAGCAACAATCCGGCGCCGATTACCGCGTTTGTCGAACGCAATGTCTATGCCGAAGAAGGGCGCAACGTCATCATTCCGGCCGGCAGCCGTCTGATGGGAACGCTGGGCGGCCTGACCGCCAGCGCGGAAGCGACTTCGGAATCCGCCCGCGTACAGATTTCCTGGGAACGCCTGATCCGTCCCGACGGCTCGCTGTTTGTCTTCCAGGGCCTGACTGCCGATGCTCAGGGCCGTGCCGGCGCGCTGGGTTACGTCGATCAGCAGCTGTTCAAAAAATACACTTTGCCGGTCTTGACAACCAGTTTAACCAGTGCCACATCATACTTTATGGCGCCGAGCGACAACGAATCCGACAATGAAACGCCGCGTCAGCAGGCGGCCAACGACGCGCGGCAGAACTTCCTGAACGAAATGAGCAATATTTTTGACGAAATTCTGGCCGACAAGTCAAGCATCAAACCGATGACTTATATTCCGGCCGGTACGCGTATTATCGTCTTTCCCAATACCGATCTGTGGTTAAGAACGCTTGAGCGTGATCAGGATTCTTCTCTCCAGCTCGAAAAACCGCAAGTCTTTATTGACGATGGCGAAAAAGCTGCCGAAAAGGCCAAATTTGATGCCGAAAGCACCAAAAAGACGGTCAGCACGGCCGGTGCCGGCGGCGATGTCGTTTATGATGCCAGCGCCGATGTCGAGAGTGCCAAAGCGCCGGCGCCGTTGGTCAGCTCGCCCAAGCAGAATAAACCGGCCGGCGCGGTTCCGGGCTATATTGCTCCGCCGCCTCCGCCGTCCTCCTCCTCGGGAACGACGGCATCAACGCCGCAGACCGGTACGGGCAGCGGAACGTCGTCGTCTAATAACAGTGTCCCGGCATTGTTTTAGTTAAGGAGCGTCAAATGAGTTTTACGGTGTTAGAGTCGATTTTAAGACCTTTGTCTTATTGGTATACTCAGGACAATATCGAAGAAGTGGCGGTCAACCGCTCCGGTCAGGTATGGCTGCGTCTGCGCGGCAAACGGGCCTATCCGTGGGTGATGTATAAGGATGAGAAGCTGACCAAAGAATATCTGACCGATTTGCTGTATATTATCGCCAATACCTATGAACTTCCCTTTGATCCGGTGCAGGGCAACCCGGTCGTTTATGCCGCAATTCCCGGCGAGCACCGTTTTTCGGCAATCTGCGGCCGCAACGTCATGTATGATAATGACGATTTGACCGGCGGTATTGCGCTGACCATCCGCGTCCATTCCGATGACGTTGCTTTCGGGCTGGGAGATTACGGCCTTACTCAGGGGCAGAAGCTGCACAAAATTAATCCGCTCAAAGATATCAAAGAACCGGAAGATCCCTACGAACGCCTGCTCCTGAGCATCAAACGCGGCGATCATATTCTGGTTTCGGGCGCAACCGCAACCGGTAAGACGACTTTCTTAAACAACCTGCTCAAAATTTTGGACATCAACAAACGCATTCTGACAATCGAAGATACGCGCGAGCTGGTCGTGCCGCATCCGAACCGTGTGCATATCGTCTTGTCTCGTACCGAGCAGACCAATGCCCTGACTTATGCCAAAGTTATCGATTTGGTGGTTCGTTTTACGCCCGATGCGATTATCGGCGGCGAGATATCGACCGGAAACGCCGGCGCCATTTGGGAGCTGATGGGCTCTGGTCACGACAACTGTCTGGCCACCATTCACGCCGAAAGCTCGGAAGCGGCGTATCAGGCTTTTACCGATCGTATTTTGCATACCTATCCGACGATCGACCGCAAAAAAACCATTGAGGAAATGCACCAGAAGCTGCGCGTTGTCCAAATCAACCGTGACGGCAACCTGCGCGCCGTCACCGAAGTCACTTAGTTTTTTTCATGAAATTAAGAACGAACGGAACGTTCCGCCGCCGTTACAGCGGCGGAATGTTAAACTGCGCGATGTCTCCGGGACGAATCTTGGTATTGGAATAGCGCATGTTTCCGGTTTCGATGACAAATCGCTGCCGTCCGGTAAGTTGCGCGGCAAGATCATAGAAGTCGCGCGCCGGCATTTCCTGCCGCTGCGGATTCATCAAATACAAAATGCAGCCCTGCGTTCGCTCGGCCACGCCGCAGCGCGCTCTGCCTTTGGGAACTTCCGGGTTGACAACCACGCCCTGCAAACCGTTGCGCACGACTTTTTCTTCCGAGAAAAGAACTTTGGAGGTAATAATTCCCACAAAAAACAGCAGGGCGCCGAGCATGATTAAAATCTTTTTGGTCAGGTACGGCGGAATGTCTGACGCCGGTACAAAAGGCTCATTGGTTTCTTCGACAATGTCGTCATCCGGCTGCTGCGCGGGCAAATCCTCTTCTCCCAAAAAACGCCGCGGCGCATTGCTGCCCGAAAGCGGAGCGCTCTTGGCCGGAAGCGTCTCTTCGTCCAGATAGGCGTCCAGATTAAAGGCATCGTCGTTATTGCCGCCTTTGGAAATAAAAGGATTGCTGAAACCCGGATTTTTGGGCGCCGCGAAGGGATCCGCCGGTTTGCCGCCGGCTGCGGCCGGATTGGCGTTGTTTCCCGTTTGCCCGCCGCCGGCCGGAGCCGAACCCATTGGTCGCTGCGGCATGCGGTTAATCGGTCTCTTAACCTTTTTGAGCATCGGTCGCTGCTGCGTATTTTGATTGGAGCTGTTGTTATCCGTTTCCATCTTCAAAACCTTTGCCGTTTAGAGGTTGTTTTCCAAATGTTTGTTTGTTTTCAGCGTTTTGATAATCCGCGGCACCATAAAGACGATTGTTTCGGATTTAGGCTTTTTTACGCCGAAAATGCCGTTGGGCAGCCCGATGATCAAAAAGTTCTCGCCGAGTTTGCTGCGCACGTCAAAACTGGTTATTTCGCCGTCGCGGGATTCCAAGGTCAGGTCGGTGAAAATCTTGTCATTTTGCTCAAAAGAGGCTTTTGCAAGAATTGAAAGGTCGGCCTCTTTGGAAGTCCGTGCCGCGCATTTTCCGATGTCAAAGCGCGAGAACCAGACGTTGGGCACGACGAATTTTCCCTCGGCGACCGGTTCCACCCGCGCCTGCTGCCCCAAAAAGGCGTTCAAAGTACCGACATTAATGTCGTTGGAGGTTGTCAGCACGCGGCCGAGGACGCCGGTGCGCGAACTTTTGATGGCGCCGAATTCAAAGACGCTGGTCATTGCCTGCCAGTCGATGTCTTTGTCGTTGTGCGGATAAAGCGTAAAGACGCGCACGTCAAAGGCAATCAAAATCGGGTTTTCTTCAAAGTAGTTAATCAGGTTGAGAACCTGGTTTTTGAGCTCGTAATCGGCATTGAAAGTGATTGAGTAATCGTCAAAATCCGCGGTAAAGTCAGTGATCCCGGCGCCGCGCAGAACGTCGAGGATTGCCAGCAGTATCGGCCGCGACTGCGGTACATAAAGGCTGAAATTGGCCTTGCGCGAAATCCGCAGCGTTTTGTTGTTGGCATTGTAGGTATAATAAATTTCTGCCGCTTCGGTAATCATGTCGATGACTTCCGAAAGCTCGCCGCGCAGATTTTCGGCGGAAATGCTGGCATACGGCGCGTCTTTTGCCACCAGTTTGATGCCGGCTTCTTTGGTCAGCTTGAGCAGGGCTTTTTCAGCCGGCATTGTCTCAAAGGAAAACCCGGTTACCTCAAACCGCGGCAGCAGGTCGTTGGTTCCGTTGCGAACCATGTTAAACGCCGTCAGGTTATAAGGGATGGTCGAAATCATCTGCTGGGTGTTCCAGTTGACCGAACAGCGCAGCGGGCTTTCCAAATCAAGCTGATTGGCGCCTTGGGGCGTCCGGATGTCGGGATATTTCGGTTCTTCGATTTTGGCACTGTACACCGGCGTTTTGGGCTGTGCCTGAACAGGCTCTTTCTGCCAGGCTCCGCAGGAAGTCAGTCCCAAAACGGCCATTGCCAATATAATACGGGAAGCGTTTTTGAAAATCATTGCTTTGTTCCTTGAGGCGTCGGCGCAGGCCTCTGCGGCGCGGGAGCCGCGGCGGGCTGGTTTTCCGATTTATGCAGGAGCTTCTCGACCACCTGGTCCATCGACATGCCGGCGCCGACCGTCGGATCGACGGATTTGTCCTGCGCGCCGAGCGCTTCTTTAAACTTTTTGAGTTCGTCTTTGTCTTGTTTAATCATGTCGGGAGAAGCGTTGTTTTGCAGTTCGGTCTTAAATTCTGACAGGTTTTTTTTGAGCGCGTTGATGCCGCCGGCCATTTTCTTTTCGACATACGGATAAAGCTGCTGATGAGACAGGATATATTCGCCGGTTTCGCTGATTTCTTCAAGCAGGTCGAGAATATAGCCGTAATGCTCGTATTCCTCCATGGCAATATTGCCCTTGCGCACGCACCGGGCGGCCACGCGCGAAATCGTTCTGTCATAATAGTCTTTCAACAAAATATAGTTGTCGACATACCACAAGTCGTCATTTCGTCCTTTGCCGCTGCTGAAAGAATTACTCTGTTCCATCTTATGCTCCTCGTTCAATACGCTCTCGCTTCTAATCTAATTGAGACGGCGTCGTTTGTAAATTGATTTTAATCTTTTATAACACCCTTTTGATACGGATCGTCCTCGGCGCCGGCCGCGGAATCCGTAATGCTCAGGTTATAGGCGGCTCCCTGCGGCAGTGTATTGGCCGAAATCGTTGCGCCGTCAAAACTCGGATTCTGATAGAACAAGTCGCCGCAGCAGACGGCTGACTGCTGCAGGATCGGTTCCAGATTGTCGTTGCCGTAATTGATGTTGGCCGCTTCGGGTTCGTCCTCAATATATTCCCAAACCCATTCTTCGCCTTCGCCGTCGGAAGCGCCGCTCTCGGTGTCAACAGCCTCTTCCGCGTCGTCAAACGCGGCTGCAGCAGCCGGAGCCGTCTTGGTTTCCGCTTCTCCGCTGCCGAAGCCCCAGTCGTCGGCGGAAAATTCGTTGTCCGCAAGGACAGGCGCAAAATCGGAAGCCTCGGCGGAGCTTTCTTCTTCAACCGAGCCGAGCCAGTTGGCGCCGATGTTTTCATCCGCGGTTGTGTTAATAAAATCGTCGTCGGTGTCGTCAAGACCGAGCTCTTCGTCCGACGGCAGCTCGTCCATCGGCGGGGCCGAGGCGGTCATCGCACTCAGAATATCGCGTTCGCCGTCGGTTTCGTCTCTTGCTTCCGGAGCTGTTTCTTCGACCGGAACTTCTTCAATCATGTCGGGTGCGGTCTCGCTTTCCGTTGTCAGCGGAAAATCCTCGTCCGGCAGAGCGATGTCCGTGTCCGCCAGCTCAATTTCCGCTGCCGGAGCCGCCAAAACTTCGCTTAATTCCGCTTCCGCAGATTTTTTCTTTTTTTTCTTCTTCGGCGCGGGTTCTTCCGTGACATCCGCGGCCGAAAACGTTTCTGCGGCCGGAATATCGGGCTGTTCCGCCGCTTCTTCCGGTTGGTCGTCGGCCAGTTCGAACAACGGCGCGGCCTGAGCTGCCGGTTCTTCGGCGGGGGCCTCGTCTTTGTCGGGCGAAATGCCTTTTGTTTCAAACGTTTCCGGAGCCGGCTGCAGATGCGGCAGATTGTCGCTCATCCGCACATGCCGCGGCGGCGTGATTTCCGAAATGTCGATAATGTCGTCGATTTCGGGTTCCCCGACCGGGCCGTGTCCGTGCGCAAACGGACGGTTGTAAGCGCCGGACGAATTCTCGGCGGCCGTATTGGCCGGCGTCTGTACGATGACCGGATTCGCCTTGAGCGCCTCAATCAGGCTCTGGGTTGAAAGTTTTTGGCTTTCTTTAAGCGCAAGCGTAATCATCGAGCCGAGTTCTTCGGTCTGCGATTTTGCCATCTCGCGGTAAAGTTCGGATTGTGTGGCGACCGCGTCTTGCAGCATTTTGCCGATTTTTTCGCCGTCAAAATCAAAGTTGGCCGCAATTGGTGTCGCAGCCGAAACCGGCGCTGCCGCCGGAACCGCAGCGGGAGCGGCCGGAGCAGTCGCAAAGGCGGATTCGGGAAGGGAAACGCTGATTTGCAGATTGGCCAGTTTTTCGACAATCTGGTTCAGCTGCTGCGAATAGTCGGTCGTGTTAATCTGAATGTTGTTGGCGTTGTTGCTGCTGGCCGCGGCGTTGCCGGAATTTTGGTTCAGCGTGTTGTGCTGAACCATAAAATTCATCATCTGCTGTTGAGATTCGTTTATCAGTCTGGCGATTTCGAGCGTGTCGTTTTTTTGGCGTTCGCTCAAAACAGCAATCGTTTTGCCGAAGTTTTCCTGCGAATTCAAAATTGCCTGGCTGATTTGCTTGAAGCCGTCTTCGCTGAGCGCCGCCGGTGCCGGCTGGGGAGCTTGGGCAGGGGCGGCCGCTTTGGTCGAAATCGCTTCTGCGGCGGCCTCAACCTTGCCGAGCCTCTGCGCCAGCTGTTGCTGACCGCTGACCAGAACCTTAATCAGATTCTGCGTCTCGTCGCTGGCCGCGGCAAGCGCAGCCTGCGGCTGACCGGACGCGGCCGCTATTTTTTTCTCAGATTCGCTGATAGCCTTGTATATGCTTTGCATTTCCTGCCGCTGCTGGGCGCTCTCGTTTTGCAGAACTTTGACGATTTGCAGCTGCGTCTGCCCGAGCGTCTGGATAATATTGCGGATGTCGTCTTTCTGCGCGGCGTTGTTTTTCTGCATCGCGTCGGCCAGCGTTGCCGCGAATGTGGCGGCAAAATCTTTGTCCAGCGAGAGTTTGGAGGGGGCTGCCGCAATTACGCCCGCCGCGGGAGCCGCGGCCGCCGGTGCCGCCTGTATCTTGGCGGTGGCCTGGGCCTGAGCTTCGGCCAGAGCGGTTGCCAGAATCTTTGCTTTGGATACTTCTTCGTCGTCAACGTTTGCGGCCGTCGGCGCTTTGGATTTCTCAACGCCTTCTTTCTCGGCCAGTTCGTCAACATAGTCCTGAAGCAGGGCGCCGCCCGGCAGCGAGCCGAACAGACCGCGGATATCGGCCGGCAGCTCCAGCAGCATTTTGTTAAAGGCAGCCTTGCGTTCCGGCGTAAAGATGTGAATCTGCCGGTAAATGTTCAAAAAGCGCTGCGCAATGACGACCGGATCTTCTTCTCCGTTTCGCTGGGCCTTGCGGCGCGCTTCCGCTGCTTTGTCAATTTCTGCCATCGGTTGTCTTCAGGTTAAACTTTATCCATAATACCGATTTTAAAGAAATGATGTAAATTTCTGGTTAATAAAAACGAAAAAAGCTCCGCAAAACGGAGCTTTTGACAGGGGTTTCGCGGGTTCTAGAGGCTGATGAAAACAACCTTGTGAACTTTTTGCAGATCGTTGTTGCTCAGTTCGATTTTTTCTTCGGGATTCCAGCGGATTCCGTAGAGCATGCCCTGATCGTCTTCGCGAACGGAAACAATCGCCGCTTCGTTTTCGGAAAGGTAATAAACCGCAATGTCGCCGACGCTGACCACTTCCTGCGGATTGACATACAGAATGGAGCGGCTCGGCAGCAGCGAACCGAGACGGCGCGTGCACAAGGTTACGGCATAAGCGTCTTTTTTGCCGTTCAGCTGGGCCGGACGGAAGACCTTTTTGATTTCTTCTTTAAAATCAATGATGATATTGCCGTTTTTGCCGGCGGCACCGTAAACCGGAACGCGCGAATTGTCCTGCGCGCTGGCGCCGAAAGAGGCGATTGCGCCGCGCGGATTGGACAACAGTTTGTATTTTGCGTCGTTACGCTGAATGATTTCTTCCAGCATGCCCTTTTCATCCAGACTCTTGATTTCTTTTTTGAGTTCGTCCAAGGGCATCTGCAGGGCTTTGGCAATGTTTTTGAGCTCTTTGTCGGAGACTTCTCTTTGTCCCATTTCGATACGGTGGTATACGGACAAGGTCATGTCGGCGCTTTCGGCCACTTCTATCAGGGTGAGGTTTTTGTCGTTGCGGATCTGCCGCAGTCCGGCGCCGAGCGTTTTCAAGCCGGTTTTTTCATTGATTTTGTTGCGGCGTTCCTGCTCGCGGCGCCAGGCCTGAACGATTTCTTCCTGAGAATTTTGCTCGTTGACAAACAAATCCTGCAACGGACAGTCCAAGAACTCGGCGACGCGCACCAGCTGCTCCTGATCCACCCGGCGATATCCTTTTTCGATTTTGGAAATTGCCGACAGGCTGACGTTCAGATGATCGGCCAGTTCCTGCATGGAGCGGCCGCGCAGGCGGCGATACATTCTGATTTGATTCGGGAAAATAATTTCTTCCATCTGAGAATTCCTCACAACAATATGATACCAATATCTGCTGATAATAGTAATCATTGCAAAATATTAATCAAGAAAATAGTACAAAAAAAGACAATTTGTGTACAAATTTTGTTGCTATTGTGTCAAGAAATTCCGTCTTGTCCTAACCGTTGTAGCGCTCAAACTCATACATGTGGGCATAGGCCATTTCATTGCCGTTGGCGGCGGCAAAACTGCGGGCGTTCTTAATTTCGTCTTCGCTGAAAATGCTGGTGTTCAGGCCCTCGTTGAGTTTTGAATAACGCTTGGTTTTGTTGTAGTAGTCGTAATAGGCCGAATACCCGTAGGTTTCGCGGACGGATTCTGCGTCGGCGGACTGCTGCCAGTTCTGCATGTCGACGTCTTCGACCTTGCCGTTGATGCGGAACGTCCGCTTGCGGTTAATCACGCCGTCGGTTGCCAGACTGGTGCCGCGGCCTTTTTTGTCAATCTGCGTCATTTCGGTCATCATGCGCCCTTCGTCCATGCGCGTTTTGACAATCGTTCTGGAACCGTCGGCATGCGTCTCTTCAAAGCCGATAATGTTGCCGTTGTTGTCGCGAATGGCTTTTTGCTGAACATAAGCGTGGTTTTTCATGTTCATTTTGGTGTTGGGAATTGTCTTGGCCGCGATTTGTTTTTGCAGCGCAATCATCAGCTGTTCTTCATTGGGCTGCCCTTTAACCGCTTCCATAGCCTTCTGGTAGTTTTCCTGATTGACGGCGCCGTTCTTTTCAAACATCTTGTTCAGGAACGGGCTGTTGGCCGTGACTTCGTCGTTGTACGAGGTGATGTTTCCGTCTTTGTCGCGTTTTACCTCGGTCGTTATGGTAAAGTTTTTGTTTTTGACTTTGGTAACGGTCTCTGTTCCGGTCGCCTTAAAACCCTTAAAAGGATTAATACTGTGCGTCTTTCTGATTTTGCTTTCGGTCACGGTTTTGCGGCCGTCGGCGGTTTCCGTCAGCGACAAGGTTTTGGAGCGTCTGCGCAGCCAGGATTTCGTATTGTAAGTATAAGTGCCGGTAGCCGCGTCATAAGTGCCCTTTTTCTTGATACGGTCGGCCTGACGGCTGATTCTCGCCTGACGAATGCCTCCGGCCAGACCGGCGCCGGCGCGTTTGGTCAGATTCCATGCCTTGTCGGCGGCGGCCGAAACCGGCTTGTCCAAAACTTTGGTTGCGGCGCTCTTGGTAAACGAGCCGGCCATTGTGCCGATGGAACTGCCGATTTTGGTGCTCGTAATGCTGCCCGAAAATTGTTTGGCGAAATCCGTTGCCTCGCCGATAACGCTCCAGGCCAGGATCAGAACAAAGCAAACTTCCAGGAATTTTGAAGAAAACCAGGATAACTCGTTGAGAAGGAGTTCCATCTCAACGCCTTTGGCATATTCTTTAAACAAGGTATCCGTATTGGCCGTTGCGTTGGTAATGATTTGTTCCAGCGCGGTGGTTACCATCAGCGCAATCAGCGACACAAACACAAAGGCAAACATCGCGTTGATAAACGTCTCCCAGACTTTGCCGGTATATTGCCGCGTCGCTTTGAAGGCATAGGCGCCGATGGCAAACGGGAGAAGCGAGCCGGCCACTGCCAGCTGCAGCACGGAGTCGATCATCATAAACGGCACCGCCAGCAGAATCAGCATGCCGCCCACCCACAGGCCGATTCCGACCAGCAGATAACCGAGATGAGGAATAATAAAAGCTCTTTTTTGCCATGAATAACAAATACTGGCGCTGCCCAGAGCCTTAACCCGCGCCGCCCGGTTTTGGATCAGTCCCATCGTGCAGAGGACGCCTTCTCCCATTTCGGTCGGCAGCGCGCCTTCTTTTTCGGTGCTCGGGAGATTATATTTGGTCATGCTTTCGCATTTGTATTCGTCAACTTCGGCTTTAACTTCGGAAGTATTTGTCGTTTTTGCCTTTTGCAGGGCGTCATTGGAGCCGCTGCCTGCCTGTTCCGGCGTTAGAATCGCTTCCGCCGCGCTCATTCCGGTATTGAATATCGGGCTGAGTGCATCATTAAGAAAAGAAAAGGCGCCGGATTGCAGCAAAACGACCGCAATCAAAACAAACAGACTCTGGGTAATGATTGCCAACACCAGATCTTTGAGATCGCGGACTTCCGGCGAGGATACAAAAGCCAAAATCTGCAAAGCAATCCAGACTGCAAAACCGATAATAACCACTTTGTAAACCGAGCCGGAATAGCCGTCTATCGCTTTGCGTGTCATAACGCTGGCAGCGCGGAAAAACGTGGCAAACAGCGGACAGAAAGTACACTTGCCTTTGACTTCATCGTAGTAACATTTAGGCGAGCATTTGGTATCAGAGCTTTTACAAGCATTTGCTAATTTGAATAACATGTTCTTTTGCGAGTTGAGATTCGCTATTTTAACGTTTAGTTTTGATGCTGAAGCCGCATCCTTAGTTTGATGTAAGGCTTCTTTGGTCGCCGCAATTTCTTCATCAATTTCGGCATTGCGTTTTTGTATCAGGCGGTCTTTATCAACATCAAGATATTCATTATACAACTCCGTGGTTCTTGCTTCTCTTTTTTCAGCCGGAATGTTGGCCACGGTTGTCATTAGTTTATCAAGCTCTTCTGTCTCAGCTTCCGTACGGTTTGCTTTATAGAGCAATTCCTCCGCTCGTTCTATATATTGAGTATAATCTTGAGCATAAGAAAATTGAGAGAATGCAATAATAGCCCAAATCGTCAGAAACAAAATTTTGACGTTTATTTTCTTGAATATGCCCAATACGTTAGTCATCGCCTTATTCCCTACTTGTCCTTGTCGCCTTCGGGCTTTTTATTACGGGTGCCGAATTCGTTATAAGCCTTGTCGGTTGCATCTCCGGCCTTTTTGGCGGCATCTCCGGCTTTTTCAACGCCTTTTCCGGCCATCTCAACGCCCTTGCCCGCCATTTCTGTCGCTTTCCCGGCTGCCATCATCGCGCCGCCGACCACATTGCCGACCACCGGAATGGCCTGCAGTCCTTTGCCTGCCGCAGACAAGCCTTTGCCGATTCCCTGAACACCTTTGCCGGCGGCCTGAGCAACTTTGCCGGCTCCTTTGGCCGCGCTGCCGGCTCCGCGCATTCCGCGTCCGGCAAGCGTTTTGGAATTGCCGCTGCCTTTGCCGGCCATGCTTTTGGCAAATCCGACGGCTTTTCCGGGCAGGCCTTTGAGAGCGTTTCCGGCCTGATTGAGCGCAATATCCCGTGCATATCCGACCGGCTTCATCGCCTGATCTTTTGCCCAGCGTGAAGCTGCCGTCGCCCACTGGTGCATCGGATTCGTCTCGCCGAAGGCCTTGTCGGGGAAGAATTTGTTGACTAAATCCGGCACGGTGTTTTGAACCAGTTTGAACGAATACAGGAACGCAAACAACAGCATCACAAATGTTGTGCTGAACAAAGACAGTTTGGCGGCAGCGTAATCCAGATCCGGTTCATGATCATTTCTGTAATTCTTCGCATCGACAGCCTTGCTTTGGATAGAACCGGATTCATCCATA
>JAFUQJ010000111.1 GCA_017480995.1 Alphaproteobacteria bacterium
AGACGAATTTTTGGACGAACTCAAAAAAATCGCCGCCAAAGAAAATCTCAGCCTCAACCAGCTGGTGACAAAGATTGACGCCGAACGCCGGACCGGAAACCTGTCCAGCGCCATTCGCATTTATATTCTCAAAAGCCTGAAATCCTGATTTTTTTATTGCAAATTAACCAACCTGCCCTATACTGTTTCTGCTTGCGGTGAATTGCCGCAGGCGGAGTCTCAAAACTCCTCAAAACAAAACAACTCCTTCTCCAGAGGGAGCCGGCTGAATATATTGAATAGGCCGGGCTGCGTTTTGACAGTTTTGAGCTCCCTCGCCTTAAATTTTGTTAAGGCGAGTTTCTTTTAACAGAAACGAGGGGGTTACAAAACCATGCAAATTACGTCTAACTTGCTGCTGCGGCAGATGCTGGCGCCGCTGCTCCGAAAAGAGCGGCTCAAGCGCGGCCTGACGCCGAGCCAGGTGGCAATCTGCTGTGACTTGTCCGCCGATACGATTGAACAAATCGAAAGAGGCGAACGGGCGGCAATCCGAAAATACGTCCACCTGATGCGCCACTACGGCAAAGGCATGAAAATTGAGCTGATCGACAGATAAAGGAAAAGCCCCGCTTGAGCGGGGCTTGTTTTACTCGTCGTCTTCGTCGGAAAAATCGGCGTCGTCATTAAAATCATCGGCCGTTTCGTCGGCTTCGAGCAGCAGCGTCTCATCTTCCGCTCCGCCCTCAAGGTCATTTTTCTTGCGGCGGCCGCGGCGTTTTTTGGCCGGCGTCTTTTTCTTCATGGCATCAATAATATAATTGCCGGCGATCTTGTACAAATCGACCAAATGATTATTATACATATGGTCGGCGTCTTCAACCATGGCATAATCCACCGAGACGTTACGCTGCGTGTTCAGACGTTTGACCAGCGCGGTCACGCTTGACGGCGTGACAATCTCGTCGGCACAGCCCTGCGTGATCAGGCCGGAAGTCGGGCACGGCGCCAAGAACGAAAAATCTTTTTCGTTGGCCGGCGGAGACACGGCGATAAAATTATTAATGTCGGGACGGCGCATCAAAAGCTGCAATCCGATCCAGGCACCGAAAGAATAGCCGACAATCCAGCATTGTCTGGCCTCGGGATTAACCGACTGCAGCCAGTCCAGCGCGACAGTGGCGTCGGAAAGTTCGCCCGGGCCGTCTTCAAAACTGCCCTGAGAACGGCCGACGCTGCGGAAATTAAAGCGCAAAACCGAAAAGCCCAGATTCTGGAAGACGCTGAACAACGTGTAGACCACCTTATTGTTCATGGTGCCGCCGTATTGCGGATGCGGATGCAGAATTAAAGCGATGGGCGCCGAAGGATTGTCGCTCTGATGATAGCGGCCTTCCAGCCGGCCGGCGTGACCGTTGAATATTACCTCTGTCATAATCTTTTAACCTAAATTTAGAACTTTTGGCATTATATAATGAAAATGCTGTATAAATTATTAACGTTTTGAGGGAATGTAACACAAAATGAATCCAAAATTCAAGATGATTCTTGCGGACATTGACGCGGTGACCGCCCGCGATCCCGCAACCAAAACCAGAACCGAAGCCCTGCTCTGCTCGGCCGGTCTGCACGCGATTATTGCCTACCGCTTCAACCATTTTCTGTGGAATCGCGGCTGGAAACTGACGGCGCGCGTTTTGTCGCAAATCGCCCGTTTTCTGACCGGCGTCGAAATTCATCCCGGCGCTCGAATCGGCACAGGATTTTTTATTGACCACGGCATGGGCGTGGTTATCGGCGAGACCTCGGAAATCGGCGACAACGTGACGCTGTATCACGGCGTGACGCTCGGCGGCGCCACGGTCTTTACCAAAAGCGGAAAAATCACGACCAAACGCCACCCCACCCTTGGCGACGGCGTTATCGTCGGCGCCGGCGCCCAAGTGCTCGGACCGATAAAAATCGGCGCCAACTGCAAAATCGGCGCCAACGCCGTGGTTCTCAAAGACGTCGAAGCCAATCAGACCGTGGTCGGCGTACCGGCGCACAAAGTCGAACAAAAGCCGCAAAAAGAATTCCGCTTTACGGCCTACGGCGTCTGCGCCAACGACAAAGATCCCGTCGAGTGCCGGCTTGAACAGATGCAGCAGGAAATCCGGAAGCTCAAAAAAGAATTGCGCCCAAATGCCGGCGAATAATATTTTTTTTCAAAATTATAACAATTTTGTAACTATTATTCTGCTAATTTATGTAGTATGATAATAGTATACGGGACCAAGTTCGGGAGGCCGACATGAAAATACGGGCATATCTATCTTGCATGGCAATCTTGTTGACGGCGTCTGCGGCCATGGCTCAGCTGCCGGCCAATCCGTGGGAAATCAAACCCAACGACGGCTACATGGGCGGCAACGTCGCCGACACCGACGTCACACAGGCTCCCGTTTACGGCAACACCGCCAACGGCGCCGACATTCTGCCGGTCGATCCCTGGGCCAGAGCCCGCGACAAAAGCGGCATCAAGACCTGGCGCGGCAGCGGCCAGCACGGCAAGCTGAACTACATCGGTGAAGCGACAACCTACGGCGACGCGATGGGACAGGAAATGATTGCGCCGGAAGTCAACCGCCACAATATGCTGGTGGCAACGCAGCATCTGCGCGACCTCGGCTACAAAATTCCCGAAGGCTACGACAAAAAAATCAAGGAAATGCCGAACGCCTACCGCAAATATCTGCGCGAGGCCTATGACGGGCTCGGACATCAAAACAACCCGTTTGACACGATGTTCTCGGGTATGCTCGACATTGTCGAAGACCAATCGGGACTGGATATGGAAAACATCTTGTTTAACAGCCTTGACATTTTGGCAACGGATTAGGCGGGGATTTTTATGAAACTGCATCTGTTATCCCTGATTTCTTTTACGGCGCTTCTTTCTTTTTCTGCCGAAGCGCAAATGTTTACGCCGGCAAAAACCGTATCGGCGCCCAAAGCCGAAATCAAAACCGAGGCGGCTCCGGCAGAACAGGCCGTTCCGGCTGACGCGGCGCTTGCGCCGACCGCCAAAGACATTTTGGCGCAAATAGAAGCGGAACAAACCGAAACCGCGCCGGTCACAATGACGCCGGAACAAAAAGCCGCGGTCAAAAAACCGCTGGTCGAACAGATTATAAACGACGTTGACAAAGCCACGCCCAAAGAACGGCGCGAACTTATCAAGGTTATGGAGCAGCTGCAAAAAGTACAGACCAGACGACAGAATCTCAACCTGCCCGAAGATCAGCAGATAAAACTTGAAGAACCGCGCGTCAACGCCGCTTCTAAGGACGACGTGCAAAAATATATGCAGGACAAACTGGTGGCGCCGGTTGACCGCACCATGAACATCCAATAAAGAAAAGCCGGAAACACAATGTCAGACACCCTTCCCGTCATTATACTGGTTGAACCGCAGCTGGCCGAAAACATCGGCATGGCCGCCCGCGCAATGATGAACTGCGGACTGGAGGAAATGCGCCTGGTTGCGCCGCGCGAAGACCACATCGGCGCCAAAGCCGTGTCGGCCTCGTCCAACGCCGAAGAAATCCTCTACAAGGCAAAAGTTTATGCCTCCGCCGCCGAAGCCGTGGCCGACCTGAACTTTATCGCCGCCACAACGGCGCGGCACCGCGACCAGACCAAACCGGTTTTGAGCGCAGAATTTGCCGCCCGCAAAATGAACGAGCTGAGCAGAAGCGGCAGCAAATGCGGCATTATGTTCGGCCCGGAACGCACCGGACTGACCAACCGGGACGTCTGCCTGAGCGATGCCATCATCAATATTCCGCTCAATCCCAGACACTGCTCGCTTAACCTCTCGCAGGCGGTTCTGCTGATCGGATACGAAATTTTCAAAACCAAAGCCGTCCAGCTGGACGAAGAGCTTGTCACCAACCATTCGGTGACGGCCGAACGCGGAAAAATCTTAAAATTCTGCGAATACATTGAAGAACAGATGAGCGACTGCGGCAACTTCAAAACCGAAGAACGACGCGACAAGCTGATCATCAACCTGCGCAACATCTTCATGCGCGGCCAGATGACGGAACAAGAGCTTAACACCCTTTACGGCGTCGTTAACCACCTGCTGCGCAAATAATTTCTTTTTTATATTGACAAAAACGGAAAAACGTGATGTATTGCCCATATCGCATACATACAATTATCCGAATAATTATCCCCCGAAAATACAGCATACTGCCGATGAAAAGATTTAAAGACAACCGAATATAAACGGGTGAGACGTGAGATGAATTTCTACCTTAGGACAGTAGATTTTTCGTGAGCTCGGTTTCCAAACAGTTTTTGAATATTCCGCAGTATGCCAGCTCCAATCCAATTTTGCAAAAAGTCGGGCCCCCGATTTTTTATTGCAATCTCTGGATTGGAGCTTTTTTGTGCCGGAAGCAGCCGTTCTTTCTGCAAAAAATATTCAGGTTTTAAGATAATATTAGCGAATTAGTGACTATATTGCATATTGATTTACAGGCTTTAAAAAGAGGTTATTCATGCACGGTGGAAATATAATGGAGACAGTCCAGGTTATCTGGGGAATGGACGCCAAAGTGCTGGCTTCCGTCATTATGATTTTGACTTATGTCGCCCTGTTTACCGAAACGCTTAACCGCGCCGTGGTGGCGTTGATCGGCGCTTCGGTAATGATATTTGCCGGCGTTCTGACACAGGCGCAGGCTTTTATGGGGATTGATTTCAACACGCTGGCGCTGTTAATCGGCATGATGTCGATTGTCGGCATCTCGGAAAAAACCGGATTATTTCAGTATGTGGCAATTTGGGCGGCCAAAGCCGTTCACGGCAATCCGCGCGGAATTATGATTGTTCTGGCGGTTGTCACGGCCGTTTTTTCGGCATTTTTGGACAATGTGACGACGGTGCTGCTGATTGTGCCGGTCACTTTTCAGATTACCAAGAAGCTCGGCGTGCCGACCTACCCGTTTCTGCTGGTTGAAATATTTTCGTCCAACCTCGGCGGCACGGCCACTCTCATCGGCGATCCGCCGAATATTCTTATCGGTTCGGCGCTCAACCTGTCGTTTACCGACTTTTTGAAAGAACTGACGCCGATTGTCATTCTCTGCATGCTGGTTCTGATTGTGATTTTTGACTTCTTTTACGGACGGCGGCTGGTGACGACCAATCTGCGCCGCCAGAAGATTATGGCTCTGGACGAGAAACAAAGCATTAAAGACCATAAACTGCTGGTCAAATCGCTGAGCGTTCTGTTTCTGGTCATTTTGGGCTTTATCATGGCGGAGCATCTGCATATTGCCAACGGCACCATAGCCATGTTCGGCGGCGCGGTGCTGATGTTTCTTTATACCATGGGCGACAAGCACGTTGAGCGAGATCATAAGGTTGAACAGGTGTTTGCCATTGTGGACTGGACGACCATTTTCTTCTTTGCCGGCCTGTTTGTCATCGTATACGGCTTGGACGTTACGGGCGTTCTGGGGATTCTCGGGCAAAAATTCATTGCCCTGACCGGCGGCAGCGTCGAAAAAGCCAGCTTCATCATTCTGTGGGCTTCGGCTATCGTCTCGGGCGCGATTGACAATATTCCGTTTGTAGCGACGATGATTCCGATGCTGCAGTCGACAGAAGCGATGATGGGCGGCCGCGAGGCAATGATGCCGGTATGGTGGGCATTGTCTCTGGGCGCCTGCTTCGGCGGCAACGCCACGCTTATCGGCGCCTCGGCCAACGTAATCGTGGCCGGCATGGCCTCGCGCAACGGGCATCCGATCAGTTTTCTCGGCTTTATGAAATGGTCGGTGCCGATAATGCTGACGACGATAATTATCGCCACGGCATTCTTATATATTCAATATTTTATCTAAACGTCAAAACTCCGGAATTTTGTTCCGGAGTTTTTTTATAATCCCAAATCGACTTTTACGCCCTGCTCTCGCAAAACCTGCAGAAACTCGGCCAGATACATCTTTTCGAGATATATCAGACTGCCGTCGGCCAGGCAGACTTTCAACAGTTCGCGGCTTAAATGCTCCACCTCGTCCTGCCGCTTGGCCGAAAGTTCGTTCAGCGCCTGATAAAAATCCTGCTCCGAAGGCTTGAGGCTGTCGATATAAGTTTCGATATACTGCCGCGACAAATTGGCCGTGGACGGAAGTTTTTCTTTTATGTAATTGAGAATTATCTTCTTTTTGATGACGCTGAAATCCTGCCCGCAGGCCGCAATGAAATTAATGATGACCAAATCGACGTATACGGGCTGGAAAAGGCTTTTGTCGATAACCAAAACCGGTTCGGCGGCCTCCTCTTCCGGAGCGGCGGCGGTTTCCCGAAAATCGGCGACAAAACTGTCAATATCCTTATAATATTTTTCGTTGGTCAGATCCAGAATATCGTGCACAAACAGCGCGTCAAACACATAAGATTTGCGGTTGCGGTAAAAATAAATATCCAAAAAGGTATTGCCCTCTTTCTGCCAGACGTTTTTGATGGCGACATTTTCCTCAAAAAGTTTGTTGTTCCTGATGAGGTGAACGAGCATGTTATAAAATCTGGTTGCCGCTTTGGCCATATTATCCTCCCTGTTTTTCAAAGCGTAGTCTATCCCAGGCAATTAGTAAACAACATTTTCAAAGATTTTCGTTGCTTTTTTGTCCAAATATGCATAGAATGGCGCATTCTTTGATATTATTAACATTAATTGTAAAAACCCAAACAGTATGAAAATGTTTAAGACTTTGGCCCCGCTGTACTATACCGCGCAGGCAGATTCCCCAAGACTGGAAAAAATCATGCATCAGGCGCTCGCGCTGATGATTTATGACAACGTGCAAAACCATCGGCCCAATCTGAACATGCTGATGTATTTTCAGGAATGGCTCAAGGATCGCTATTATCATCGAAAATTAGCCCTGCAGACGGCGCTGCTGCTGCGAAAATACTTCCGGCAGAAACGCGAACTCGAAACGCTCCAATCCGCCGGCATTCGGTTCTGGCAGCGGCAAAAGCTCGGTTACCGGCTTTACCGCCTGGAGCACCAGTACATTTCCGTCAGCGACGTCCTGAATTATTCCTGCTATTTGTTTGTCGGCTGTCGGTGCGGCAGTCAGGAAGACTTTTTTGAATTTCTGAAAGACATTCTGCTAAATCCCGACCTCTATTTTGAAAACTGAGTCAATTAACAATAAAAACCCAAAGAAAATGATAAAGCAACAAGAAGAAGTCCGGATGGGCGACCTTGCCACCGTCATGACAACGGAAAACTGGCAAAATACTCCGGAAACGATTATGGAATTTCTGCTTGTCAGAATTAAAGGTTCCGACAGAGCGAAACGGTATTTTTCAGTGCTGAGCGACGAAAGGTTCTCGTATGACGAAATGATGATCGTCTCCGCCGAACTTGAGGAGATTTCGGATCTTCGAAAAGAAGTGAAAAACATTTCATATTTTCGTTCCTGGTGGCGCGGAAGCAAAAAAGAACTGCTCCGAAGAGAGAAAGAAACGCTGGACCTTCGCAGAGTCTGCCAGTATTTCCTGTACTCATACATTCAGGCCGGAGGAAGAAGAAACGAGCTCCTGCCGAAATTTATGAACTATACCTGTGAACACTTTTAGCTTATGATTGTCAACAGCGTTATCCGACAAAGGATAACGCTGTTTTTTTATGTCGTTTCGTCAATTCGACCTGTGATTTATTGTTGACACTTTGCAAGAAATGTCCGATAATAATTTAAGAATTGCACTTTTATCTTTTTGAGGATGTTTCGAAATGTCTCGTCTGTCTTGGTCTTATCTCTTTCTCTCCTCTGCCGCCGTTTTGTTGGTCACTGCGGCAGAGGCCTCCGCCCAATCCTGCGCAACCGCGCCGTCTTGTTCAGCCCTCGGCTACACCAAATCCGTCTCGCAGTGTTCGGGCAAAAACATGATTAAATGTCCCTTTGACACGGCTCTCGTCTTCTGTGAAGACGGGCCTTCCTGCGATTCCCTCGGCTTTACCGACACCGTGTCCGAATGTCCGGGC
>JAFUQJ010000112.1 GCA_017480995.1 Alphaproteobacteria bacterium
CGAAATCGACAGCCGCCGCAACGGCGTCCTGATTTCCTCCGAAACCGGCACGGCGATTGCCTATTCGCTGTGGAAACTTCAGGATCGCGGCCCGATGTTTATTGATCCGGGCGTGCCCGTCTACGTCGGCATGATTATCGGCGAACACACCAAACCCAACGATCTGGAAGTCAACCCCTGCAAAGCCAAACAGCTGACCAATATCCGCGCCGCCGGCAAAGACGAAGCGATTGATCTGGTGCCGCCCCGCAAGCTGACGCTGGAACAGGGCCTGTCCTACATTCAGGAAGACGAACTGCTGGAAGTCACGCCCAAAACGCTGCGCCTGCGCAAACGCGTGCTGGATCCGATTGCCCGCCGCCGTCTCAAACCCGAGGAAAGATAAGCCAAAAATCCCGGACATCTGTCCGGGATTTTTTATTGCACAAAAAAACTCCGGAAAATTCCGGAGCTTTTAACAGCCGTCTATGGAGAAAAGAATTAAATTCAGCGACTATTATTGCCTCTTATCGGCATGGCAATGGCTGAAGTTTTCTTTTTAAATGGGTTTATTTTGCCCAACAAAGTCGAAACTTTACTTTTTGTATCCTTACCCAGTCCGTCGACAACCTTTGCCAATGCAACGGCAGCCTTTCCGGAAACGGTGCGAACCTTGCCCGACGCAAGTTGTTTGTTATAGTCGGCATACATCTGTCTGGCCGATTTAATGCCTTTATAAGTTTCAGGCAAATGTTTTTGAACCAGTCTGGAACCTTCGGCCAGCTCCAAACCTTTATCCGTAATATTGCTGACAAAAGAATCAAGGCCGTGCAACACGCCTCCCAACCCTCTTGTTTTTTTTACTTCCTTCATTGTTTTTCTCCATAAATAAAACTGCTGTCTCTTTTGTCTATTATCGCAAAAGCATTCTTTTTTGTCAACCTCAAAATCAACTATTTCCGTAACTTTGTCAACAATTTTTGCTTTCTTTATGCAAAATAATAATATACAATCCTTTAAAATCTACTTAATTATGCGATTAGGTCACAATTAATCATGAATTTGTTTAAATCAATCGCCACCTTCGGCGGTTTTACCTTATTGTCGCGCATTACCGGATTCTTCCGCGACATGGTTCTTGCCAATTATCTCGGCGCCGGTTTGGTTTCCGACGCGTTTTTCGTTGCCTTCAAGCTGCCGAACCTGTTTCGCAGCCTGTTTGCCGAAGGCGCCTTCACCTCTGCTTTTGTGCCGATGCTGTCGCAAAAACTGGTTGCGGAAAACAGGCAAGACGCGATTGACTTTGCCGCCAGGGCAGTCTCGGTTCTGGCTTTTTTCCTGAGCGTTTTTGTAATTGTCATGGAATTTCTGATGCCGTGGGTTGTGCAGTTTCTGGCGCCGGGCTTTGTTGACGACGCCGGCAAAATCGAGCTTGCAACGACTTTGTCACGCATCACTTTTCCGTTTTTGCTTTTCATTTCTGTTGTTTCTTTTCAATCCGGCATTCTCAATTCGCTCGGCAAGTTTGCCGCGCCGGCCGCCGCGCCGGTCATCCTCAACCTGATGATGATCGCCTCGGTTTTTGCCTTTGTGCCGTTTGGCCCAACCCCGGCGCACGGAATTGCCGTCGGCGTAACTTTTGCCGGCCTTATCGAGATTTTGTGGCTGATGTATTTTCTGCACCGCCAGCAGGTATGGCTCAAACCGGATTTTCGCATATTTAAGCTCATCAAAAACCAGGAAATCCGCACACTGTTCAAACGCATTGCCCCCGGTGTCCTCGGCGCCGGCGTTTATCAGATTAACATGGTTGTAGACACCATTTTGGTCTCCTTGGTCGGTACCGGCGCAATCTCGTGGCTGTATTACGCCAATCGTCTGCAGCAGCTGCCGCTGGGCGTTGTCGGCGCGGCTATCGGCGTCGCGGTGCTGCCGATTTTGTCAAGGCATCTCAAAGCCGGAGAGGCCGCCGAAGCCCGCCGCGTGCAGGACAAAGCCGTCGAATACGGCGCTCTGCTGTCGCTTCCTGCCGCCGTGGCGCTGATTATTCTGGCCGAACCGATTATCAACATTCTGTTTCAGCACGGCAAATTCGGCTCTTTCGAAACGGCGATGACCGCCAAGGCCGTCATGGCCTATGCCGTCGGACTGCCCGCCTATGTCATGGTCAAGGCTCTGGCGCCGAACTTTTTTGCCCGCGGCGATACCAAAACGCCGGTCAAATACAGTGTTGTCGTGCTGTTGACCAACCTGAGCTTTGCCGTTCTGCTGATGAAACCCTTCGGCCACGTCGGCATTGCTGCCGCCACCACCATTGCCGCCTTCGTATCGCTGTATCAGTACCTGCGCGGCCTCCAAAAACGGCGTTTTTGGAGCATCGGCAAACCCCTGGCCGTCAAATGCGCCAAAATTCTGCTGGCGGCGCTGATCATGGGCGCTGCCGTCGAGCTGGCCCAGTTCGCGCTCAACCTTGCCTACGGCGGGTGGCTCAGGCTTGCGCTGCTGTCCAAACTCGGAATATTTGCCCTGCTCTGCATTTTGGGTGTTGCAACTTTTGCATTTGCGGCTAAGATATTAGGGATCATAAACTTGCTCGAAATTTCAAAAAATCTGCTCAAAAAAGGAAAAACAGCATGCTGAAAAACATTTTGACAAAACCCGTTCCTTTTCTGCTGAAGATTTTGTCCGCTGTCCGCTCTGCGGCAGCGGCATTTGTCCGTTTTTTCAAAAGGCGGATAACCTCCTGGCCGAAACTGGGACTGCTGGTCTTTGTCCTGCTGTTTGTCCTTTATTACCCGCTCGGCGCTTTTATGACCGACAGCATTGACACCGACACCGCCTATGAAGCCCCGGCCGTCGAAAACCAATCGGCGACGGTGTCTGCCGCCGCATATCTGATTAAGCGCGAGATTAACGACAAAATCTGGACGCCCAATCTGCCGTTTTTCTTTCCGGCTTCAGTGCTTGACAACATGCCGGCCTTTCAGAAAGGGCTGATGTCCGGCATTACCACGGCCATGACCGCCTTGTCCAAACGCGTTCCCATCAAGGATGACTGCCCGCTCGTCAAATCGGCAGAACTGCTCAACTACCCGCCGACGATCTGGATGTTTTCGCCCCAAAGCAAACTTTTGCCGGTTCCGTCTTCCAACAGCCAGTATCGCCGCGCCCGCAAACATCTGCTCAAATACAACGAAGCGCTTTCCCGCGGCGAAACGATTTTCATCAAACGCCCGCAGGATCTGGACTACATACTGACCAAAGTCAGGACGGATCTTCTCAAAAGCGCAGCCGGCCTCGAGAAACACATTCGCGAAAATTCAACCGCGCTGATCGACAACAAGGCCGACGAGATTTTTTATCACCAGCAGGGCAAGCTCTACGGCTATTATATCCTGCTCAAGGCTCTGAGCGCCGACTACAAGGATATTATCGTCGCCCGCGACCTCTATCAGCCCTGGACCAAATTGCTCAAAGCGCTTGAAGACGCTTCGCGCTTGTCTCCGCTGATCGTGCGCAACGGCAGGCTGGACAGCTCTTTTGCGCCTAACCACCTGGCCGTCATTGGTTTGTACACCGACCGCGCCGTCCTCCGCCTGACCGATCTGACACAGAATTTGTCCGTTCTCCCGCAATAAGGAATTACGCCATGATTATCGAAACCCAGCAGACACCCGACGCCAATGTCATCAACTTTTTTGCTCCCGAACCGCTCATAAAATCCGGCAACGCGGAATTTGCCGACGCCAAGTCTCTGCGCAAGTCGCCGTTGGCCGAACATTTGTTTGACCTTGGCGGCATCGCCTCCGTTTTCATCAGCGGCGAAATGGTCTCCGTCACCAAAGAGGAAACGGCCGCCTGGGAAATGCTCAAACCGCAGATAATGGCCGAAATCATGGACTATCTGGCCACCGGCGAAGACGTCATTATCGAAAACCGGGACACCGCGCCGCAGGATGACGTCGTCGGTCAGATCAAAGGACTGCTTAACGCGCGCATCCGCCCGGCGGTCAAAAAAGACGGCGGCGACATTGTCTACAAAGATTTCCGAAACGGCATTGTCTACGTCGAAATGCAGGGCTCCTGCAAAGGCTGCCCCTATGCCATGGTCACCCTGAAAGAAGGCGTCGAAAAAATCCTCAAGGACTATATCCCCGCCATCAAAGAAGTCCGCAACATCGAAACCCCGGAATAAGAGGCTGCCGTTGAAAATAAAATCGCTGACACTCCTGTTGCTTTGCGTTTGTTTGAGTCTTTCCGCTTTCAGTGCGGAAATACGTCTCAAACCGCTGACAACCGGACAGCTCCGGCAGTTATACGATTTTTATGCTTATCACGGCGAAAAAGACTACCTTATGATTCCGTCCTACCGATATCCGGCGCTGCTGTTGTCGCGTTTTCCCGAAGACTACGGCAAAATCACCGACGAAAAAGAACGCAACGCCTTGTTCATCAAAATTCTGGCGCCGCTCGCCCTCAAAATCAATCAGGAAATCAAGCAGGAACGCGAACGTCTCCTGCGCCTGAACGACAAGTTTGAAAAAGGGCGGCCGCTGACCTCCGAAGACGAGCGCGAACTGGCTGAACTGGCGCGGAAATACGACGTTTTCACCCGTCTCAAAAACGAAGAACGCACGCGTTTTCTGTTGCGTGAGCTGCTGCTCAAAATAGACTTTATTCCGCCTTCGCTGCTGATAACCGCCGCCGCGATTGAGACCAACTGGGGAACTTCGCGCATTGTCAAAGAAGGAAACTCGCTGTACAAAACGCTGGTCTGGCATACCGACAAAGGCCTCAAGCCGATCGGCGAAAAAGAAGATGACACCTATCGGATAAAAACCTATCCCGACCTCTATTCCTCCATGAAAGAATTTGCCCTTTCGCTGAACTCGGAGCTCAAGTTCGCCGACATGCGCGACGTCCGCAAAGAATTTCTGTACCGCGACAACATTCCGTTCGGCAGCGTTATGGCGCCCTACCTCATCTGGAAGAGCCCGCTCAAAAACTACGCCGGCATGTTTCAATACACACTTGCCTACTACGAGCTTAATATAATTGACAAATCCTCGTTGGATAGTACAATAAAAACCGACAAGCTGCCCAAGGCTCTCAAGGCTCTGGTGATGTAACAAAAATGTCATTAGCCTTTTGGCCGAAGACATATTATTATAAAAGATAGTTAAGGTTATCGAGAAGAAGCGCCATGAATAACTCAGAACTGAACAAACAAGATGTCCGAAACCTGGCCGCCAAGCCCAAACTTGAGGCCAAGTCGGTTGTGGCGCAAAAAGTCAGCGCCTATTATAACGGCCGCACCGTCACCCCGAACGGCAAAAAACTGGCCGAAGACATCTTTCGCATCATGGTCCGCGACGTAGAAGTCAAGGTTCGTCAGGTTCTGGCAGACAGCCTCAAGAACTGCCGCAAACTTCCCGATGACATCGTCACCGCGGTTATTAACGACATTGATTCGATTGCCGCTCCTTTTCTGCAATACTATGCCGACCTCAGCAACGAAGATCTGATTAAAATCCTCAATATGCCGAGCATCAGCAAACAAAAAGCCGTTGCCGGCCGTCTGAACCTGCCGGGAGCGGTTTCGGAATACATCGTCGAAAAATGCCCGGAAGAAGTCGTCGGCGTGCTGATTTCCAACGAAACGGCCGAAATCCACGAAAAAACCTTTGCTTCCATTCTCGCCAAATACCAGCAGAGCGAAGACATCCGGAAAAGACTGGTCTACCGCACCGAACTGCCGACTTCGGTTATCGAAAAAATTGCCAACTCGTTGTCCGAAGAACTCAAAAAACGTTTGATTCTTTCGCATAACCTGCCGGCGGACATGGCCTCCGACATTATCGAAGAAGTCAAGGAAAAAACCACGCTGCGGATCTCCGAAGAATACAGTTCGGACAAACAAATCGAGGAACTTGTCCACCAGCTGTACACCTCCAACCGCCTGACGCCCAATCTGGTTGTCCGCGCCATTTGTCTGGGCGATCTCAAATTTTTTGAATATGCGATTGTTTATCTTTCCAATACGCCGATTCTCGAAGTCCGCAAAATTCTGTTCAACACGCAGCTTGATTTCATGATTCGCAATCTGTTGCGCAAGGCCTACATTCCCAAGACGATGTTTCCGGCCGTATTCAGCGCGCTCAAGGTTATCCGCGAAGTCAAATTCGACTGCTGCCGCACCGACCGCAAGTCTTTTGCGCACAAGGTTATCGAACGCATTCTTACCTATACCCCCAACAACGAGGAACTGAGCGAAGAAGACATCCGTTATCTTGTCTCCAAAATCAGCTAGTCTTATATTTTTCTTAAACTTTTTCATGTATACTCCTCTCTGAACAAGAGGAGAAAAAAGTGCCGAGCGCCAATGACATCATCTTAACCGGACTTCTGGAACTCTGCAAAGACGTTTCCCGAAAGCAGGATACCGCCGCCGTTATTGCCGGCGTCATGTCGGCGGCGGCTGACGCGGCCAATGCCGACGGCAGTTTCTTTTTTGAAATCTCTCCCGACAAATACATGTCTCTGAATTACGCCGTCATCACCGGTCTGCAAAACAAAAACACCCCGTTTGAAAACGCCGTTTTTTTCCCGCCGGTCTACGTTCCCGACATTCGCGCCAAAATGGCCAAGCGGCCGGCGGAAATCTGCGCCTGCAACCGCGAAATCGTCAATTATGCCAATATCTTCGACGCTTCCGAACTTGACACCTCTTTCATCGCCAAATTCGATGAGGAAAACAACTATTCGACCGTCTCGGTGCTTGCCGTTCCGCTGCTTGACCGCAAAGACAACCTTCTGGGCGTCGCGCAGTTTGTCAATGCCAAAGACTCCTCCGGCAAAATTATTGCCTTCACCGCCGAAGTGCAAAACACGCTGATTTCGATATGCAGTCTGCTGACCGTTTTTCTCGAAAACCGGATCCTCAGCGCCGACTATAAACAGCTGCTGGAATCCTTTATCGAAGTTCTGGCCCGCGCCATTGACGCCAAATCGCCTTACACCGGCAGCCACTGCCAGCGCGTGCCGATTATCACGCGCCTGCTGGCCACCGCCGCAGCCGAACAGCAGGAAGGGCCGCTCAAAGACTTCGAGCCGAGCGCCGACGACTGGTACGCCCTGCACATAGCCTCGTGGCTGCATGACTGCGGCAAAATCACCACCCCCGAATACATTGTTGACAAAGCGACCAAACTCGAAACCATTAACAACCGCATCCACGAAATCCGCAACCGTTTCGAAATCCTGCGCCGCGACGCGCATATAACCTACCTGCAGAAACGGCTGGCCGACGCCGACAGCAAAGAAAACCTTCAGGCTGAATTTGTGGCCAAAGTCAAGCGGCTTGAAGACGATTTTGCCTTTGTCGCCGAATGCAATAAAGGCGACAACGAACTTTCGCCGGAAGACGTCAAACGGCTGGACAGAATCTCCGAACAGCATTTTACGCGATACTTCAACCGGATGCTCGGCCTCTCCTGGGCCGAGCGCAACCGCGTCAGAGACAAAGAGCTCTATGCCCGGCCGGCGGAAGAAATGCTGCTGCAGGACCGCCCCGATCATCTGGTCGAACATTATAACCGCGGCGAACTCTACAACCTCAAAACGCCGCAGGGCACCATCACCGAGGAAGAACGGCAAAAAATCAACGAACACATTGAAGTAACGATTAACATGCTGGAAGCCTTGCCGTTCCCCAAAGAATTGTCAAACATCGTCGAATATGCAGGCTGTCATCATGAACGCGTCGACGGCAAAGGCTATCCGCGCGGGCTTAAGGGCGACCAAATGTCAATCCCTGCCAAAATCATGGCCATTGCCGACGTTTATGAAGCGCTTACCGCTCGCGACCGTCCCTACAAAGAGCCCAAAAAGCTCTCGGAAGTCCTGCACATCATGCGCGACATGAAAAACTCCGGACACCTTGATCCCGACCTGTACGAGGTCTTTATCAAAAGCGGAGTTTATCTGGATTATGCCGAACAATACATCGAAAAAAATCAGATTGACGAAATCAACCCGGAGGAATATTTATAATGCCGCTGCAAATTTATCCGGTGCTGTGCCGCGCCGGCAAAATGGACAACTACAGCTATGTTTTGGTCGATGACGCAACCGGTACGACGGCCGTCATTGATCCGTCCGAAGCCGCTCCGATTATCGCCGAACTCGAACGGCTGGACCATGCGCCGGATTATATTTTAAACACCCATCATCACTTTGACCACACCGACGACAACCTTACCCTCAAAGAAAAATACGGCGCCAAGGTCGTTGCCAACGAACAAGACAAAAACCGCATTCCCGGTTTTGATATCGGTGTCCGGCCCGGCGAAACGTTTATGTTCGGAGATTCCGCCGCGCAGATTATAGACGCTTCCGCGCACACGCAGGGCATATTCTGTGGTATTTTCCGGAAGCCAAAGCCTTGTTCACCGGCGACACGCTGTTTAACCTGTGCATCGGCGGCCTGTTTGAGGGAACGCCCGAACAAATGTTTCAGGCTTTGCAAAAAATAAAGCAGTTGCCCGAAGACACTTTGTTTTATCCCGGCCACGAATACACGCCCCACGGCGCACACGACGCTTTTGCCTTCAACAACGGCAGCCCGGATATCCGCAGCTATCTCGCCAAAGCCGACGCCAATCTGAAACAGGGGCTTCCGGCCGGCCCG
>JAFUQJ010000113.1 GCA_017480995.1 Alphaproteobacteria bacterium
AAACCCTCCGCAAGGGAGGGCCTTATTGTAAATGGCGGATAGAGTGGGATTACTCGGCGCTTACGCTTGAGTTGCACGGGCGCTCGTTCGCTCATCGCTCACCGGCGTTCTTCCGCCCGCCTCTCGCTGGTAGTCGAACCCGCTTCCCGTGGGTTCAAATCCGCCACTCCTCAATCTTTACAACAAAACCCTCCGCAAGGGAGGGCTTTATTGTAAATGGCGGATAGAGTGGGATTCGAACCCACGGTACCCTTTGGGGGTACACACGATTTCCAATCGTGCGCCTTCGACCACTCGGCCATCTATCCATCTTGGTCTGTGCCGAACTTAGCCTATTCAAAATATTTTCGCAAGAGTTTTTTAGATAAATTTTTATTTTTTATGCAAAAATTTGCTATGCAAATGAACTTTTGGGAAATATGCTTCGTTATAAGATATGAAAGGTCAAAAGATACAGGTGTCGAAAATGGAAGATATTTCTGGTTTACTGCAAGAGGCAAAGCCGCTTTACTTCAAACGGAAGCGCCGCCGCAATCAGCTTAAGGTTTTGGCTGCCGCTTTTGTGTGCGTATGGGGGGTGAGCCGTTTTGCGGCGGAACCGTCACCCTATATGTATAATCTGGATAATCTTGACAGCCAAATCAGTCAGGTGGCTGACGGCTCGATTATCGAAGATATGGGGCTTCCGACCGATGAGTTCGGACTGCTGATGGTGGTCTGATGACGCCGCAGCAAACCGAACACCGCAACCTGATTCGTTCTGTCATCAAAAAACTGACCGGTTCTTACAACGAGGATCTGGAACAGGAGGCTTGTCTCAAAGCCTGGCAGAACCGCGAAAAATATCGGGAAGAAGGCCGGGTTAAGGCCTGGCTCGGCGCCCTGACGGCCAATTTGTGCCGCGATTATTTCAGGTCGCGTTCCTTTCACGAGGACACCGGAAAAGCCGGCGGCGACGAAGTTTTGGAAAAAATTGCGGTGGCGCCCCGGTATGAGGAGCGTCTGGATGCCAAGGCCCGTCAGAAAATTATTCTGAAAGCGGTGGATGACCTGCTTGCCGCCCTGCGCAAAGTGGTTGTTTTTTATGAATTTGAAGAAATGACATACGCGCAGATAGCGCAAAAGCTCGGCATTCCCGAAGGAACCGTCAAATCCAGACTGTCGACCGCCCGTAAGATTTTGGCCGAACGACTTAAATTTTTGAGAGGAGAATAATCATGAACAAAAAATATTTGCTGGCCGGCGTTTTCGGCGCCGCTTTGATGTTGGGAACCGCTTCCGCTTATTGTCAGGAGCCGCGTCCGGAGCCGCCGTTTGACGACCGTCCGCCGCATCACGAAATCATGAAACGGGAGCATCATCGCATGGCCGATCGTCTTAAACTGACCGACGAGCAGAAAAAACAGGCCGAGGATATTCGCAAAGCCGGACGCGAAAAGGTCAAGCCGCTGATGGAAGAAATGAAACAGCTGCGCGAAAAGATGGATGCCGCCCGCGAAGAGAACATGAAGGAGTTTGAGAAAATTCTGAACGATGAGCAGAAAGCCGAACTCGAAAAAATTAAGGCCGAAAGAAAATCCGAGTTTAAGGCGCGCCGTCATCACCGCGGCGAGCGTCCGATGAACCCCGGAGACCGTCCGCTGCCTCCCAAACCTGAAAAATAAGAAACGGGAGGAGAATTAACATGAAAAGATTTGCGCTTCTGCTGGCCTTGCTGGCTTTCATTGCCGCTCCGGTTCAGGCCCGGCCTTTTCACCACGGCGGCCGGCCTCATCATCCGGCGCCGACGGTAGTTTACAAATCGCATCACGACCATTCGGCGGCACCGTTGATAGCTCTGGCTTCGGGGCTGGTCGGATTTGCGGTCGGGACGGCGGCCGCGGCGCCGGCGGTCTATACGACGACAACATACGGCAGCGTGCCGGTCAATCCGCAGCAATGCTATACGGTTGTGTCGCGCTCGACCGGAAACGTTACCCAGCGTTGCGTCAGCGGCGGCGACAATCAAATCCTGTATGTCGACTGACAATTAATCCCCTCTTTTGCCGAGAGGGGATTTTTTATTGCAAAATGGCGCCAGCGAGAGGACTCGAACCTCCTGCCCACAGTTTAGGAAACTGTTGCTCTATCCTGATGAGCTACGCCGGCGTCGTTCTGAGTTATAGCTTATTGCCTATTTTTTTTCAAGCGCTAATTTATCAAGAAAACGGGTTTGAATCTCGGCAATTTTTTCAACCGTCTCAATTTCGACGTATTCGCCGTCGGCGTGCATGCCTTCGCCGCTGCCCGAGTGCATAATCACGGTTGAGCCGCGCACGGCAAAAGAGCGGGAATCCGTTGCGCCGCCGATATATTCAAACCGCAGCTTCTGCCCGAGGATGTCTTCGGCAAATTTTTTATAAGCCAGAATATGCGGGTCGTTTTCATCCATGACCACCGGCGTGGAAGACGAAACGATTTTGTATTCGGCGCCGGGCAGCATCGCCTTGTCCAGATTGGCGCGGAGCTGTTCGACGCTGCTGGTCTCGGTCAGGCGGAAATCGCACAGGGCTTCGGCATAATGCGAAACGACGTTGGAAACGTCGCCGCCGCAGATTTTGGCAAAATGCACGGTGTCAACCCATTTGTCGTCGGGAACAAGGCCGGTCTGGGAATAATAGGGATAATCCCGGCGGACATTTGCCAGCGTTTGCAGCAGAATTTCGTTGGCGTCAATGCCCTCCCACGGCGTCGAGCCGTGAACGGCTTTGCCGTGCGCCATGATTTTGACAAACACCGGATTTTTGCACTTGGCAATAATTTCGAGAATATTGCCGCCGACGTCGTTGTCGAGCACGATTTCGGCACGCATGTCGGGGTGCTCTGCCAAAAAGGCCTCAAGCCCGTGCGAGCCTTTTTCTTCGTCGGAAGAAAGAATGACGCCGAATTTGAGCGGCAGTTTGCGTTTGAGAACATGCTCAAGCGAGTTGAGCGCCACGGCGGCGAAAGACTTCATGTCAAGCGTGCCGCGGCCGGACATTCGGCCGTTTTCGATTTTGGGCGAAAACATTTCGTCGGCCGCCGGAACCACGTCAATATGCCCGAGGATCAAAACGTCGAAAACTTCGCTGTCGGTATTGCGGGCAAAAAACACCGGCGCCGAATTGTCTTTGCGGAAAATGTCGATTCGCGCGTCTTTAAGCGCGTCAAGAGACTTCATGTAATCCATGCACTTGAGAATTTCCTGAGTATTGCCGGTCTCGGTGCGAAAACGGATAAGGCTGGCGGCGGTTTCGATAATGTTCATGAAAAAATCCTTTTCTTCCTTATATTTTTACAATTTATTCACCTAATTTAGTCATAATATTTCACAAATAAAATAAGAAAAGTTTAAAAAGGGGAACAAAATGAGAAGCATCCTGACGATTTTGATGAGTCTGTTTCTGGTCTGCGGCAGCGCCTCGGCGCAGGAAGAAAGCTATAACGGCGAAACCGGCCTGGCGATTCCCCGCTTTGTGTCGCTGCATTCGGATCGCACCAATGCGCGTTCGGGGCCGGGTTCCCGCTATCCGATAGAGTGGGTATATCTGCAAAAAGGCGCTCCGGTCGAGGTGATTGCCGAGTTTGAATTGTGGCGCAAAATCAAAGACTGGCAGGGCTCCGAATGCTGGGTGCACAAAATCACGCTGAACGGCAGGCGTACGGTCAAGGTGATTACGCCCGGCGAGAACAACGTTTACGCCAAAGACGATTATCAGTCGAAAGTTGTTGCCAGAGTGGAAGACGAGGTCGTCGGCGAAATCAAAAAATGCCCGCCCAAAAACAATTTCTGCCTGATAAGTTTCGGCAATATCGAGGGCTGGGTTTCCCGGCAGAACCTGTACGGAATTTACCCTGATGAAATAGTCGACTGAACGTAAGCCCCGCCGGTGAGCGGGGCTTGTTTTATCTGTCGACCAGCTCGATTTTGACTTTCTTGTCCGGAAAGGCGGCCAGCTGCCGCAAAACGCCGGGGCGGTATACCTCGCGCCCCAGAGTGAGGCTTTCCATGACTTGCAGCGGAATGCCGGTCTGCTCGGCAACGTTGACGATGGAAAGGCGCTTTTCAAACAACAATTCGTTTATCTGCCGCGCCAGATTTTCGCGCGTCTGGCGCCAGTCTTCCTTTTCGGTGAATTTTTTTGACATTTTTCAAACTCCCATTTTGTTTTTATTCATCTTGCCCGGTCTTTTATAG
>JAFUQJ010000114.1 GCA_017480995.1 Alphaproteobacteria bacterium
ACGCCGCTCAGCCGGACCAGGCGCCCCTGATAGGCGCCGTTGTCGATGAAGAATGATGCACATGAATCAAAATTTGTATCGTTTTTGGTAGGCATTGATGTTTTTTCCCTGTATATTATGTTTTGTTAACCTGTATAATCCAGATGAAAGGATTTTTCAAGTGTCAGAAGAACAGACAAGTCCGAAAAAGCCGAGAGCGCTGCGCAAAATGACCAGGCAGCGGGTTAAAAACATCGGTTTGTATTATCTGAAGCGGTTCGAGTCTTCGGTCGGCAATCTGCGCACGGTGCTCAAACGCCGGGTGGACGCCTATGCGTATCAGAACAAAGAGTTTGAACGCGGCGAGGCTTATGAGTGGATTGAAGAGGTTTTGGAAGATTTTCAGCGTTACGGTTATCTGAACGACGAGCGCTATGCCGAAATGAAAATCAAGGATTATATGAGCGCCGGCAAGTCTCCGCGTTATATCCTGGGCAAACTGCGCGAAAAAGGCGTTGACGAGACGATCATCAACACGTTGATGGACGCGCAGGAATATGATCCTTACGAGACCGCGATGAAACTGGCCAAAAAGAAAAAAATAGGGCCTTTTTGCGCCGACGGGGAAGTCAGGCGCGAGCGCCGCAGCAAAGATCTGGCGATTTTGGTGCGCGCCGGGTTTGATTACGACGTGGCGGTAAAAGTTCTCGAAACGGCCGAAAGCTGACTTTAGTAAACAACCTTGCTCAAGTACAGTCCGCAGGCCGGCGCCGTGGGACCGGCAGCCTTGCGGTCTTTGGCTTCCAAAATGGTTTTGACATCCTGCGGGCGGAGATGACCGTCGCCGACCAGCTTGAGCGTGCCGACCATGTTGCGCACCTGATGATGCAGGAAAGAACGCGCTTCGACGGTAAAGACAATTTCGTCTCCGGATACGGAAATTTCCAGCTTGTCCAATGTCTTAAGCGGAGACTTGGCCTGGCAGGCGGCCGCGCGGAACGAGGTAAAATCGTGATGCCCGAGCAGGTACTTTGTGCCTTGGCGCATGGCTTCGACATTGAGCGGAACCGGCACCCACCAGACGCGGTCCTTTTGCAAAACCGGCGGCGTGCGGCGGTTGAGAATCCGATAAACGTAGCCGCGGCCTTTGGCGGAAAAACGGGCGTTGAAGTCATCGGCGGCCGGTTCGGCTTCGAGCACGACAACCGGCGCATTCTGTTCTCTCAGGTGGAAATTGAGCGCTTCCCGGAGTTTCCAGGCTTCTATTTTCCTCTCCAAATCAAAATGCGCGACCTGCGCCAAAGCATGGACTCCCGCGTCGGTGCGACCGGCTCCCTGAACTTCGGGCGTTAATCGGGTTATGACGGGAACCTGCGGCGCCGATCCGGTGCTCAAATCCTTGTCTTTCGTTTCGGTGGCGGGTGTCAGGGCCGCCAGGGCGTTTTCCAGATATTCCTGTACGCTGGGGCCGTCAAGCTGGCGCTGCCAGCCGAGGATATTGGTGCCGTCATATTCAATTGTGATTTTATAGCGCATGAAATTTCGGTGTCCGGGGTTTAATTAAAGGGGCATAAGTCTTATGCCCCTTTTTTGTTGTTTTGGCAAGCCGGAAATTACTCGGCGGCAATGGTGAGGAGATTATTGTCCTGAGCGAAAAAACCGAGCTGTTCCTGAATGCTCCAAATCGTGCGCAGAGCGGCCAGAGCCTTCTCGCCGGTAATGCGCGGCGTGTCTTTCCCTTTGACGCAGTTGATGAAGTGATTCAGTTCGGCCTGCAGCGGTTGGTTGGTCGGAATAAACAGCTGTTCGACGCTGCCTTTGAGACCGTAGTGCATCCATTCGGGAATCTCTTCCTGATTGACGTAGGGCATGCGTCCCTGCGTATGAACGTTAATGCTCTGGCTGATGAAGTCCATGTCGATATAGTTGGTGTCGGTTGTAACCGACAAAGTGCGGACACGCGCCTGCGTAATGCGGCTGGCCG
>JAFUQJ010000115.1 GCA_017480995.1 Alphaproteobacteria bacterium
AATTCTCTGCAAAACATCCAAAAGTTAATCAACGAATGCGTTAACCGTCATTGGAAAATTATCGTGACGCGCGACGGTTACGTTTTTGACGATGGTTTGAGCTCCCGGCTGTTGGCCGCTTCCATGGAAACAACAATAAAAATCCTTGCCGACATAAAGTCTCAGAATATGCGCCGACGCCTGAACGAACTGCGTTGTGAGGGCAGAAGGCTCGGCCGGCCGCCGGGACGCGGCAACAAAGAGCTCAAATTAGGCGCAAAAGAAGATGTCGTGCGCCGGCTTTTGCGGCAAAAGGTTTCCAAATCCGAAATTGCGCGCCGTTTGGGTGTAAACCGAATGACGCTTTACGCTTTTTTGCGCAAAACGGGAATTTAAAAACCCCGATATTTTATCGGGGTTTGGACTCTATGCGTGTTCTTTGACGGCTCTTTTGCCGAATTGCGAACGGTGAAAGCTCTTTTCGCCCGTGCCGTTTTTCTCCGGCCGCTTGCGAAAATCCTTTTTACCGCTTTTGCCGGCCGGCTTTTTAAAGTCGGCCCGTCCGTTTGAGGCCGGCGTCTTTTTGCCGGCAGGCTTGCCGTTTTTCTTTCCCGCGGCGCGATTCTCTTTGATTTTGAGCGTGCCGGCTTTAATCTGTTTTTCGATTTTCAATACTTCCAAAAATTTTGATTTCCGGGGTTTGGTTTTGTTTTCTTTGGTCTTGTCGACCGAAAAGCCGAATGCGCCGAGGTCGCGGCCGAGCGTATAATAACGGCCGTGAGCAAAACAAAGCAGGCCCGCTTTTTCGAGCGCCAGATAATTGTCTTCTTCCAGGTATCTGTCATCGATGTTGACGTTGACGATTTCGGCCAGAAACATGTCGTGCGTGCCGAAAGAGGAAACCGATTTGACCTTGCACTCTAAAGATACCGGCGCTTTGACCAGCATCGGCGCCTTGACTTCTTTGCAAGGCTCGATTTCCAGTCCCATATCTTTGAACTTGTCGGTGTTTTTGCCGGATTTGACGCCGCAGTAATCGCAGGCCTTGGCCAGTTCCAGCGTCGAGATGTTAATGACAAATTCGCCCGATTCTTTGATAATGCCGTGGGAATGCCGGCTCGGCCGCACCGAAATATACGTCATCGGCGGTTCCGAGTTGACGATGCCGGTCCAGGCAATCGTCAGGACATTGGGTTTTTCCATTGTTCCGCAGGTAACCATGACCGGCGGCAGGGGGAACAGCATTGTTCCGGGTTTCCATGATACTTTTGACATCGTTTTTTCTTCCGCATAAAATTCTTATTTATATATAACAATAACTCAATTTTATTAATAACTAATAAAAATCCCCGGAAAATGCGTCCGGGGATTTCAATGTCTTGTCCTTTGGCGCTAATCGACGTTTCCGAAAGGATTAATAACTTTTTCTTCAGCCGATTTGCGCAGGTCAAACAAGTTCAGCATAACGGCCGAGACATAGATTGACGAGTAGGTTCCGACCACAACGCCCCACGCGATTGTGAACGAAAAGCTGCGCAGCGTGTCGCCGCCCCAGACTAACAGGGCCAAAGACGCCAGCAGCGTGGTCAGACCGGTTAAGATCGTGCGTGAGAAAATGTCGTTTATACTCTTGTTTAAGAGCTCATACTGCGGCATTTTTTTGTATTTGCGCAGGTTTTCGCGGATGCGGTCATAAGTAACCACCGTATCGTTGACCGAATAGCCGGCCAGCGTCAAAATGGCGGCGACCGTCGTCAGGCTGAAGTCAAAGTCGAGCAGCGACAACAACCCCAGCGTCGTTACGATGTCGTGAATCAAGCCGACCATCGCGCCGATTGCAAACTGCCATTCAAAGCGAAACCAGATATAGGCGGAAATCGCCAGAATTGCAATCAGCGAAGCAATGACGCCGTCCTTTTTGAGCTCGCCGCCGACCTGCGGGCCGACCAGCTCAACCCGGCGGTATTCATAGTCGGAGCCGAGCACTTTCTTAATTTCGTTAACGGCTTTCATCTGCTCTTTTTCATCCAGATTGGAGGCCTGAGCGCGAATCATGATCTCGTCTCCGGCTTCGCCGATGGTCTGAATGTTGATGTCTTCGAGAGCAACCGTATTGAGTTCTTTTCTGACTTGTTCGACGTCAATGGGCTGCGCCGCTTTCAGCTCCATTAGAATACCGCCCGAAAAATCGATGCCGTAATTGAAGCCTTTTATTGCGATGCAGGCAATCGACAGAACAATCATCAGAGCCGACAACGCATAGGTAAACTTGCGCGCCTTCATAAAGTCGATGGTCGTGTCTTTGGTAACCCATTTAAAAATCTTCATCATTATAAAAATTCCTTCCCTCAAATTGGCAGTTTGGTCGGCTTGTATTTATTGAGCCAGGCCGTAATAATCAGGCGGGTAACCGTAACTGACGTAAACATTGACGTGGCGATACCGATGGCCAGCGTAACCGCAAAGCCTCTGACCGGACCGGTTCCGAAATAGAACAGAACCAAAGCGGCCGCCAGCGTGGTCAGGTTGGAGTCGACAATCGTCGCCCAGGCCTCGGTAAATCCGGCCTCTGCGGCGTCGCGGGTTGAGCGGCCGGCTTTGACTTCTTCGCGCATACGCTCAAAAATCAAAACATTGGCGTCGACCGCCATGCCGATTGTCAGGATAATACCTGCAATGCCGGGCAGTGTCAGGGTTGCGCCCATAAAGCTCAGAACGCCGAGCATCAGAAACAGGTTCATGAAGACGGTAACCGTCGTAAACAGGCCGAACAGTCCGTAAGCGGCAATCATAAAGACGACAACCGCAATCAGCCCGATAATCGAGGCAACCACGCCCTCGCGGATAGAGTCTGCGCCCAGCCCTGCGCCGACGGTTCTTTCTTCAAGAACTTCCAGCGGCGCGGGCAATGCGCCCGAACGCAGCAGCAAAGCCAGATCATTGGCCGACTTGACGGTAAAGTTGCCGGTAATGATGCCGTTTCCGCCCAAAATCGCGCTTTGAATGGTCGGCGCGGAAATAACTTCGTTGTCCAGAACAATGGCGAGGCGTTCGCCGACATTGTCGCGGGTGGCTTCGCCGAACTTTTTGCCGCCGAGCGAATTGAACTTAAAGCTGACGACCGCCTGTCCGTCTTGGAACGACGGCTGCGCGTCAACCAGATTCTCGCCGCTGACAACCGGTTTGCGGCTGATAACGTAGTATTCGCCCATGCTGCCGGGAATCAGCTTCGAAGAGGCCGGAAGTTTGCCGCGGCGCGCTTCGGCCGCGGTGGTGCGGCTGTCTACCAGATGAAACGCCATTTTCGCGGTTTTGCCGAGCAGGGTTTTTACGTATTCGGGATTCTGCAGGCCCGGCAGCTGAACCACGATACGGTCGCTGCCCTGGCTTTGAATAACCGGTTCTTTGGTGCCGAGTTCGTCAATGCGGCGGCGGACGATTTCAATCGACTGCTCGACGATTTTCATCTTGAGCTTGTTGAGTTCCACCTCGGAATAAGAAATCTCCAGCGCGCCGTCGCTGTTTTCGTTGACAACGATGCCGCTGTCGATTTTCTGGAACAAGTTGGCCGCTTTGGAACGCGCGTTGGCGTTTTCGATTTTGACTTTGACCGAGGTCGGCGTCGTTGTCAGATGCTGATAGCGAATGCGGTTCTCGCGCAAAATCGACCGCGCGGAATCTTCAATCGAACCCATGCGTTCTTTGATAACGTCGTCGATTTTGACTTCCAGCAGCAGGTTGGAACCGCCCTGCAGGTCAAGACCGAGGTTGACCGGCTGCCACCATGACGGCAGAGCGGCTTTGTTGCTGACCAGATTGGGAACGGCAAAAAAGATACCGAGCGCGCAGATGGCCAAAATGATCATCACCCGGGATTTCGAAAGTTTATACATCTCTGAATCCTTTGTTTACTTGGATTTTTTGTTCGTGTTGGCTGCCTTGGCTTTGGCGGCTGCGGCAGCTTTTTTGTCTTCGGGCAGAATAACGTCGCGAATGGTGCCGCGGTTAACCTTGACCGAAACGCCGTCGGCAATTTCCACGGTAAGGTCAATCGGATCGGACGCGTCGGTGACTTTGGCATAAATGCCGCCGCCGGTAACTACCGTGTCGCCTTTTTTGACGGCCGAGACCATGGCTTCGTGCTGTTTAATTCTTTTTTGCTGGGGGCGGATTAAAAAGACGTAAAAAACCGCAAAAATCAAAACCAGCTGCAAAATCATGCCGGTAGAACTGCCGGTCTGGGCCGCGGTTTCCGCTTGGGCAAAGGCCTCACTGATAAACATTTTTTTCTCCTTAATTATTAACGCGATAACTATATATCAGTTCCTTCTGGTTATATAGGGCAAAAATATTTATTTCACAAGTTTTTTCTTTTTTGCCCCGGTTTCTCTGTCGTTTGCTCCGAATTTGGACAAAAAAGTTGCAATCTGCGTTTGTTTGTGATAAAACCTCGCCATCTCATGACTATTATTTTATGTATAATCGTTAAATTAAAATTTATGAAAGAATTGGAACCCGAATTCTGGAAGAAAAAGCCGCTGCACAAGTTAAGCAGAAGGGAATGGGAAGCCCTTTGCGCGCATTGCGGCCGCTGTTGTTTGATTAAACACGGTAATGGTAAATTTACTTTTTTCACCAACAGTTATTGCAGGCACCTGCATCCGACAAGCTGTAATTGTCAGATTTATGACCGGCGCCTCAAAAGCGGCGGCTGTATTAAGGTAGACCTGCAAATGTTAAGAACGCGGGCCGAGCTGCTGCCTGACGACTGCGCTTACAAGCTGCTGCTGAACAAGCGGGATCTGCCGTCATGGCATCCGTTGGTCAGCGGCAATCCCGAGAGCGTGCATCTTGCCGGAAAGTCCGTGCGCGGGATGATAGCCGTTGCGGAAGACGCGCCGGTAGCTTTGCCGCTGCAGTTCTTGTTTATGGTCGAAAAGAAATGACAAAAGCCCCGTTGCGCCGGAACGTCCGGCCGCCGCGGGGTTATGTATTTAAAGCACGAATCACAAATAACGAATCACAAATAACGAATCACAAATAACGAATCACGAATCACAAGTTACAAATCACGCCTACTGCAGGTAGCTCAACGGATTAACGGCTTTTTTGCCGGCGCGGATTTCAAAATGCAGCTGCGGCGAGCTGACGCCTCCGGTACTGCCGACGGTAGCGATTTTTTCGCCTTTGCGGACTTTCTGCCCTTTGCGAACCAGCAGCCGGTCATTATGCGCATAGGCGGTAATCCAGCCGCCGCTGTGCTTGATGAGAATGAGGTTGCCGAAGCCTTTGAGTTCGTTTCCGGCATAGGCGATTGTTCCGGCGTCGGCGGCTTTGACGGCGGCGCCCAGCGGTGCCTTGATGTTGATGCCGTCATTGTTGCGGCCTTTGGCAATCACGCCGAATTTGGAAATGACGGTTCCGCGCACCGGCCAGGCGAATTTGCTGCTGCGCTTTTTGACCGGAGCGGTATAAGAGGCTGTTCGGGCGGTGCGGCTGGCAGTCGTCTTTTTTCGTGCGAAAGTTGTTTTTTGGGCTGTCGTCCGGCCGGTTGCATGATTGTCTGCGGCCGTTTTGGTTACGATGCTGCCCGGCAGCAGCAGCCGCTGTCCGATGGCGAGCGTAAACGGTTCGCGCAGATTGTTGGTGCGGCTGAGCTGCCGCATGTCGACATTGTAACGTTTGGAAATGTTGTACAGCGTGTCGCCTTTGGCAACCACATGGTATTTGGCGTCGGGCATTCGGAGCCGCTGGCCGATTCTCAGGCCGTAAGGCGGACGCAGATTGTTGGTTTCGATAAGTTCGCGGATCGGGACGTCATAACGCCGCGCAATGCTGTAAAGCGTGTCGCCTTTGCGCACCGTGACATAGTCCGGCGTGCCGCCGCCCCACCAGGTGTCGGCGCTGTAATTGAGCAGCGGAATCCTTCCGGAGCTGCAGCCGCAGATGATAAAAAGCAGCAGAAACAGTGCCAAATATGTCTTGCGCCCGGTCATGTGTCCTTACAGTTTTATTGCCAGATACTTATTTCGGTATCAAAGCCTATCACGGACAGATTAATTTTTTATTACTCCGAGGGCGTTGCCGCGGTTGTCGGAAGAGACCACGCCGTATTCGCGGTGCTTGAGCGACATTCCGATGTGGCGTTTGACGCGCGCCAGCATGCCGTCGTATGTGTCGCTGAAATTTTTGCGGTTGGTATAGGTGACGACGATCATCTGGGCGTTGTAGCCGTCAACCCGCAGCGTTTTGATGACGTTTATCGATTCCTGAAGAATCTTAAAGGCGATGGACGAGGCCTTTTCGCGCGAAACGCCGTTCAGAACCAGCATGATTTTGGTCTTTTCGACGCGGCCGATATTGGCGTTCGGCGTGAGGTTGGCAAAACAGACGTCGCTGACGACTTTGAGCATTTTGTCGGCGGTTTCAAAGTCGATTCCCTTGCTGATAAAGTCGTATAGGTCGCGCAGTTCGATGACGATGCACGAAAATTCCTTGTTATAGCGCTTGGCCAGCTGGAAATCATGTTCAAAACGGTCGAGAATGGCCGTTTCGTTGAGCGTGTTCGTAAGCAGGTCGCGGTTTTCAAAACGCGACAGGTTTTCTTTCCAGGCGCGCGCTTCCGAAATGTCTTTGCACAAAAAACTGATGCCTTCGCATTCGAGGATTTCGTTCAGCAGCGGCCGCTGGCGGCACATCATCAGCTGCTTCTGGCCGTCTTTGCGCACCAGGAGCCCCTGGTTGTTGAGGGTGGCCTGATGCCGGTACATCTTGTTGAGTGTGGCGTTGAGGGCGTCGCGATTCGCTTTTTTGTCTTCAAACAGGCTGCCGAAAACCGATTTTCCGATTAGTTCCTGCGCCGGATACCCGAGGCTGTCGGCGCCGCTTTCGTTAATGAAGGTTATTTCAAAATCTTTGTTTATTTTGAAATAGACGTCGCCGTTGGTGGTTTGCGGCGTGCTTTGCTGGGTGTCGTTTTCCTTAATGAGCTCTTTGAGGTTGCGTCTGGTCTGTTTGAGTTTGTTGCGCAGCAGCAGAACCAGGGCCAGCAGCGCCAGATTCAGAAAGACCGAAACAATAATGCCCCAAAACATTTTTTCTTCTCCGAATGGTAAAACAGGACTATCTTTTAGCATAGCCTGCCAAAAGCTAAAATAAGGTTAAATAGAGGTTGCAATTTGGCAAAAAAAACACTAGTTTATACCTGTGACAAGGAAGCAATATGAACAAGATTACCGAGATAGCCGACGAGTCCGGCGACAAATACAAATACGGCTTTGTGACCGAGATTGAGGCCGACACCGTTCCCAAGGGGCTGAACGCCGATATCATTCGCTTGATTTCGGCCAAGAAGGGCGAGCCCGAATGGCTTCTCGACTGGCGCCTGAAGGCGTTTGAATTTTGGCAGACCATGAAAGAGCCGTCCTGGGCCAAGCTGAGTTATGACCGGATAGATTATCAGGATTTGTGCTATTACTCGGCGCCCAAACAAAAGGTTGCGCCCAAAAGCCTCGACGAGGTCGACAAAAGTCTGCTCGAGACTTATGACAAACTCGGCATCCCGCTCAAAGAGCAGGAAGTTTTGGCCGGCGTTGTCGCGGTGGACGCAGTGTTCGATTCGGTTTCGGTAGCCACCACCTATCGCGCCAAACTGGCCGAAAAAGGCGTTATCTTTTGCTCGATTTCGGAGGCGGTCAGGGAGCATCCCGAACTGGTGCGCCGTTATCTCGGTTCGGTCGTGCCTTATACCGACAACTTTTTTGCCTGCCTTAACTCCGCGGTTTTTACCGACGGTTCGTTTGTCTATATTCCCAAAGGCGTGCGCTGCCCGATGGAGCTGTCCACCTATTTTCGCATTAACGCCAAAAACACCGGCCAGTTTGAACGCACGCTGATTATTGCCGACGACAAGAGCTATGTCTCTTATCTGGAGGGCTGCACCGCGCCGCAGCGCGACGAAAACCAGCTCCATGCCGCAATTGTCGAGATTGTCGTGCTCAAGGATGCCGAGGTCAAATATTCGACCGTGCAGAACTGGTATCCGGGCGACAAAGACGGCAAAGGCGGCGTTTATAATTTTGTGACCAAAAGGGCGGCCTGCCGCGGCGACAATTCCAAAATCTCGTGGACGCAGGTCGAAACCGGTTCTGCCGTAACCTGGAAATACCCGTCCTGCGTGCTGCAGGGCGATAATTCCGTCGGCGAGTTTTACTCGGTGGCCATCACCAACAACCGCCAGCAGGCCGATACCGGCACCAAAATGATTCACATCGGGCGGAACACGTCGTCCAAAATTGTTTCCAAGGGCATTTCGGCCGGCTTTTCCAATCAGACTTACCGCGGTCTGGTCAAGGTCAGCCCCGGCGCCCGAAACGCGCGCAACTACTCGCAGTGCGACAGCCTTTTGATCGGCTCAAACTGCGGTTCGCACACCGTACCCTATATCGAAAACCGCAACAAAACCGCCAAAATCGAGCATGAGGCCACCACCTCCAAAATCAGCGACGAGCAGTTGTTCTATTGCCAGAGCCGCGGCATCGGCGAGGAAGAGGCGGTCAGCCTGATTGTCAACGGCTTTTGCAAAGAAGTCATGCAGCACCTGCCGATGGAGTTTGCCATCGAGGCGGTCAAACTGATTAATATTTCACTGGAAGGAAGCGTCGGATAATGGTTAATCCCGTTTTAAAAAGAGCCCTTGAGACCTGGGGCGAACAGGCTCAGATGATGATGGTCGTCGAAGAAATGTCGGAACTGATGAAAGAAATATTGAAAAACGTCAACCGCAAAAAGGACAACCTGGCCGAGATTGTCGAAGAGACCGCCGATGTTGAGATAATGCTCGAGCAGCTTAAGGAGAATTATCGTATTGCCGAAAAGGTTGAGGCTTATAAGGCCGAGAAGATTAAACTGATAGAGCGCCGGCTCGACGACTGGGACAAAACGCACGTCGCCTGACATTTAAGGAAAAGACATGACAACACCGTTATTGGAAATAGAAGATTTATACGCCCGCGTCTGCGACAAAGAGATTGTCAAAGGCTTTAACCTGACGATTAACGAAGGTGAGGTTCATGCCGTTATGGGGCCCAACGGCGCCGGCAAGTCGACATTGTCGAATATTTTGTGCGGTAAGCCCGGCTATGAGGTAACCTCCGGCTCGGTTCGTTTTAAGGGCAAAGACCTGCTTGCGATGTCGCCCGAGGAGCGCGCCCGCGAGGGCATCTTTCTGGCGATGCAGTATCCGGTCGAGATTCCGGGCGTTCCGGTCACCACGTTCTTAAAGCACGCGGTCAATGCCATTCGCAAACATCGCGGCGAACCGGAGCTGGACACCATGGATTTTGTTAAAATGGTGCGCGAAGAGGGGCGCAGGTTCCGGCTGGATGCCGAGATGATCAAGCGCCCGGTCAATGTCGGTTTTTCCGGCGGCGAGAAAAAGCGTCTTGAGGCCTTGCAGATGGCTGTTCTCAAACCTGATTTCGCAATTTTGGACGAAGCCGATTCGGGGTTGGACATCGATGCGCTCAAGGTAGTTGCCGACGGCGTCGGCGCCTTGCGCGACGGTAAGCGCTCCATGCTGATTATCACGCATTTTCAGCGGTTGCTTGACCATATCGTGCCGGATTTTGTTCATGTTTATGCCGACGGCCGGATTGTCAAATCCGGCGGCCGGGAGTTGGCGGCCGAGCTGGAAGAAAAAGGCTACGCCGAATTTGAGAGAGCGAAATAAATGTCGGGTTTGCTGCAACAGATTTCTCTGCCGGGCGGGCAGATACCATGGCTGGACGAGATGCGCCGCCGCGGCCGCGCTGCCTTTGAGGCCGCGGGAATTCCGACCGCCAAAACCGAAGCCTGGAAGTATACCAAGCCGCGCGAACTGGGCGGCGATGATTTTGTATTGTCCCTGCCGCGGCCGGATTTGCGGGCGCCGCAGCCGGAACTGCCGTTTGCGGCTTATCGTATTTATTTTGAAAACGGCATTTTCAATCCGGCGCAGAGCGTTTTGCCGCAGGGCGTTGAGGTTTTGCCGCTGATAGAAGTCATCATGTTTCGTCCGCGGGAACGCGCTTTGATAAACGCGGCGCTGCGGCTTGAGGATTTTCCGTTTGCCGCGCTGAACAGCGCCTATCTGAACGAAGGCGTTTTCATTCATGTCGATTCGCGGGTGGAGCTCAAAAGGCCTCTGGCCGTTATTTATCATACCGACAGCGCGGAGCAGAACCTGTTTTATAATCTGCGCAATCTGATTCTGTTGGAAGAATACGCCGCTGCCGAGCTGATAGAATATCATTGCTACGACGGCGCGCTCAAATCGCGTTATCTGGCCAACATTGTCAACGAGGTTTATCTGCGCCGCGGCGCCTGTCTCAGGCATTATAAGGTTCAGAACGAGGCGTTTAAGGCCAATCATATCGCGCTTAATTACGTCGATGCCGCGGCCGGCGCGGCCTATAAGGCTTTTTGCCTGCAGAAAGGAGCTAACATCGCCCGCAACGAAACGCATGTTTTGCTGAAAGAAGAGGGCGCTTCGGCCGAGGTTAACGGCGCCTATCTGATGAACGGCTGGGCCACGCTCGATACCACCACCGACATTGAGCATCTGGCGCCGTGCACGGTTTCGCACCAGTTGGTCAAGGGCGTTATCGGCGGCGATGCCAAGGGCGTTTTCCAGGGCAGGATTCATATTGCGCCGGGCGCCGTCCGAACCGAAGGAAACCAGCTTCATAAAGCGCTGCTGCTGAGCGATACCGCCGAAGTCGACGTCAAACCCGAGCTTGAGATTTTTGCCGACGACGTCAAATGTTCGCACGGCGCGGCCAGCGGCGAGCTGGACGAGGAGCAGCTCTTTTATATGCGGTCGCGCGGCATCGGCGAAGAAGAGGCGCGCAGGCTTTTGATCGACGCGTATCTTGATGACGCTATATCCAAAATAGAGGATGAAAAGGTTGCCGCGTGGATTAAATTAATGGCAAAGTGATTTTTCGCCGGAGAAAAAAATGTATGATGTTGAACAGATAAGAAAGGATTTTCCCGTCCTCGGCCGGCAGATAAACGGCAAGCCCAATACGTTTCTGGATTCCGCCGCTTCGGCACAGAAGCCGCAGTGCGTGATTGACCGCATCGTCGACGTCTACCGCAGCGAATACGCCAATGTTCACCGCGGTTCCTACTTTTTGAGCGAGGAGATAACTTCCGAATATGAAAAGGCCCGCGGCACCGTGCGCCGGTTTCTCAATGCCCGCAGCGATTCGGAAATCGTCTTCACGCGTAACGCGACGGAGTCGATTAATCTGGTCGCTTCGAGTTTCGGGCGCAAGTTTCTGACCAAAATTGACGAGGTTTTGATTTCCGAGGCCGAGCACCACGCCAATTTGGTGCCGTGGCAGGTGCTGCGCGACGAAATCGGTTTTGAACTGAAAATTTTCAAAATAAACGATGACGGCAGTTTCAACTGGGAAGAATACTGCAAAAATCTGAACGGCAACACCAAGCTGGTGGCGGTGACCGGAATGTCCAACGTTTTGGGAACTGTTTTCCCGCTCAAAAAGATGATTGAGGAGGCGCACCGGGTAGGTGCCAAAGTTCTGGTCGACGGTTGTCAGTATGTTGTGCATCAGCCGGTTGACGTGCAGGATCTGGATTGTGATTTTCTGGTTTTTTCGGGGCACAAAACCTACGGTCCCAGCGGCATCGGCGTTTTATACGGCAAACGGCAGCTGCTGGAGGCGATGCCGCCGTACCAGTTCGGCGGCGATATGGTCAACGTCGTGACTTATCAGACCACGACTTATGACGTACCGCCGGCGCGCTTTGAGGCCGGAACGCCCGCAATCGTGCAGGCAATCGGCTTGGGAACGGCGCTTGATTACATGATGAATTTGGGCATGGAAAATGTCTATGCGCATGAAACGGAAATGACGGCTTATATGCGCGGGCGCCTGCGCGAAGTCGACGGTCTGACCGAAGTCGGTACGGCCGAAGGCAAAGGAGGCGTTTTTGCCATAGACATTGACGGCATTCACCCGCAGGATCTGGCCTTTATTCTTGACAAGGAAGGCGTTGCCGTCCGTGTCGGCCACCACTGCGCCGCGCCGCTGGTCCGCCGCATGGGGTACGAGAGCCTGGCGCGGGCGTC
>JAFUQJ010000116.1 GCA_017480995.1 Alphaproteobacteria bacterium
CGGTTGTCTGCGGGGCGGGAAGTTTTTTGACATTTTCCTGCGCTTCGGCAGCGGCCGAAAGGCAGCAGAAAACGGCAAGAGCCGAGAGCATTTTCTTAATCATGGATGTTCCTTTACGTGGTTTTTTGTCATTTATTATATTTAGGCATTTTTTGCAAAATGTCTAATTAATTTTATTTCGGCGGCAGGCGGGGCGGAGGGCTATTTCGCGTTGTCCGTTTGGGAAAGGCCGTTTTTGAGCGCCTGCATTCTGGGGTTTGCGACGGCCTTGTCGAGGCTTCCTTCTTTGACGGCTTCTTCATACAGGGCGATTTTGTATTCGATTTTTTCGAGGTGTTTTTGGAATTGTCTGATTTGTTCTTCAACTCTGTTTTTTTGGTTCTTGAACATGTCGAGGCGCAGAGACAGGGTTGAATCCCCTTCCAGATACCAGTCGATGTATTGCCTGATGTCTTTGAGCGGCATTCCCGTTTCTTTGAGGCACTCAATCAGGCCGAGCCAGCCGAGATCGTTGTCGGAAAACACCCGCAGTCCGGAGCTGCTTTTCTGAAGAAACGGCAGCAGCCCTTCTTTTTGATAATATCTCAGCGTGTGCGCGGTTAAACCGGTTTTTTTGGCAACCTGCCCGATTGAATATCCCATGGTTTGATTCCTCCTGATGCTTCAGACTAAACCCAAACGGGAAACCGAGTCAACAAGATATTTAACTTGGAGCTAACTCTAATTTTTTGTAAAGTAACCGGCGGAGCATATTAAAAGCCCGTTTGACAACGGGCTTGGGTTTATTTTTCGGTCGGTTTCCGTTCTTCCGGTTTCCGCTCTTCTTCGGCCGGGGGCGCTTCTTCTTCCCGGCGGCTGCCGTTGAGGTTTTTCAGAAACTGGGTTTCGATGCTCATGTACTGGTTGAACAGCCAGCGTGACTGCGAAATAATCAGAATCGCGATAACGGCAAGCGCCAGCGTTACGCGCGGATTTTCGGTCAGAAACTGGTGGATGATAACGGCGATGAAAAACAAAACCAGCATCAGCCGGAAGCTGGTGAGCAGAATCAGCGGCAGGCGGTTGAGCTTTTTGGACATCCAGAGTTTGTAGTAAAGCGCGGCAATTTTGTTGTTGGAGATAAAAAAGTTGCGCGCGTCTTCGGTTTCGTGGCTGACGCTGCAGAAATCGAGCTTGTTTTCGAGTCTTTTGAGGATTGTCTGTTTGGCGTCTTCGCTGGAAGCCGAGCTGAGTTTGCAGGCCAGCAGCGTTATTTTTTCCTTGAGGTACAAGGGCAGAATGGTTTCCCAGCCGATCAGAGCTTTGAGGAAAGGCGCGGTCAGAATAAACGTGACGGCGGTGACGGCCAGCCGGGCGCCGAAATTGTTGGGAATCAGCTCATAGACAAACGGGCGGATGAAATAGGCGGACAGGGCGATAATGGTGTAAAGCAGCATGCTGAACAGCACCAGCCGCAGAAAATAGCTTTTGAACAGAAGTTTCCAACGGCGCTCTTCCATGCGCGTCTCGTCGGCAAGCGAAGTATTGCGTTCAATCAACGTGTTCCATTTTTGAGGCAGGAGTCTGGAAATCTTTTTGTAGACCTGATCCGACGCCTTAATCATCATCGGCGTTAAGAAAGTTGTAATGACCGAAACGGCGACGATTGTCGGATATACCCGCTGGTTCAGGACGCCGATGCTCATGCCGAGGCTGGCGATAATAAAAGCGAATTCGCCGACCTGCGCGAGCGAGAATCCGCCCTGAATCGAGGTTTTGAGGTTTTGGCCCGAAAGCAGAAAGCCAAAGCAGGAAAACAAAACCTTGCCCGAGATGACGATGGTCGTAATCACCAGAATCGGCCAGGCGTATTTGACAAACATCGCGGGATCGACCATCATGCCGACCGAGACGAAAAAGACGGCACCGAAAAAGTCTTTGAGCGGCTTGAAGTTCTTTTCGATTTTTTCGATGATTTCGGTTTCGGCGAGAATCGAGCCCATGATAAAGGCGCCGAGAGCGGACGAAAATCCGGACGAAGTCGCCAGCAGAACCATGCCGAAGCAGAGGCTTATCGTTATGAGCAGAAGCATTTCGTCATTGAGAAAGGCCGAGATCTTTTTGAGGAACGTCGGCACCAGATAGATGCCGATGACAAAACACAGAACCAAAAAGAAGACCAGCTTGGCCGTGCTGATTGCAAGCTCCTGACTGTCGATGGTGCTGCCGAGCGCAATGGTCGGAAGCAAAACCAGCAGCAAGATGCCGACAATGTCTTCGACGATCAGGACGCCAAAAACCAGATCGGTAAACCGCTGCTTTTTGACGTTGAGGTCATCAAAGGCCTTGATGATGATGGTGGTGGAGGACATCGAAATCATGGAACCCAAAAAGAAGCTGTCAATGACCGGCCAGCCGAGCAAAAGTCCCGTATTGTAGCCCAAAAACAGCATAAAGAAAATATTGGCGGTGGCGGTGATCATGGCCGATTTGCCGACGTTCATCATCTTGTTGAAACTGAACTCCAGTCCGAGGCCGAAGAGCAGAAAGATAACGCCGATATCGGCCCAGAGGGTGAGGTTTTCTTTGTCTGAGACGGTCGGTACGAAGTTGAAAAACGGTCCGGCGAAAATACCGGCCAGAATATAGCCGAGAACGGTAGGCTGTTTGAGTTTTTTAAATATCAGCGTGGTAATACCGGCGTAAATCGTAATCAGCGTCAGGTCGACAATCAGAGTATGAATCGCGTGCATAAATCTTCTATCTCATTGTTATGTCAGTTAACAAAATCAGATTGAGTTTAAGTCAAAAAAATTAACATCCGGATAAAATTTTTTATCAAAAACATAAAAAATTGCGTTTACACAGGGTACGGCAGAGGCAAATACGGGCGGATTATTTTTTTTCCAGCGCGCTGACGATTTCTTCGGTTACCTGTTTGGCATCGCCATAGAGCATGATTGTGTTTTCGGCAAAAAACAACGGGTTTTCGACGCCGGCATAACCGCTGCCGAGCGACCGTTTTACAAAAAAGACGGTTTTGGCTTTTTCGACATCGAGCACCGGCATGCCGAAAATCGGCGAAGAAGCGTCGTTTTTGGCCAGCGGATTGGTAATGTCGTTGGCGCCGATGACATAGGCAACGTCGGCCGAGGCAAATTCGCGGTTGATGTCTTCGAGCGCAAAAACGTCTTCGTAAGGAACGCCGGCTTCGGCCAGCAGCACGTTCATGTGGCCGGGCATGCGGCCGGCAACCGGGTGAATCGCAAATTTTACCTCGACGTCGTAAAGCGTGCGCAGGTCCCGGGCCATTTCGCGCAAAACGTGCTGAGCCTGGGCGACCGCCATGCCGTAGCCGGGAACGATGATGATTTTGTTTGCGTTTTCCATGATGTAGGCGGCGTCCTGCGGCGAACCGGCGCGGGCGGTCTTATTTTCGCCGGCTGCCGCGGCCGCGGTTTTCCGGCTGCCGAAGTTGCTAAACAGGACACCGGCCAGCGAGCGGTTCATGGCCTTGATCATGATGTAAGAAAGGATGGCGCCGCTGGCGCCGACGATTGAGCCGGTGATAATCAGCAAGACGTTGTTGAGCGAAAAGCCGATGCCGACGGCCGCCCAGCCCGAACAGGCGTTGAGAATTGAGATGACAATCGGCATATCGGCGCCGCCGATCGGCAAAACCAGCAGAAAGCCGAGCAGAATCGCAAGGCTTCCGAGCCAGAGGAAAATATTTGTCTGCGGAGAGAGCAGAAAAGCGATGCAAAGCCCGGCGACGGCCAGCGCCAGCAGCAGGTTGAGCTGTTGCTGAAAGCGGAAAGCGAGCGCCGCGGACGGAACAAGTCCCTGCAGTTTGGCAAAGGCTATCATCGAGCCGGAGAAAGCCAGCGCGCCGATGACAACGCCTGCCGAGACGTCAAGATAGGCGGTTGAACCGGCCAGAATTTCGGCCAGGGCAATGAATACGGCGGCCAGGCCTCCGAGGCCGTTAAACGCGGCAATCATCTGCGGCAGGGATGTCATTTTGACTTTGAAGGCGATATAAACGCCGATTATGCCGCCTGCGGCAATTGCAGCAAAAGAACAAAGATATTCGGAAACCAGCGGCGACCAGACGGTGGCCAAAACGGCCAATATCATGCCGAGAATGCCGATCAGGTTGCCGCTGCGGGCGGTGTGCGGCGACGCCAGGCCGCGAATCGCCAGGATAAACATTGCCGAGGACAGGGCGTAAGAAGCGGGAAGCAAATCGGAGAGCATTATTTTTTGTCCTTTTTCCTGAACATTGACAGCATGCGCTGCGAAACGGCAAAGCCTCCGAAAATGTTTATCGAAGCCAGAAAAACGGCAATCAGGCCGAGAATTTTGGAAACGTTCGTTTCGGGGGAGGCGGCGGTTATGAGCGCGCCGACGATAATGACGCCGGAAATCGCGTTGGATACGCTCATCAGCGGCGAGTGCAGCGCCGGGGTAACGCCCCAGACCACAAAATAGCCGATGAAGCAGGCCAGCATAAAGACGGTAATCAGCATCCAGAAATCCATTATTTGTTCTCCTTGCCGAACAGACGGCCGTTTTTGACGATGCAGGTTGAGGCAATGATTTCGTCTGCAAAATCAAAGTTGAATTCTGCCGTCTCGGGGTTAAAGGCCAAAGTTAAAAAATTCAGCACGTTTTGCGCAAAGAGGCGGCTGGCCGAATGCGGGAGCCCGGCCGCCAGATTGCCGGCGCCGATAAGCGTCAGGCCGTGTCGGCGGGCGGTTTTTCCGTCCTGAGTTCCTTCGACGTTGCCGCCCGAGGCCGCCGCGAGGTCAAGCACGACGCCGCCTTCGGGCATCGTTTGCAGCATGTCGGCGCTGATCAGCTGCGGCGCTGGTTTGCCGGGAGACAACGCGGCGGTAATCAGAATGTCGGTCTGCGCCAGACGTTCGGCAACGGCGTCGGCGGAAACAAAACGGGCGCCGAGCGAGCGAATCTGCTCTTCCGTTTCGGGACGGATGTCGGAGGCATACACCTGCGCGCCGAGGCGTTTGGCGGTGGCCGCGGCCTGCAAACCGGCAACGCCGATGCCCAAAATGAGGACTCTGGCAGGGGCAAGCGTTCCGGCGGCGGTCATCAGCAGCGGAAAAGTTACGGCGGCATGGGCGGCGGCGTCTATCACCGCCTTGTAGCCGGCAATGTTGCTTTGCGACGACAGGATGTCCATACTTTGAACGCGCGAAATGCGCGGAATTTTTTCCAGTGCAAAACAGGTCAGGTCTTTGACGGCAAAATCCGCAGGCGCGCCGACATCGGCAAAGGAGGCGATAATCGTTTGTCCGTTTCGGAGTCTGGGCAGCTCGTCTGGAAGCGGCGCGCGGATTTTGAGAATTATGTCGGCCTGCTCGTATATTTGTCCGGCAGGGACGATTTCGGCTCCGGCTTCGCGGTAACGGGCGTCGTCAAAACCGGAACGGGTTCCGGCTTCGGTTTCGACACGGACGCCGCAGTTCATTGCGGTATAGCGGCGGACGGTTTCCGGCGAGGCGGCGACGCGGGTTTCGCCGGGCGCGGTTTCTTTGGGAATTGCGATAATCATTATCCGGTCTTTCGTTTTTTAACGATATATAAAACTAAATTGCAATATAGTCAGTCAGAGCAAATTAACAACGGCGGAACAAATGCAGAGCTTAAAAGATTTATTCCTATTGTTTTTCAAAATCGGGTTGTTTACCTTCGGCGGCGGTTATGCGATGCTGCCGCTGCTCAAAGACGAGCTGGTGGTTAAACGGCGGCTGCTCAGCGAGGATGAATTGCTCGATTTGTATGCAATCGGGCAGTGCACGCCCGGAATCATCGCTATTAACGTGGCGACGTTTATCGGTTATCGGCAGGCGCGGCTCAAAGGGGCCGTTGCCGCGACGTTGGGAATGGTTTTTCCGTCGCTGCTGATTATTACCCTGATTGCAATGGTGCTCAAACAATATATGTATAACCGCTATGTGACCTATGCTTTTGCGGGAATCCGCATCGGCGTGGTCGCATTGATTGCGAGCGTGCTGGTTGACTTATGGCGGAAAAATATCCGCAATTATGCCGACGGCACGGTGTTTGTGCTTGCGGTCGCGCTGCTCGGGGTTTTCAGCCTGTCGGCGGTATGGGTGGTAATTGCGGCCGCCGTGTCGGCGCTGCTGATCGGGGAGTATGTCAGAAAATGATTTATCTGCTGTTGTTTTTTGAGTTTTTCAAAATCGGGCTGTTTGCCATCGGCGGCGGTTTGGTAACGGTGCCGTTTTTGTTCGATTTGAGCGAGGCTTACGGCTGGTTTACTGCCAAGGAACTGACCGACATGATTGCCATTGCCGAATCTACGCCCGGGCCTATCGGCGTCAATATGGCGACTTATGCCGGTTTTAACGCGGCGGGAATTTTGGGCGGGCTGATTGCCACGCTGGGTTTGGTGACGCCGTCGGTTATCGTGATTGTGACGATCTGTCGTCTGATGAACAAATACAGCTGCAACCGCCGCGTTAACACGATGCTGGAGGGAATCCGGCCGGCAGTGATCGCTTTGATTGTTTTTGCCGGGCTGGAGCTGGCTAAAATCAGTCTGGCGGATTTGACGCACGGTCTGATTTTTGCGATTTTGTTTGCTTCAATCCGTTTCTACAAAAAAAGCCCCGTTTTTTATCTGGGGCTTTCGGCAATTGTCGGAATTGTTCTGAAACTCTAGATGTCCAGCGCCTTGCGGTAGGTTTCGAGCAGGAATTCCTGTTCGTCGCGGTCGGCGGCGTTCATCTTGCGCAGCTTGATGACGGTGCGCATAATCTTAACGTCGAAACCGGCTGATTTGGCCTCGGCAAAAATATCGCGGATGTCAGAGGCGATGGCGGCCTTTTCTTCTTCCAGTCTTTCAATGCGTTCAATCAGAGAACGCAGTCTGTCTACGGCAATTCCGCCGACTTCGGCATTTTCTTCACTCATTCCAATCTCCTTTGTTTGAAACTATATTGGAAAGGAAGCTAGCAAAATTTGCGGCGTTTGACAAGTAATAAATTTGTGGATGATGCGTAAAAAAATAAGAGCTTTTTAAGATATTCTGAAGTATAGTCTGAACATTGAAGTTGTAACAGGATAAGGAATTGCGTAATATGCCGATTGATACCCACACCAAAATTCTGGCCACTATCGGGCCGTCTTCCGCTTCCAAGGAACAGCTCGAAAAACTGATCGATGCCGGCGCCGATGCCTTCCGCATCAATTTCAGTCACGGCACGCACGCCGAGCATAAGGCACGGGTTAAGATTATCCGCGAGCTGGAGAAGGAAAAAGGCCGGTTTATTTCTATTTTGGCCGATTTGCAGGGGCCGAAACTGCGGGTGGGAACTTTTCGCAATGACAGCGTTTTGCTGAAAGAGGGTCAGACTTTTGTGCTCGACCTTGATCCCGAGCCGGGTGACGACTCCCGTGTCTGTCTGCCGCATAAAGAAATTTTTCAGGCGCTCAAGCCCGGTGACGATTTGCTGGTGAATGACGGTTATATCGTCCTTAAGGTAATGAGCTGCGACAAAAAACACGCCGTGACCAAAGTCAAGGTCGGCGGCGTTATTTCGAGCCACAAAGGGGTTAATCTGCCCAACACACAGCTGCCGATTTCGGCAATCACCGCCAAAGACCGCGATGATCTGGAATTTGCGCTCAAATTGGGCGTGGACTGGATCGGGCTTTCGTTTGTGCAGAAGGTCGAGGACGTTCAGTTTGCCAAAAAGCTGATTAACGGCCGCGCTTGGGTTATTTCCAAGCTCGAGAAACCGAGCGCGATTGACGATCTGGACAACATCATTCGGGAATCCGACGCGATTATGGTGGCGCGCGGCGACTTGGGCGTCGAATGTCCGATACAGGTTGTGCCGGTGCTGCAGAAAAAA
>JAFUQJ010000117.1 GCA_017480995.1 Alphaproteobacteria bacterium
CCGATAATCATGCCGACGTAGACGGGCACGCCCGGATCAATAAACATCGGGCCGCGATCCTGAAGTTTCCACAGCGAATAGGCAATCGCCGTGCCGGTTTCGGAGGAAATCAGGACGCCGTTGCGGCGGCTGTCGATTTCGCCTTTGTAAGGTTCGTAGCATTTGAAAATGCGGTTCATAACGCCGGTGCCGCGGGTATCGGTCAAAAATTCGGAATGATAGCCGATAAGGCCGCGTGACGGCGCGTTGAAAATCAGGCGGACTTTGTTGCCGACCTGAGACGGAATCATTTCAATCATCTCGGCGCGGCGCTGGCCCATTTTTTCGACCACGGTGCCGGAGTGTTCTTCGTCGACGTCAACGACGACTTCTTCAATCGGTTCCAGCAGCTGGTTGTTTTCGTCGCGTTTCATCAAAACGCGCGGGCGCGAGATTGAAAGTTCGAATCCTTCGCGGCGCATGGTTTCAATCAGAACGCCGAGCTGAAGTTCGCCGCGTCCGGCAACTTCAAAGGAATCGGACGCGTCAGTGCGCGAAATTTTGAGCGCGATATTGCCTTCGGCCTCTTTGCACAAACGATCCCAGATCATGCGCGAGGTAACTTTGTCGCCCTCGCGGCCGGCCAGCGGCGAATCGTTAATCGAAAAAGTCATGGCCAGCGTCGGCGGATCAATCGGCTGAGCCTTGATGCTTTCGGTGACTTCGAAAGCGCACAGCGTGTCGGCCACGGTGCCTTTGACAACGCCCGCAACGGCAACGATGTCACCGGCGTGGGCTTCTTCGAGAGCTTCGCGGTTGAGGCCGCGGTATGCCAGAATTTTGCTGATGCGGACACGTTCGATCTCTTTGTTGTCGCCGTTCAGAACTTTGACGGTGTCATTGACATGCAGCGTGCCGGACTGGATTTTTCCGGTGAGCAGGCGGCCGATGAATTTGTCGGCTTCAAGCGTGGTAGCCAGCATTGAAAACGGTTTGTCCGGCTCACAGGCAGGCTCGGGGAAGTAAGAACAAATCAGTTCAAACAGCGGCGAAAGGTCTTTCTTTTCGTCTTCAAGCTCCTTGACGGCCCAGCCGTTGCGTCCGGACGCATATAATACCGGAAAGTCCAGCTGTTTGTCGTTGGCATTGAGGCTGACAAACAGGTCAAACACTTCGTTCAACACTTCGTCGCAGCGCGCGTCGGCTTTATCGGCCTTGTTGATGACAACAATCGGGCACAGGCCGAGTTTTAGCGCTTTGCCGAGCACAAATTTGGTTTGCGGCATCGGACCTTCGGACGAATCGACAAGCAGAACCACGCCGTCGACCATCGACAGAATACGTTCGACTTCACCGCCGAAATCGGCGTGTCCCGGCGTGTCCACGATATTAATATGGGTTCCGTTCCAGTTGACCGAGGTGCATTTGGACAGAATCGTAATGCCGCGTTCCCTTTCGAGGTCGTTGCTGTCCATAACGCAGGTGTCGACTTTTTGATTGTCTCTGAAAGTGCCGCTTTGTTTCAGCAATCCGTCGACGAGCGTGGTTTTACCGTGGTCAACGTGAGCTATTATGGCAATATTTCTCATATTCATTTTTATTTTCTTTCCTAAATGGTCGTCATGTCGCGAATTTAATTCCTCGTGTACCCCTTTGTACACGTCGTCATTAAATTCGCTTCCAGCACGGCCATTTATGAAAGAAAATGCCCGCGCCTTAAAAGTTCTCATGTCGCGAATTTAATTCCTCGTGTACTGCTTAATGTACATGTCGTCATTAAATTCGCTTCCGGCACGGCCATCTTTTTATAAATGTCCGTGCGTTCAGATTTTTTCTGTATTAAATTCGCCTTACCATACACTTTTGAAATTAAATTTCAATAATTTAGTGCGGAAAAAACGTATTTTTTTATGAGTTGGACAAAAAACGCTTGTGTTTTGGCCGGTCATCGCTATACTCTTTGTTATCTTTTGGTATTTACTTTGAAATTATTGTCTAAACTAAAATTTTTAAGCAATGGAAAATTCGCAGCATTTGTTGGCGGCCGGTATGATTTATCTGCTCGGTCTGGTTTGCTTCTTCGGCTATGTCTGTCAAAAGACTTCATGGCGCAGGGAAAGAACTCTCAGAAAAATCAAGCAAAAAGTCTTCTATATGATTTGGGGCTGGAGTCTGATCTGTATGGGGCTTGTGTTTTGGATTGAACAGCTGCCGCTTGCGTTTATGCTGATCGGCGCCTTGTTCTTTTTCTTTGCCGCATGGTTTATTAAAGAAGGGATGTTTCAGATTGTGCACGCTATCCGCCGTCGTCGGGATTTTCACCGCGGCCGTCGTTGCTGAGCATCGATGCCGGTTATCAAAAAAGGAGTTCAAAACGAACTCCTTTTTTGCGTTTTTCAGGCTTTTTTGCCGTAGGAAAGCAGTTTGTTGCGGACAAAACCGCGCAGGCTGACTTCCGGTCTGGCGCCGTAGTGCGAAATGATTTCGGCGGCGGCAATCGAGCCGATCATCGCGCAGGTGCCGAGGCTGCGTTCCTGAGTCATGCCGTAGAGGAAACCGGCGGCATACAAATCGCCTGCGCCGGTGGTGTCGACAACTTCGTCGGCAGGGAGCTTTTCCGCCTCGACGAAAGTTTTGGTGCGCCCGTTGACAACCACGGAGCCTTTTTGGCCGCGGGTGATGGCGGCGATTTCGACCAGAGGTTTGATTTTGTCAAGGCTTTCGTAGAAATCGGTTTCGCAGAAAAGCGCTTTGATCTCGTCTTCGTTGGCAAACAGGATGTCGACGTCTTCGGTAATGAATTCCAGAATGTTGTCGCGATTGCGTTCGATACAGGTGGTGTCCGACAAGGTAAAGGCGATTTTGCGGCCGTATTTATGCGCGATTTTGCAGGCTTTGACCAGGGCTTCGCGGCAGCATTCGGTATCCCACAGATAGCCTTCGATGTAAGTGATTTTTCCGGCTTTGATGATGTTTTCGTCAATGTCTTCTTCGGTCAGGTGGACGGCGGCGCCGAGATAGGTAAACATTGAACGCTGCGCGTCAGGCGTGACCAGAACGATGCTGCGGCCGGTTACCGGGCCTTCGGTCAACGGGGGCGTAAAAAAGTCAACGCCGGCGGCGCCGATGTCACGCGTAAATTCCTGCCCGAGTTCGTCATCATGAATCTTGCCGATAAAAGCCGGGGCGCCGCCCAAAGAGGCCAGACCGGCAACGGTGTTGGCCGCTGAACCGCCGGGAACTTCGCGTTCCGGTATCAGGTCCGCATAGATTTTTCCGGCGTCAGCCGCGTCAAGCAGAGTCATGCAGCCTTTTGACAGGTTTCTTTCTTTCAAAAAACCGTCGCCGACTTTGGCCAGCACGTCGACAATCGCGTTGCCGATGCCGACAACATCATAATAAGTTGTTTCCTGTATTTTGCTAATCATTGGTGTTCCTCGGATAGTTTCTTGTCATAGGTGTTGCCGTTTAATTTAATTCATAAAAAGAATAAGTGCAATCATTAAAAAAGGCCTCTTTGACAAGAGGCCTTCGGAATCTTTCGATACGGAATTATTCGTTAGCGTTGGGCCAGTTTTTGGCGTTTTCGGCGTTGAATTTGATCCATTTTTCGTCAGCTTCGTCTTCAGTGGTGATCGCTTCCTGCGGGCATTCGGAAATGCATACGCCGCATTCAATGCAGGTATCGGGATCAATAACCAGCTGGGTTTCGCCTTCGTGGAAAGCGTCAACCGGGCAGACGTCAGCACAGGATTTGCATTTTACGCAAGCGTCATTAACAACAGAGACCATATTTGTCACTCCATAGTTTGTTAGTAAAAAAAATCTTTTTTAATTTAGCCGGATTCTTAAATAAATCAAGCATAATCTTGCAAAAGGCCAAAAGAATCTCTAAATAAGCAGTAATGAAAAAGTTTTAGACGGAGAAGTAAAATGTCAGACAAGATGTCTTTTCAGGCCGATGTCAGCAAAATGCTCGATATTGTGGTCAATTCCCTTTATTCGGAAAAACAGATTTTTTTGCGCGAGCTGATTTCGAACGCGTCGGACGCCTGCGACAAGCTCAAGTACCTGGCTCTGACCAATCCCGGAATCGCCAAAGATTCCGGCCAGTTTAAAATCAGGATTACGCCCGACGCCAAGGCAAACACGCTGACGGTGTCGGACAACGGTATCGGCATGAATAAGGACGATTTGATTAAACACCTCGGCACAATCGCCAAATCCGGGACGGCCGAGTTTGTCAAAAATGCCGCCGACAACGGTAGTATCTGCGATTTAATCGGGCAGTTCGGCGTCGGTTTTTATTCGGCTTTCATGGTGGCCGACAAGGTTGAAATCATTACCCGCCGCGCCGGCGAGGACAAGGCCTGGAAATGGGTGTCCGACGGCTGCGACGGTTTTGAAATCAGCGAGGCCGAACGCGGCGTCAACGGGACGGACATTAAGCTGTTTTTGAAAAAAGACGACGCCAATTATACCGACACGATTTATCTGCGTCATATTATCCGCACTTATTCCGACCATGTCGAGTACCCGATTGTGCTCGAACTCGGCGAAGCCGGCGAAGAAACGGTTAATACCGCTTCGGCTTTGTGGACGCGCCATAAATCGGAGATTACCGAAGACCAGTACAAAGACTTTTATCATCATGTTTCCAAAAATTTTGACGATCCGTGGCTGACGCTTCATTTTAAGGCCGAAGGGAACATTGAATACACCGGCCTGCTGTATGTTCCGTCGACGGCGCCGTATGACTTGTTTCAGCCGGACAAGAAAAACGGGCTCAAGCTCTATGTCAACAAGGTGTTTATCAGCGACAAGGTCGAGGAACTGATGCCCGGTTATCTGCGTTTTGTGCGCGGCGTGATTGATTCGGCCGATTTGCAGCTTAATATTTCGCGCGAGATGCTGCAACACAGCGCTTTGATCGAAAAAATCAAGCACGGCACGGTTTCGCGGTTGTTGAAGGAACTTAAAAAACGCGCCAAAAACTATGACGACTATATGATTTTCTGGAAGAATTTCGGCATTGTTCTGAAAGAGGGCATTTACGAGGACTTTTCCAATCGTGAGGAAATCGCCGGCCTGAGCTATTTTTATTCGACCGCGGACAAAGAGAAACTTACCGGTCTGGACGATTATATCGCGCGCGCCAAAGACGGGCAGAAGACGATTTATTACATTACCGGCGACAATATTGACGTTTTGCGCAATAATCCGCAGCTGGAGGCGTTTGCCGAGAAAGGGATTGAGGTTCTGCTGATGAATGAACCGATTGACGAGTTCTGGCCGCAGGTTTTGCCCAATTACAAAGGGTTTGCGATCAAGCATATTGCCCAGGCCGAAGATATGAGTTTTGAACGCAAGGAAGCCAAAGCCGACGAGGGCAGTCTCAAAAAACTGACGGAGTTGATGAGCGGCTGGTTTAAGGATGAGGTCGGCAAGGTCGTAACAACAGAGAAACTCACCAAGTCACCGGTCAGCCTGAAAACGGAAGACGGGCAGATGAGCCTGCATCTGGAGCGTCTGATGCGTACGCATCAGCAGCAGACGGCGTTTGCCAGCACCAGGATATTGGAACTTAACCCGTATCATCCGCTGATTATCAAGCTGGCGGATTTGACTGCGGACGAGAGCAAACGGGCCGAAGTCGAAGATATTGCGCGGCTGCTGCTGGACGAGGCAAAAATCGCGGAAGGCGAGGCTGTCTCCAATCCGTCACGGTTTAACGAAAAACTCAGCGAATACATCCTAAAGGCGATTTAACCGGATAATCAAAGCCCCTCAAAAGAGGGGCTTGGTGTTATTCTCGTTCGATTTCGGAACGGTATTTGAGGTTGGCGCGTTCGAATTGCGGTTTGATAAAAAAGGCAACGGCATTAAGCGCCTGCTGCGCTTCCCGCGGGAATACGCGGTTAAGGCGAATCATGACTTCTTCTTTGTTGTCATAGCCGAGAGCCTGATATCCCAGAGCGTTGATTAAGTCGTCAAAATTGTCAAATATGGCAATGCCGGTTACTTCGCAGCAGATTTTTTCCGATGTGGACGAGTTGCACATCTCGATAATATCGTGCAATTTTATCTGCTGGGCTTTTTTATCAAGCAGATGTACGCCTATTTTGCGCGAGCCGTTTTTGATTTTGTTAAAAGAAAATTCGTGGACCGGAATAGAGTATTTCATTGACACCTCTTTTTTTATATCGGCATTATAGCAGAGGGAGGATAAATGTCCATGAGGTAAAATAGAAATTTATTTTAGCGGGCTCGGGATTGTGCGCGCGCTTCGCACAGCGCATCTTTCGGTTTCCTCAAGACCTCGTCGCAAGCTCCTCGTCTAACTTCGCAACACCAGAGCGTTGCTCGTTATTCGGCCCCTCTTCTCGGGTTCCAACCCGCCGCACGGTTCTAATTTAATAAAAAAGCCACCATAAAGGTGGCTTTTTTATTAAATTGGAGCGGGCGAAGGGATTCGGACCCTCGACATCAACCTTGGCAAGGTTGCGCTCTACCCCTGAGCTACGCCCGCATCGTTAGAACGAGATACTTAATAGCATAGTCAAAAAAAATTGCAAGCACTTTTTTGCAGTTTTTTTATTTTTTCTTATTCCGTTTCGGTCAGCTCTGCCGGAGCCTCAACCGTTTCCGGCATTGTAAAGTCGACTTCTTCGGTTATCAACGTGCTGCGGGCAAGAACAATTCCGAAAACGATGACGGCAAGAATCCGCAGCAGCAGAATAAATTTGCGGCTTCCGGCAAAGGGAATATGATGTGCGCCTTTGTTGACGAACAAAATGTCGCCGAATGCCCAGGCGGCCGTAATCAGCAGCGGAATATACAAAAACCACGGGGCAATGACGGTCAGGGTTAACTGCACGAGCGCGCGTCCCCAATAGCCGGCGTAGAAGTTGTGCAGTCCCAGCGTGCCGAGAAACCAGCCGAGCAGGATGTAGATAATGCCGTTTTTGGCATGAGCCGGATCTTCGCGTTTGAGGAGCTGGGCGGCCAGGCGCTTTTTCTCGTCAATATATTCTTCTTCGGTAATGTGCCCGTCGTCTTTGAGCTGTTTGAGTTTTTCAGCGTCTAGCATTTGTTTCTCCCTGTCGATGTTTATTCTAATATAACCGTTATTTGTTATTTTCCAAGCAGAAAAGAAAAGCACCCGCCAAACAAAAAACCTCTGTCGAAAGACAGAGGTTTTTTTGAAGCGTGAATTTCTCGAAACTTAGAAACCCATACCGCCGGGCATGCCGGCCGGAGCCGCCGCGCCGCCGCAGTGGCAGTCTTTTTGCGGAGCTTCGGTGACCATGGCTTCGGTCGTAATCAGCAGGCTGCCGACCGAAGCGGCATCCTGCAGCGCCGTGCGGACAACTTTGGTCGGATCGATAATACCGGCCTTGACCATGTCGGTGTATTCGCCGCTCTGGGCATTGTAGCCGTAATTGGCGTCACTGCTTTCGAGCAGCTTTCCGGCAACAACCGCGCCGTCAACGCCGGCATTTTCGGCGATTTGGCGAATCGGAGCCTGTGTGGCTTTGCGGATAATTTCAATACCGACTTTCTGATCCTGATTCTCGGGTTTGAGAGTGTCGAGGGCTTTTCCGGCATAAAGCAGTGCGCAGCCGCCGCCGGCAACAACGCCTTCTTTTACGGCCGCGCGGGTGGCGTTCAGCGCGTCGTCGATGCGGTCTTTCTTTTCTTTGACTTCAACCTCGGAAGCGCCGCCGACTTTGATAACGGCAACGCCGCCGGACAATTTGGCCAGACGTTCCTGCAGTTTTTCGCGGTCGTAATCGGAAGACGTGTCTTCGATTTGTTTGCGAATCTGGTTGGCACGCGCCTCAATCAGGTCTTTTTCGCCGGCGCCGTCGATGATTGTGGTGTCGTCTTTGGAAATTTCAACGCGTTTGGCCGAGCCGAGCATATCCAGATTGACGTTTTCAAGTTTCATGCCGAGCTCTTCGGAGATGACCTGTCCGCCGGTCAGGACGGCAATGTCTTCAAGCATGGCTTTGCGGCGGTCGCCGAAGCCGGGAGCTTTAACGGCGCATACTTTGAGGCCGCCGCGGATGCGGTTGACAACCAAAGTGGCCAGAGCTTCGCCTTCGATGTCTTCGGCAACGATAACCAGAGCGCGGCCGGACTGGACAATGGTTTCGAGAATCGGAATCAACGGCTGGAGCGTCGAAATTTTCTGGTCATAAAGCAGAATGTAGGGCGCTTCGTATTCGCAGGTCATCTTGTCGGCATTGGTGATGAAATAGGGCGACAGGTAGCCGCGGTCAAACTGCATGCCTTCGACAACATCGAGTTCGGTTTCGAGGCCTTTGGCGTCTTCAACGGTGATGACGCCTTCGTTGCCGACTTTTTCCATTGCGCGGGCAAGGTATTCGCCGATGGTACGGTCGCCGTTGGCGGAAATGGTGCCGACCTGGGCGATTTCTTCGGAAGTTTTGATGGCGACGGAGCGGGATTTGACGTTTTCGACAACGGCTTCGACAGCCATGTCAATTCCGCGTTTCAGGTCCATCGGGTTCATGCCGGCGGCAACGGCTTTGCAGCCTTCTTTGATAATCGCTTCGGCCAGAACCGTGGCGGTGGTGGTGCCGTCACCGGCTTTGTCGGCGGTTTTCTGGGCAACTTCTTTTACCAGCTGGGCGCCCATGTTTTCGAATTTGTCTTCCAGTTCGACTTCTTTGGCGACGGAAACGCCGTCTTTGGTGATTTTGGGAGCGCCGTAGGATTTGTCAAGAATGACGTTGCGGCCTTTGGGGCCTAACGTGACTTTGACGGTTTTGGCCAGAGTTTCTACGCCTTTGAGCATTTTGGTGCGGGCGTCGGTGCCGAATTTGATGTCTTTTGCAGCCATAATCTTATTCCTTTCTAATCTTCAACAATTGCTAAAATGTCAGCTTCTTTGATAATCAGGCGTTCTTCGCCGTTAATCTTGATTTCGGTGCCGGACCATTTGCCGAACAGAACCTTGTCGCCGGCCTTGACGCTCATCGGCACGATTTTTCCGTCCTCGGCGCGGAAACCGTTGCCGACGGCTTCGACAATGCCTTCGCTCGGTTTTTCTTTGGCGGTGTCGGGGATAATGATGCCGCCGGCGGTTTTTGTGGTTTCTTCAAGTCTTTTTACCAAAACGCGATCATGCAATGGTGTAACTTTCATGTTTTTTAACTCCATTTGGTTATAGTATTTTTATCTATCTGCTTAGTTAGTTATTCAAATCGGCGATGTCAAGCCGAGGCGGATTATTTTTGAAAAAAATATGAAAAAAGCTCTCTTTCGAGAGCTTTTGTCCGGGAAAGGTCATTTCCGCATGTCCATAATTTGCAGGATTGCGCTGGCAACAAAGCTGACCACCAGCAGAAACGAGAACACGACCACGGTGCCGAAGAACAGCCACGCATGCGGGAAGACCAGCATGATCGGACGGGCGATGGCGGAAGCCCAGCCGTCCAGCGTAAAGACCTGAAGCAGCGTGAACATCGACGAGCCGAGATTGGCAAAACTGCCGAAAACGTCGCCGTAGAGGCTCATGGCGATAATGGCAAAGACGTAGAAGAAGACCGCAAAAATTCCTAAAAAGGCCGCGAAAGTCGGCAGCAGGGCGATAAACACTTCTACGATGCCGTGCATTTTGGAAAAGCGGTGAATGTATTTGAGCAGACGAAACAGTCGGAACGTCCGCAGCACAATAAAGGCGCTGGCCGCCGGGACTGACGATACGGCAACAATGACAAGATCAAAAATGTTCCAGCCCGAAGTAAAAAAGTTTTTCTTGAGCGCGTAAATCTTGAGAAACATTTCGACAATGAAAATGCCCATAAACAGGCGATCAAGCAAAAACAAACCGTTGGAAAAGTAAAAACCTGCGGTGCCGGACGCCAGAAAACCGATGATGACGGCATCAAGCAGAATGATGCTCATGATAAAGATGTCAAAGTTAAAACCGGTCACCAGCTTGGCAAGGCGGCGCTGGTCGTCTTTGTAATAAAGTCTGCCGCGGATATTCTTGGTCAGTTTGCCGAGTTTGGAAGACGCCGGGGCGGATTTTGTTTTGGTTTTGGGTTTTGCGACCATGATTTTATCCTTTTAATTGAAAAGTTTAGCTTATTGTAGCTCAAAAAAAGCAGATTGCAATAATTATTGCAGAAAATGCAAGCGCCGGTCCGAAAGCGGCGGCCTTTTGGCGGCGCAGCAGCGAGACCGACAGCTGCCCGAGCGAGGCGAGAAGAATGGTGTAAAGCAGGCATTCCAGCCCCAGCCAGGCGCCGATTGCGGCCAGAAGTTTGATGTCTCCGCCGCCAAAGGCGTCGCGGTTTTTCCAGACCAGAAACAAAGCGGCCAGCGAGGGCAGAAAATAACCGGCAGCGGCGCCGAGCGCGCTGTCGGGGGCAATCGTAAAACCGCAGTTCCAGGCGGCGGCAAAAAAGCCGAGAATCAACAGCGGCACGGTCAAAATGTCGGGCAGCAGAAACATTCGCCGGTCAATCTCGGCGAGGAGCAGGAGAATCCACAGAAAAGCTAATTTCCACCACAGGTTTTCGGCGCCGAAGCAATACCAGAAAAGACCGCTCAGGGCAGCGGTGAGCAGAGCGCTCATCAGGGACCGCAGCAGATAAGATTTGTAGAGCGGCGATTTCAGAATTTTTTTGGCGTTGGCGGAAGGTTTGACAATCTGCCATAAGGCAAAGGCAAAAGACGCCGGCATAAACTTGGCAAAACGGCGCGCCGCGTACGGAATAAACAGGCCGAAAACAAAAGCGCTCAAAACGTAAATCATGAATGTCTCCTCGGGTTGACGGATATAAGATTAGACGATTTTGATTAATAAATTAATAATCCTAACCTTTTTTAAGTAATTGGCGCGGTATAATCAAAGACAGTAAAATTTTAACCTGAGGGAATCGACGGAATGAAAAAGATTTTGGCTTTTGACATCGGCGGCACCAAAATTGCCTATGCCGTGACAGATGAAAACGGAAATTTTGCCAATGACGTGGTGAAGGTTACGACGCCCAAGACATCGGAAGGAATTTACGAGTTTTTCAAAACGGTGGTTAAGGGGCTGGAAGACGAGGTTGACGGCGTGTCGATTGCCACCGCCGGCGCGGTTAACAATGAGAATACGCGGATAATCAGTCATGTCGGAAATCTGCCCGAGGGGTATAACGGGCTTGATTTCATGTCATTGACGGATAAGCCGCTGTTGCTGGAAAATGACGCCAATTCCGCGGCCTGGGCCGAATATAAGCTCGGCGCGGCCAAAGGAACCAGGCACGCGGTGGTTTTGACGCTCGGCACCGGCGTCGGTTCGGGGATTATTGTCGACGGCAGGCTGCTCAAGGGTAAATCCGGCGCGGCCGGAGAAATGCACGTCCGGTTTGATTCCGGCGAACACCGGAAATGTACCTGCGGCCTGTGGGATTGTCTGGAGACTTATGTTTCCGGCAATGCCCTGACGACGGACGCCAGGCTTTATATGAGAGAGGATATGACGAGTTACGACGTCATTCGCGGACTGAAGGACGGAAATCCGAAAGCGCGCGAGGCGTTTGACCATTGGCAGTCGTGTCTGGAAAACACTTTGGTGCTGATGGGCAATATTTTTGATCCGGAGGTGATTGTGCTTTCGGGTTCAATGGCGCAGTTTGTCGAGTACGAAAAAATCAACAAACAGGCAAACCATGATATTTTGACACGGCCGTTTGAACTGAAGCAGGCCGTATTTGAAAACAATGCCGGCATGATCGGCGCGGCTTTGCTGCTGGCAGAACGTTTGCGTCAGGAAGAACGCCCATGATTGACCTGATCGTGTGTTTGCTGCTGCTTTTGGGAATTTCGGCCTGTGTGGCCGAGGTTTATTTTGTGGCGGCGTACGCACGTTCGGGTTTTGGCGAATATCCGCCGTTTTTTCCGTCTTTCGGCAGAATGAAGAAGATGTGTCTGAACGAAGCGCGCGAAATCTTGCGGCGGGCGGATAAGCCGTCGGTAGTGGCGGATTTGGGATGCGGCAGCGGCAGTCTTTTGATTCCGCTGGCCAAAGAATTTCCGCAGCATGAGTTTGTCGGTTATGACTGGGACGTGGTTCCTTATGCGATTGCGGCGCTGCGGGCAAGGCATTTGCCAAACGTGCGGCTGTATTGCGCGGATTTTACCAAAGCAGATTTTAAGGAGGCGGATTTGGTGCTGATATTCGGCGGCAAGAAACTGTTTGCCGAGTGGGGCGGGCAGTTTGTGCGCGGTTTGAAAAACGGGGCGGCGGTTATTTCGGAGGCTTTTCCGATTACGCAGCTGGAAGCGGAAAAGGAAATCGCGGCGCCGTCATACGGAATGCCGTTAAAAGTGTATACTTATCGAATAGATAAAAAAACGCTTGCAAAATGAAAAGAAAAACTTTAATACTATGCCAGTAAAACGAAGGATGAGTGGCAGAGAGGCTGAATGCGCGCGACTCGAAATCGTGTATACGGGGTGACTCGTATCGGGGGTTCAAATCCCTCCTCATCCGCCAATAACAAAAGAAGCACCCTTGTGGTGCTTCTTTTGTTATTGGTGTCTGAATCCGTTCAAACGGCGCCACAGGCTTGTTTTCACGGGGAGGGATCCGAGTTTTCATAGTTTCGCCGCAGTTGCTGTCGCTTTCTTTGCTCAACGCTGAAAACTAGGGATACGCGTCAAAAACCTGACGTCGGTCAGCTTTTTGCCTCTATCCCGGCTCCTCATCCGCCAATTAAAAAACGCTCTGTATAAGCGGGGCGTTTTTTGTTATTGGTGTTTGAAGCCGTTCAGGACTTGTTTTTATGTGGCAGAGGTCTGGCTTCCGTCGCACCGGCTGAAGATGTCGAGCTGCCTGTCGTAGGCGGTTGTGTCGATAAACAGCATTCGCAAGACGGTATGAAAATAATTGTCATGTGAAAAGCTTTGTGTCGCGGCCTTCTCGTTCAGGCACGACCGGTTCAGCCGCAGCGCTTTTTGCAGGTCTGGCGACAGCCACATGATCATCGGTATTTTTTTCTGTTCGTCCGGAGCTATCGCATAAGGCAGGCCGTGCAGGTACAGGTTGTTTTCGCCCAAAGATTCTCCGTGATCCGAAGCATAGAGCATTCCGCTTTGCAGCTGCGGCTGACGGTTGAGAATATTGATGACGGAAGAGATAACGTAATCCGTATAAAGAATCGTATTGTTATAGGTGTTTACGATTTGTTCCTGCGAGCAATTCTGCAGATTGGCGGTGTCGCAGGCCGGCAAAAAGCGTTTGAATTTGTCGGGGTACCTTTTGAAATATGTCGGTCCGTGGCTGCCCATCATGTGCAGAACGATCAGCGTGTCTTTTTTGATGTCTTTCAGTCCGTTTTCCAGGCCGTCGAGCAAAATATCGTCATGGCAGTAGTCGCCGAAGCAGTAGGGCGCTTTATTGCCGTCTTTGGCATCAACATGGTTTATTCTGGTACAGACTTTTTTGCAGCCGTCGTCGTTGTCTTTCCAAAAGACGTCGTAGCCGGCGGATTGGGCGATGTCCAACAGGTTTTGAGTGTATTGGGCATCGGTTAAGTTAAACCGTTTTCTGGTCAGGTGAGAAAACATGCAGGGCAGAGAGACCGCCGTTGCCGTTCCGCAGGAGCTGACGTTTTGGAAAACGGTTATGTCTTTGTTTCGGGATAATTCCGGATTGGTGTTTTGCTCGTATCCGTAAAGCGAGAAATTGGCGGCGCGGGCCGTTTCGCCGACGAGAAGAACCAAAACTCTCGGTTTGTTTTGCGAATTGGGCAGCCGCTGCGGCGTCCGGTCGAGAATTACGAATTTCCTTTTGGTGTCGGCGCTGCGCTTGTAATAACGTCCGACCGCATAGATATAGTTGAAGGTGTTGATGTAATAACGGACTTGGCTGTTGTTGCGTCCGAAAGACGCGTATTCTTTATAGACGGCGGACGCAATCAGGCCGATGGTCAGCAAGCCGGCCAGAAAAAGCAGCAGCCGGGTTTTGACTTCTTTCTTGAGCGATGAAAAGCGAACGGGGGTTCGGTATACCCATACCGCAGGCAAAACGCCGACAATCAAAACGTAGGCAACGGCGCGAAGGGTTATAAAATCGGAGGCCTCGCGCAGATTGGTTTCGGCAAAGTTGCGAATCATGTCGGAATTGATGACAATACCAAGGTTTTGGAGCGCATAATCGGAAGCGGCGGATAATACCAGCAACAGCATGACCAGCGGTTTTCCGATACGCGGGACAAAAATCAGGCTGAAAAACCAAAACAGCGGAATAAAAATAAAAAACGGCAGCGTCAGGGCAAAGAGGGCAACGGAAAAACCGTCTATTTCTATTTTTTCAACGGCGAACTGCCAGAATTTGACGTTCAGCATAAAAGAAAAATAGGCGCTTATAATTGCGATAAACAGTGTCGAGTTGAGCGGAGTCTTAGTTTTCAGCATCAGTTTTTCCTCTAGAGGGATATTAAGTTCAGGATAAAGCCGGTAATGACCGGAATGGCGAAGTTGTCGTCAATTTGCAGTTCCCGTTCGAAAAACTCGGCGGCCGTGGCCAGTACGGAGATCAGGCCGAGCAGCGCAAGCGGCAGCGCCGGGAAGAAAAAAGCCGTTATCAGAAACGCGCTGACAAAAAAGGCCAGAGTTCCTTCGGCGGATTTGCCGTTTTCGAAACGGTGCGAGCCCCAGAATTTGCCAAAGACGGCCGCGCAGGAATCGGATATCAGCATTATGCTCATGGCGGCGGCGGCAGCTTTGGGGGTATAGCAGACGGAAACAATGAGAGCCGCGGCCAGAATGTAAACCGAACCGCTCGGAACAAAGTCCTTTCGGCAGACTTCCTTGTGACGGAGCGTCTTGATGAACATCCGGCGGAATAACGTGCCGATAAAAGGCGTTTTGAGACAGGCGGCCCGTTCGACAATCAGGTTCAGGCCGAGCAGACATGCAAATAAAATAATACTCGCGTTTCTGTTCAGCAAAAGAACAGCCGGCGGCATCCAGAGCGAACTGAGATGCACCGCTTTACGATATAGTTCCGTTTTTAGGGATTTGGACAGTGTGACTGACATTTTTTTGTTCTCCTGAAATGTGTCGGGCGTATCGGCGGTTTAGAAGACAAAACTGAAATCTATCTGAATTTTTTTGAAAAAAAGAAAAATAAATCAATTTACTTTTAAGGCGCGAAAACAATATAATGGCGTCGTAAGCGAGGGAGCCGGAATGAAAATTTTGCTTGTTGAAGACGATGTAAAGCTGGGAAGGGTGACGCAGGAACTTTTGACGTATGAAAATTGTTCCGTCGATTGGGCGCAGGACGGCGCGGAAGCCGAAGATCTGATAAAAAGCAGTTTGGATTCAAGTTATGACATTGTTATTCTTGACTGGATGCTGCCCGGAATCAACGGCATAGAAATCTGCCGTTTTTTGCGCAATAAATATAATTTTCAGGGCGGAATCGTTTTTATTACGGCAAAAGGAGAGCTTGACGACTGTGTCTGCGCCCTTAATTCGGGAGCCGACGACTTTATTGTCAAGCCGTTTAAGATAAAAGAGCTGATTGCCAGGCTGAATGCGGTCTGCCGCAGAAAAGAAAAGCCGTTCGTGGACAGGGTTTATGCCAAGAGCGGCGTGGAAATCGACCGCAATCTGAATATCGTTCGCGGCAACGGCACGGAATTGCGGCTGCGAAAAAAAGAATTTGAATTATTTGAAATCCTTTTTATCAATTCGGGCCGTATTCTGCCGCGCCGGACCGTTTTTGAAAAAATATGGAGCGACAAACCCGACACCAATATGGAAAGTCTGGATTCTCATATTTACATGCTGCGCAAAAGCCTGAAAGAACTGCCGCAGATCCGGATTAAATCGGTTAAGAACATCGGTTATAAAATGGAAATAAACGAATGATCGAAAAAATCCGCAAAGAACTGGCTTTCAAATATACGGTCATTATCGCCTGCATTTTGTTCTTCGGGTTTGCCGCCAGTTATACGGCGTATCGTCACCACGGCCTTGGACTGATGCAGGACAGCCTGTTTGATTATTTGACGGAAGAACTCTGGGAAGCCGGAGAAGCTACCCGCAAAGGCGTCAGGGAGCCGACGATTCACAAAATCAATTCGGACATCATGTCGCTGCATAATTTTACTTTCTGGTTCGTTGATAAAAAAGTCATTCACGCCGAGCGGCCGAAGAATGATTTTATTGCCGAAAGGCTGGAGCAGCGTTTGGCGCGGAAAAACTATCAGCCCGGAAAAATTTATCATGAGAACGTAAAGCATAATAAGCAGAAATGGTATTTTACCGTTATCAAGGAAGATTTTGAAACGGTTTCGGGGCAGAAAGGGGAGGTTTTTGTCCTTTCCAACTACACGCCCGTGCGCAGAAGCACCAAAGCCTATGTCAAAATATCGCTGGCGGCGGCGATTTTTACGATTTTGTTCGCTTATGTCATCGGCAACATTTTTGCCAAGCGTTCCATGAAATATGTGGAACAGAGCTATCAGAAGCAGAGACAGTTTGTTTCCGATGCGGCTCACGAACTGCGGACGCCGCTGGCGATTTTGTATTCTTATATGGAACTGCTTGAATATTCTTCGGATAAACAGAAGATTATCCGGGACATAAAAGACGAATTGCTGCAAATGAACAATTTGGTCGACCGGCTGCTGGCGATTGCCAGATATGACAGCGGCGTTGCCGTTATAAAACACAAGGACCGTTTTTTGATAAACGAACTGGCGGCGTCGGCCGTCGCTTCCATGGCGGCGGTGTGTCCTGCCGCGGAATTTGTTTTGCGCGGCGGCAAAAAGGACATTGAGATTGAAGCTGACCGCGTCATGATACAGCAGTTGTTTTTGATTCTGCTGGACAATGCCGTCAAGTATACGCGCGCCGACAAAAAAATCGGCGTAGAACTGGAACAGCGGGACGCTTTGCTCAGAATTCGCGTCAAAGACAACGGAATCGGCATCAGACAAGAGGAGCTTGCTCACGTTTTTGACCGTTTCTGGCAGGCGGAGAAATCCCGTTCGCAAAAAGGGCTCGGTTTGGGTTTGTCTTTGGCGGACCTTATCGTGAAAATGCACGGGGGAACAATCAATGTCCAAAGCGAGTTCGGACACGGGACGGTTTTTGAGGTCGTGCCGCTGAAGCAAAAATAAAAGCGCCCCGGCTTTGGCAGAGGCGCATGCGGTTTGGCATTTTATTTGTACGGCCAGCCGATTGTCTGGGTAATGATTACCTCTTCGGGTTTGAGATTCAGCGCCTTGGCTATGCCGTCACGGTCAATCCAGCCGCGGACAACGTTGTTTAAGCCGCGGGAGGCCGCATAGAGGCCGACGTTTTGGAAGGCAGCGCCGGCCTGCATCGGCGAGTTTTTGGCGTCGGAGCCCATGAAAATCAGAGTCAACGGGGCGTCATTCATAAAATCCTGCGTGTTTAAAAACGGTTTAAGGTCCGCGCGTCCGGCCAGAGTAAGGCGGTTGGCTTCGGCGTCATAAAGCCAGATGCCGTCCGGCAGCACGGCGTAAACGGCCAGATTCTGTTTGTTTTGCGAGGTCGGAATTGTCCTTTTGCCGTCGTGGGAAATGCCCCAGGCGGCATAAAGAATGTCGCTGAGCGTTTGTTCGTCAATCTTTTCGGCGCTGAATTCGCGCGTGGTTTTGCGGTTGTGAATCGCTTCCAGCAGCGGAATGCCGCCGGTTGTCTGCGGGGCGGGAAGTTTTTTGACATTTTCCTGCGCTTCGGCAGCGGCCGAAAGGCAGCAGAAAACGGCAAGAGCCGAGAGCATTTTCTTAATCATGGATGTTCCTTTACGTAGTTTTTTGTCATTTATTATATTTAGGCATTTTTTGCAAAATGTCTAATTTAATTTTATTTCGGCGGCAGGCGGGGCGGAGGGCTATTCCGCGTTGTCCGTTTGGGAAAGGCCGTTTTTGAGCGCCTGCAGCCTGGGGTTTGCGACGGCCTTGTCGAGGCTTCCTTCTTTGACGGCTTCTTCATACAGGGCGATTTTGTATTCGATTTTTTCGAGGTGTTTTTGGAATTGTCTGATTTGTTCTTCAAC
>JAFUQJ010000118.1 GCA_017480995.1 Alphaproteobacteria bacterium
ACTTCGCCGTCCAATTCCAAAGGCCAGATTTTTGTAAATTCGTTTGTGCCGATGGACCAGGGCGAACCGGCCAAGGTTGTTTGGCGCGTTCTCGAAAAAGACGGCCAATATAAGATTGTCGACATCATTATCGAAAATGTCAGTCTGGCAATTACCGCCCGCAACGAATACACCGCTTTCATTAAAAATAATCCCGGCGGCATAGACGCCCTGATTTCCAACCTGAAAAGCAAAATCTAAAAAAAGCCCCTCGTAAGAGGGGCTTTTTTGTTATTAGTGATTCGTTATTCGTGATTTGCGTCAGAAGCATGATTGCTTAATAAAAATGTTTTCGGCTCTAATTACTAATCTCTGTTTTCTGATGACTGTTTCCACCCCATACGGTCACCCTCGAGCCCTCTTTTTTATGTTACCCTCGGGTTCGACCCGAGGGTCCAGTCCCTTTGTCATTCCGGCCGCAAAGCCCCTCTGTGTCATCCTCGTGCCCAAGCCGCCTCTCTTCTTGGTTATCCCCGTGTCCCCTCCTTGTCATGCCCGACCTTTCTTTTATCCTGTCATCCTCGTACCCGAGCGCTTCTATCCCTCGTCATCCTCGCACCCTCTCTTTTATCCTGTCATCCTCGTGCCCGAGCGAAGCGAGGAATAGACACGAGGATCCAGAGAATTATAAGGCTTTATTACCATCTGGATTCTCGGATCAGGGACTACGTCCCGTCCGAGAATGACATAGAAAAAAACAACCCGAGACACCCTCTTTTCCGTCATCCTCGGGCGGCATGAAATGCCTGACCCGAGGATCCAAAAAACATACTGCCTTATTATGGACCCTCGGATCAAGTCCGAGGGTGACATAGAAAAAACAGTCCGAGGGTGACATAGAAAAAACAGTCCGAGGGGGACGTAGAAAAAAGAATGCACAGGGAATGACGAGATAGCAATTGGTGATTTGTATCAGAAGCTATACAACCTTGACAACAAATCACGAATAACGAATTACAAATCACAACTCACAAATCACTCTTTCGTCAATTCGAACTGTGATTTATTGTTGACACTTTGCACGAAATGTCCGATAATAATTAAAGAATTGCTCTTTTATCTTTTTGAGGATGTTTCGAAATGTCTCGTCTGTCTTGGTCTTATCTCTTTCTTTCCTCTGCCGCCGTTTTGTTGGTCACTGCGGCAGAGGCCTCCGCTCAATCCTGCACCGAAGCTCCCGGCTGTGCCGAACTCGGATATACCAAATCTGTTTCCGACTGCACCGGCAAAACTGTTCTCTACTGCCCGTTTGACAAGACCAAGGCCTATTGCGCGGATGAAACCTCCTGCGCTTCCCTCGGATTTACCGACACGATTTCAGAATGTCCGGGCGAATACACGTTGTGCCCGTCGGATTCGAACAAAGGCAAATGTATTCTTGAGGCTTCCCCCGGAGATTTGAAATATTCTCTGCGCACGTCCGACCACAACGGCTGGCTCTTATGTAACGGAAGAGCTTACTCATCTTCACAGTATCCTGAGCTTTACGCCGCCATCAGAGACTCGTTCGGCAGCAAACTGCCCAATTACTCCGGCTATTTCCTCAAAGCCGCATCGACTTCCACCGCCTCAAATTTCAAAACAGCCGAGCAGGCCGGTTTGCCTAATATTACTGGAAAACTCAGCGGCATGCTTGTTTATCCGGGGATGATGAGCACACGTTCTGGCGCATTTTCATCTACAGGTGTTCCCGGTGGTGGAAAAAATGCAACTGGAAATATGAACAATGGCTGGTGGAGTGATCAAGCCGTAATAAATTTTAATGCTCAAAAATCTAACTCCATCTACGGGCGCTCCTCCACCGTCACGCCGCAGAACTACTCCGCCAACGTCTTCATCTACGCCGGAAGGAATAAAGGAGCCGATGAGACACTGGCTCAATGCGGCATCGGAATGTATCTGAATGCCGATGGTACCTGCTCTAAGACACTGATTGCCGCCAAAAATCCCCTCGGCGTAATTGCTCAGGACTTTGGTTCTCAATGGATTGTTATATGGGGCGGTTCAAAGTCAGAAAAACAAGGTCCTGCCGGAGAAACATGTGCAAATCAGGGGGCAGACAGCTTTGCCAGCTTCGCCGCAGAAGTAGATCTCAATGCCATCAGAGGCAAATTTACTCCGAGTTCGGGTCATACCCATGCGGTGGCAGCTATCAACCAGCCTTATTATTGGACATACTTTACCAATGGCCACCCGTATTATCGCATCTATTGTTCCTCAAGCTGCATCGGGCAAAATGTCGTTCCGGGAACAAATGACAGTTACTACTATTACTGTCGTGCTTTCGTAAACAAATAATCTCCGCATACGAAAAAGAGCCTGCTTTTGAGCAGGCTCTTTTTTACTTCAAAATTCAGCTGCTGAAATTTACAAACCAACAAAATCACTCCGGAAAACCACTCAAGTGATAAAAACTTGAAGAACGCGTCATATAATAAGAAATAAAGGCAAAAGTACCAAAAGGTACATGAAGACACTTTCGTCCTGCAATTTCTGTATTAATCATCAGCTAGCTGATAAAAACTCGAATAGTGGAATTTATAGAGTGATTTTGAAGGCGAAAAAAATCCTAATGTACATAATAAGTACATGGATTTTTTGAGACCGAACAAAATCGCTCTAGAAAACCACTAGACGAGTTTTATGAGTTGAAGTTGAGAGTCCACGCGCTATACCTTGCCGCGTCTTCCTGCCAGTTTTCGCGCACTTTCACAAACAAAAAAAGATGAATGCGCTCTTCAAGCAGTTCTTCCAGTTCCCGGCGCGCCGCCTGACCGATGCGTTTAATCATTGCGCCGCCCTTGCCGAGAACGATAATCTTCTGGCTGTCGCGCTCGACATAAATCGTTATCTCGGCGCGAACCGAACCGTCTTCGCGGCGTTCCCACAATTCGGGCTCCACCGTCAGTGCGTACGGCAGTTCCTGATGCAGAAACATAAACAGTTTCTCACGCACGATTTCGGCCGTCAAAAGTTTCAGCGGCATGTCTGATATCTGGTCTTCCGGATAATACCACGGACTTTCGGGCAGGTTCGCGGCCAGATAGCGGTAAAAATCTTCCGTATTCTGCCCGGTCTGCGCCGAGATGAAAAACGTTTCCTTGAACGGAAATTCGGCATTCAGCGCCGCGCTCAAACCGAGCAGTTTTTCTTTTTGAACCAAATCCACCTTATTGAGAACCAAAACCGCTTCAAGTTTGCGCTTTTTGAGCCGCGCGACAATGCTGCGCGTCTCATCGTCAAACCCGCGCTTGGCATCCACCACCAGCACGATGATATCGGCATCGCCGACGCCGTCCCAGGCCGAGCCGACCATTGCACGGTCAAGCCGCCGCTTCGGTTTGAATATTCCCGGCGTATCGATAAAAATAATCTGCGTATTGCCCTCAATGCCGATTCCCTTGACCAATGTCCGCGTGGTCTGAACCTTGGGCGAAACAATCGAAACTTTGGAACCCACAAAATTATTGGTAATTGTCGACTTTCCGGCATTGGGCGCCCCGATTAAGGCTACAAAACCGCAGCGCGTCATTTCCTGCTTGTCACTCACGAAATCCGCTCCAGCATCTTGGCCGCCGCGTCAAATTCCGCCGCTTTTTTATTGCGTCCGAACCCGACGACCTCGTATTCTCCGCCCAAGCTGACGGCAATCTCAAAAACGGGCTCATGCTCCGAACCCGAGCGTCCTTTGAGCCTGTATACCGGCTGTTCCAGATTTTTGACATGCGCAATCTCCTGCAGCCGCGTTTTGGCGTCTTTCGGCGGGGCCACATTGCGGTCTATCAGTTCGCGCCAGTGATTGTTTACAAAATTAATCGCTCCCTCGACGCCGGCATCGATATAAATGGCGCCGATAACGGCCTCGCAGACGTCGCAAAGCACATTTTCGTTGCTGCGGATGTCCTCGTTGGCAACAATCATAAAATCGCCGAGCCGCAAAGTCCGCCCGACCTGCGCCACCGTTTCCTTGCAGACAAGCCCGGTAAAACGCTGCGACAGATTTCCTTCCGGCTCTTGCGGAAAAATCCGGTATAAAAGAGACGCGATGGAAACGCCGAGCACCCGGTCGCCCAAAAACTCCAGCCGCTCGTAATTCTGGTTGGCATGCGGATTAACCGAGCTGTGCACCAACGCTTTGCGCAGCAGCTCCCGGTTGCGAAACTTATGCTTCAGAATATTTTCCAGCTCTTCAAAATTTTCCATGCTCAATCAGCCTATGCTCGAAAACAGACGCGACCAGCGGATTTTTTTGGGCCAGGTCCACGGCAGATACCACGCATCTTCGTCATTATGCGAAAAGAACAAAAAGCGGGCTTTTCCTTCCAGATTTTCCTCCGGAACAAAACCGACGTTGACGCGGCTGTCATCCGAACGGTCGCGGTTGTCCCCCATCATAAAATAAGTTCCCTGCGGCACTTCCAGCTCGGCAAACTCGTCATTCGGCTCGCTGTCCGACACTTCCAATATGTTATGTTTTACCCCGTTCGGCAAAGTCTCTTCATACTGGCGGTATCTTTCGGCGCTGCCGTCAGCCGTGCGGATGATAAAATCATCCAGCTTTTTGCGTTCGACAATCCGGCCGTTGATATAAAGGCGGCCGTTGACCAGTTTGATTTTGTCCCCGGGCAGACCGATAACCCTTTTGATAAAGTCGGTTTTGTTATCCTGCGGATATTTGAAAACCACCACGTCGCCGCGCTCGGGTGCCGAAGCAAAAATCCGCCCCTCAAACAGCGGCAGGCTCCACGGCAGCGAATGTTTGGAATATCCGTAAGTATATTTGGAAACAAACAGATAATCCCCGACATACAGCGTCGGATACATTGAACCCGAAGGAATCTTAAAAGGCTCAAACCACACCGTCCGTATAAGAATTGCAATCAGTATCGCATAAAAAACTGTTTTAAGGGTATCGCCCAGGCTCTCTTCTTTATCCATCAAACTTCTCTTTTCTTTTTCTCTAATATACAATTGCTGCCATAATAACCGTTTTTTTACAGATGACAACTAGATTTTTTCAATAATAACAACCGCTTGCGCAAAGGGATAATCATCGCTCAAACTAAGCAGAACCCGAAAGCTCCCGCCCGCGCATAATTCCCGCGCCTGTTCCAGCGCTCTACCGCCGAAAACGAGCTGCGGCGCGCCGTATTCGTCATGCCGGACGACAATCTCCCGCCATTCGATACCATTGCGAAAACCGGTGCCGAGCGCCTTGGCCGCGGCCTCCTTGGCGGCAAAATATTTGGCGGTTTTGCAGGCGCGCAGCCTGTCCGACCTGCCGGCGGCTTCAATGTCTTTCTGCTCCGCAGGCGCAAAAAAACGGCTTACGAAATGCCCACCGAAACGCGCCTGTATTTTTTCAATCCGCGCAATATTAACAATATCGGCACCCAATCCGGCAATCATGCTTTTTTTCCTTTTCTGCGGGCGGCGATTTTTTCCAGAGCGATTTTCAGAAGATAATAGCTGAGCAGCCACGAAACAATATAAAACGGAACACACCCGACCGTCATCGGCCACAAAACCGGCCAAATGTCATGAAAAAACATCGAAAAATCAAATGTCATCAGCGCGTGCATGCCTTTTTCGAACACGTCCAGAAAATCAATCCGTGCCCCCGGAACATCGCTCAGCCCCAAGAAGCGGCGCCCCGTATACAAGACCGAAATCCAGATAAACGGAAACGTCCACGGATTGCCCGCCGCCGTCCCCAGAGCGCTGGCCAGAATATTGCCGCGCACCAGCCAGGCGGTTATCGCCGCCAGCACAAAATGAAAACCGACAAAAGGCGTAAACGAAATCGCCACGCCGCAGGCCGCTCCGGCGGCAATTTCCTGCGGCGTTCCCTTCAGGCGGTTAAGCCGCAGCAAAATATATTGTCCGTAACGCTTCCAACCGCCTTCCGGCCAGACCATGTTTCGCAGGCGAACTGTCCAGCTTGGCTTGTGACGACGTCTAAACAAAAGCTCCTCCTCCCAACAAAATCCCGTTGTCAGCCTGCGCGCGAAACATACGAGACAACCTTGGAACCGCGCAGCGCCGCAATAATGTCAGTCAGGTGTTTCAAATCCTTGACCTCGACGTCAACCAGCAGCTCAAAATAACTGACCGTCCGGTTGACGATGTTCAGATTACATATATTGCCGTTGTTGCGCGCAATCAAGTTTGACAAATCTCCGAGCGAACCCGGCTCGTTGGCCAGCATCAGCTTCAACCGGCCGATATGCGGTGAATCGTCAACCGCGTCGCCCCACGAAATATCAAGCCAGCGCTCCGGCTCGTCGGCAAACTTTTCGAGCAGTTTGCAGTCAATGGTATGAATGGCCACGCCTTTTCCGGTTGTCACAATACCGACAATCCGGTCGCCCGGCAGCGGGTGGCAGCAGCCGGCATAATGCACCGCCATACCGGGAATAAGCCCCTTTATCTTGAGCGGCTCGGCTTTGGACTTGTCTTTTCGCGGCGTTTTGCTGAACGTCAGAGACTTCACGACTTTGCCGAGTTTGGACTGTTTATAGGCCGGATAGACCGCCTTCATGACGTCCCAGGCCGTCACCAGCCCCTCGCCGACTTTGGCATAAATGTCATCGATCGATTCCGCCTCAAAATTCGGCAGCACGTTAATCAGCCCCTTTTCGCCGAATTCCAGATTTTCGTTCTTAAAGGTCCGCTCCAGCAGCTGCTGCCCGAGAGTGATAAACTGGTCGCGTTTATGCGCGCGCACATAACGCCGGATTGCCGCCTTGGCCTTGCCGGTTACCACGAAACGATCCCATTCCGTCGACGGATGCTGTGCCTTGGACGTCAGAATTTCGACCTGATCGCCGTTTTGCAGAACCGTGCGCAGCGGCCGGATTTCGCCGTTGATTTTGGCGCCGACGCAGGTATCGCCGACCGAAGAATGCACCGCATAGGCAAAATCGACCGGCGTCGAATTAACCGGCAGTCCGATCAAATCGCCCTTGGGCGTAAAACAGAACACCTGATCGTTATACATCTCAAGTTTGGTGTTCTCCAAAAATTCTTCCGGATTGGAAGCCTGCTCCAGAATTTCCAGCAGCTCGCGGATCCAGCGGAAGTTTTTGCCGACCACGCGCTCGCCCTGTTTATAAGCCCAGTGCGCGGCCACGCCCTTTTCGTTGACCTCGTGCATTTCCTGCGTGCGGATCTGAATCTCGATGCGCGTGTTTTCGGGACCGATGACGCCGGTGTGAATAGACTTGTAGCCGTTGGGTTTGGGCGTGGAAATATAATCCTTAAAACGCCGCGGCACCATGTGATATTTGCTGTGCACCACGCCGAGCGCCTGATAACAGGCTCCGACGTCGTCGACGATGATGCGAAAGGCCATAATGTCGGACAGCTGCTCAAACGAGGCATTCTTTTGCTGCATTTTGCGCCAAATGGAATACGGCGATTTTTCGCGGCCCGAAACGCTGGCCTTGATGCCGTTTTCCTTCATGTCTTTTTCGAGCCGGGCAATAATCTTGGGCACCAGATCGCTGTCCTGCTCGCGCAAAAAGTTCAGACGCGCCTGAATGGACTCATAGGCTTCTTTGTGCAGTTCCGCAAAGGCAATTCCTTCCAGCTCGGTTTTGACCTCCTGCATACCGATGCGTTCGGCCAGCGGCGCATAAATATCGAGCGTTTCCTTGGCAATTCGCGCGCGTTTTTCGGGCGCGCAGAAATGCAGCGTGCGCATATTGTGCAGACGGTCCGCGAGCTTAATCAGCAGCACGCGGATGTCTTCCGACATTGCCAGCAGCAGCTTGCGGAAATTCTCGGCCTGTTTGTTGTTGGCCGACTTCTGCTCAATCATCGCGAGTTTGGTCAGACCGTCGACAATCTGCGCCACCTGATCGCCGAACAGCTTGCGGATTTCCTCCACCGTCGTATCGGTGTCCTCGACCGTGTCATGCAGCAGCCCGGCGATAATCGAAGTCGAATCAAGTTTGAATTTGGTCAGAATGCCGGCCACTTCCACCGGGTGCGAATAATACGGATCGCCGGAGGTCCTGAGCTGGGCGCCGTGTTTTTTCATCGCAAACACGTAGGCGCGGTTCAGCGCGTCCTCGTCGGCGTCCGGATCGTAGGATTTGACCAAATCAACTAATTCATACTGTCTTAACATAAAGCCTCTGCCCGTTTATCACAAAAAAAGAGTTCCAGATATTTTAGACTTAGCACGTTTTTGTTAAATAAGTCTAAACTTCCGGAACTCTTAATGCAACTAAATAGAAGCGCTATTCTTCAAAATCTTCCGCGCCGTCAAAACCTTCGTCGCCGAGCTCGTCATCCAAAGCGTCGCCGAGACCGCCGTCCAAATCGACGTCGCCGTCGGTTTCGGCATCAAGATCAAGCGCATCGTCGTCGCCGCCGTGAATCTGCATATTGTCGTCCAGCTCGGCATCAGGCAGCAGACCGGTAAACTGTTCGTCCAGCTCGGCCAGTTCTTTTTCGGCCGCCATGATTTCGAGCTCTTCTTCCTCGGGTTCTTCAACCTCGACGAATTTCTGCAGTCCCATAACCAGAGACTTCTGCAGCTCTTCGATGCTGACGGTCTCTTCGGCAATTTCGCGCAGGGCGACAACCGCGTTTTTGTCATTGTCGCGCATAACCGTCAGCGGCGCGCCGGCCGAAATGTCCTTTGCCCTCTGGGCAGCCACCATCAATAATTCATAACGGTTGGGAATTTTATCAACACAATCTTCTACTGTAACGCGAGCCATTTTATCCACCTTGCAAAAAAAGTTAAAAAATACATTCTGTGCATGTATACAATACATTTTTTTGCAATTGCAAGAAAAAAATTTAAAAAAAGCGTTTTTTCAATCAGTTATTTCGAGCCAGCGGAGTCTCTGCCAATTGGAAGTTATACTTGCGCCACTTGTCCTCGAGCAGACTCCGATTCTTGCGCACTTCCTGCAGGTCGGTCAACGGCGCCGTATACATCTCGGTCAATGCCTGCATGGTCGAATATCTAAGCGCCCGGTGCTTGGGGCTGAGCTTGTCGATCTCGTCGTCATAAGTGCCGTTCCGGTAGTTTTTGAGCGCCTGCAGCATATATCTGTTCATCAACGACACCCGATAGGCCTTGACCACCTTGTCGCAGGTATAGGCCCACTCGTGCAGCGTAAAGCCCTCTTTGGCCACCCGAAACGCCAAATCGCGTTCCCGCCCGAGGATTTTGGCCTTGACCGCCAGCCGCGCGCAGGGATTGACCAGATCGCGCACGCCCGGCGCAATCGTCGGATCTTCTTCCGCCTCTTTGGCCATCAGCATCGCCGCCGCCTGCGAGATGCGGTAGCGGTTGTCGCCGCTGCGGTACCAATCTTCCACCGCGTCAATCGTATTGGCAAAAGCCTGCACGTCCGCCGAGGTCAAAACGGTGTCGCGTCCGGGGCTGATGGTGCGCATTTCGCTGCGCGTCACGCGGTCTCGAACCTCTCCGCCGAGCATGTATTTTTCGGGCCGCACGATCGACTTTATCTTTTGATAAAACTTTTCGTCATAAACCACCTTCGGGTGATACGGCGTCATCTGCGGCATCTCGATGTCTTTCCGGTTTTCGGGCCACATCTCGGGCTTGAGGATATAGTACAAAAACGGCGACAAAAACTCCAGGTCCTTAACGTCTTTGAGCTGCGGCGCAATCCGCTCGGGAAACTTGTTTTTGGTCTCTTTGATTTTCGGAAGATTCAAAACCTTGTCGGACATGTTGGGAATCAAAAACAGCATCGGCCCGATATACGGATACATATCCTCCGGCATTGCGCCGATGATTGCCAGGATGTCTTCCTCCTCGTCCCACTTCAGCCGTTTTTCGTTAATGCCGTAGGTGGCCGTGCGCGCATAAAAGTCGCGGTCAAATTCGCCGAGCAGTTCCCACACGCTGTGATAGCGCGGATCATAGAGCTTGTTTTCGGCGTTAAACTGCTTTTCCAGCTCTTCGAAAGTCGGAAAGCGGTCATTGTCCAAATCGATTACAAAAGACTTGCGGTAATCCGCCATGGAGACGGCGCCGGCCGCTCCCGCCGCGGCCAGTCCCGTCATCACAGTCAATATGGCGGCCAGTCTGCGCATCAGTTCCTTGTCTGTCTGAGTTGATACGTCAGCTTGCTTTCGCCGCCGGCCGGAACGCTGATCTGCCAGCGCAGCAGCCCTGCGTCGGTCCGTTTGCTTTTGGCGCTTTCCTTCAAAACTTTTGCCTCGCCGGAAGTTTTCTGCTCCCAGATAACCTTAACCTCCTTTTTTCCGGCGTTAAAGAAACTGACTTCGTAATCGGTCTCGGTCGTGTTTTCGGCAATCTGGCTGAAATTGACGATTTTGCCGTTTGCATAAACGTCGTAGCTTTTGCCGATATTCAGCTCGACGCTTTCGTCAACCGCCAGCTGCGGCATTTCGGCCGCGCCGGTAAACGACAGGTTGCCGTTGCCGTCTTTTTCATAAAAACGGATTGTGCCGCTCGGCATCGGCTGCCCGAGCTTTTGGGCTTTGCTGTTGGTAATCTTATAAACCACCGCGGCATGCCGGCGTTCAAACATTCTGGCATAATCCGTCAGCGGCGAAACCAGTTTGTATTGCTTTTCATACCCGGCACCGGCCGCGCTCCACAGGCTTATCTGTTTGCTTTGTTTGTTCAGGACGTCGGCCTTTCCGGGCAGATTGTAGCTGTAATACTCGCCGAAAGACTGCGCCGCAATCTCGCCGGAACCGCTGTCGGCCGCGGCCTCCGCGTCATAATTCATCTTGCGCATTGCCGCCATCATGAGCGGACGCGGCTGAACGCTGCCGCCGCCGTTGTTGACATCGCCCGAGACAAGCGTCACTTTGGCGTTTTTAAAGTCGGTTCCCGACTGGTTGCTGATTTCCACCCAGGACTGCAAATCCATTTTTCGGGAGTCGACGATTTCGGCCACATAATTTCCGGTCCAGCTCAAACCGCCGCTCAGATAGCTCAGCGACACGTTTTTGGCCTCGCCGCCCTTGCTGGCGACTTTGGCCACCAGTGTCGGCTTCAGGCGCAGGTTTGCCGGAACGTCGGGAAACACGATACGGCCCGGAAAATGCGGATCGATGCCGTAACTGAACTTGAGCATCGGGTTTCCGTAGTCGTTATTCATCAGCAGCGCTTTGTCAAAAACGTTTTTGCTGGTTTCATGATCAATCGTCACCGCGCTGACTTCCTTGCCGACATAGGCCTCCAAAAGATTTTCGCGATTCAGGAGATTATACTCGTAATTTTTTTCCAAAACCGTAATTCCGCTGCCGTCAATCAGGGTTGTCTGCGGCTGCATCTGTTCGGAAACGCCCTCAAACGCCACCACCGACACGCCGTCTGCCAGCTTGAGCTTATAATCGTTTTTTACCAGCGCCAGATTCTGCTGATAAATGTTCAGAAACAAATCTTTTCGCGTTTCGGCCGGAACCTTCATTTCTTCCGCCTGCGCGCCGAAGCACGGCAGACTGAGGATTCCCAGCACGGCAGCCGCCATATATTTTTTCATGCCCATCTCCTTATTATGCGATTCTTGTTGCTCTATGAATATAATCTAAAAAAATATAAAAAAGAAGCAATAAATCAAAATTAAACTAGACTCGGCCAAAATATTGACCTAATATAAACGCAGTCAATCAGTTTTATCATTTGGAGGAGAACGCACATGGCTTGGACGGACGAAATGGTCGAAGACCTCAAAAAGATGTGGAAAGAAGGCCTTACCACCGGTGAAATCGGCAAAAGATTAAACGTATCCAAAAACTCCATTGTCGGCAAAGTACACCGCCTTGGCCTTTCGGGCCGGCCGTCTCCGATAAAAAAGAAGGACGAAGCCCCCAAAGCGCCCAAGGCAAAACCGGCCAAGCCGGCTCCTGCCGAACCTAAGGCCGCCGAGAAAAAAGCGCCGGCGCCGCGTCCGGCCGCCGCGGAATCCGAGCCCCGGGCAAAAGCCGCTTCGTTTCATCCGATGGCAGCCAAAACGCCTCTCCGCAAAGAGAAGCATTCCGGCAATCTGTCTTTGACCGAGCTTGACAACCACACCTGCCGCTGGCCGGTCGGCGATCCCAAAGACGCCGGTTTCCATTTCTGCGGCAAAAAGGTCCGCCTCGGCCAGACCTACTGCGAGGAACACTCGGCAATTGCCTACGTCAAACCCGGCAAAAAATAATCAGCCTGACTTCAAAACGACAAAAAACGCTGTTTCGTCATCAATGACAAACAGCGTTTTTTCGTAAGCGGAAACATGCTTCTCTTCAGTCAATAACGCATATCCCGATAAACCGGATATAACCGGTATACTCGCGGATATACCTGCGGTTAAAATAAACCTTTTTTTCGTCGGAATATTCGGGCACGGGGTAAGGAACACGCCCGGTGCGTTGCAATTCCTCCGCCAAAGCCTGCCCTTCTTCGCAAAAATCTCTGCGCCGGGCATACTCGCCGATCAGACCGCAGACAAGCTCGGGAAAAAGGCTTAAGGTTTCCGCGTTCTCCGATCGGTCCGCACTGACGGAACGAAGCATCAGCAATTCGGTCTCGGGAAAGAAACCATACTTGCTGATATAGAATAATAACGTCTGATACTCGAGGGTATTTTCCGGTTTGTCCGTTTCCTGCGCCATGCGCTTCAGAACCCTGCGAATAAACAAGACTTCGTTTTTTTGTTGGAGACTGTGGTCGTACAAATGCTCAACCACACGGAAGATATCGGCATTTTTTACAAAATCTTCCTCAAGAGAGTATTTTTCTTGTCTCATGGTAAATAATATTTTGAGTGTTCAACAAATAAATTTCAGATCACTGCATTGTTTTTTTCAAAGTAAATCTTAAAAATACATAAGTGAGTGGGAATATAGGCAACAAACAAAACTTTGTCAACCCCAAGAATAAGCAATCGGGGATTAGTAATCAGGGATTGGCTCTGGAAACATGATTCTTCAAAAATAACGCTTTCAGCCCTTTCCTCCTTCGTCATCCTCGTGCCCAAACGCTTTATCCCCGCACCATCCTCTATTTCTTTTTTTCATTCACCCTCGTACCCCACGCTGTCCCCCCTCTTTGTCATGCCGTTCCCAAGCCGTCTCTCTTTTTGGTCATACCCAACCTCTCTTCTCTTCGTCATCCTCGCCCCCTCTCTTTTCTGTCACCCTCGGGCTTGACCCGAGGGTCCAGCCCCTTGTCAT
>JAFUQJ010000119.1 GCA_017480995.1 Alphaproteobacteria bacterium
AGGGGGATTCGTTTTTCAGCGCCAAAAGCCTGGCTTCTTCCAGTTCCTGAATAATTTTTTCCAGATCGGAATTTCGTTTTTTACGCATTTAATACTTCTCCTTTTACTTTCGCTGCCTCCTTTGATAAGTTGATACAAAAAACGGCCGCTTTTAAGCAGCCGCTGTCTTTTATCCGTTTATACTTTTAATCAAAATCCAAAAACATCCTGAATCCCGGTATCAGCGGCAGCACTATCCCTGCCAGCCAGAACATGGTCAATAAACTTATTCATCATATTCCTCCTTCACAATCTTTGTCGGAATTTGAAATATCAATCAAGAAAAGAATTGTGAGCATCAGAAATGCCGGGAACATTTTCAGCAAAATAAAAAAGCACTATAAAAGCAGCCATAAATAAGTATGTCATAACACGGCGGCTGATAAAAAAATGCACTGAAAAAAGGACTAGCATTATCACTCTGACCGCCCTGTCGAACTCCAGAAGCGCAATATCAACAATTTTATCACGAGGAGCAGAAATGAAAAACGAATCATAGGCTATTTCCAGCAATGTAATAACAATGATAAAGAACCATATAATCCCTAATATTATATTTTTGCTCAACTTCAAAAAGCAATATGGTTTCTGTCGCAAAAACTGATAAATATTATTATTCATATCTTCCCCTCGGCACATTAACAAATTGATTAAGCAATAATATATCAATCATAAACTGTCAATATAATGCCTTTTTGTTTACCTCCTATACGGATAATAATATTTTTTCATCCATTCTTCACAGTTTTCATCCGGATGCAACAGTCCTTGCTTTATTCCTTGAAAATCGGCTTTTAAATCTTCTTTAGAGTCATTAAAAATTTCTTCCTTGCTCTTATATATAGAATTGGGATTTTCATTCAAATCTTTAGTAGTTTTATTGTAAATATCCACCAATTCTTTACCTAAACCCATTACCCCCGTAACAGCAGCGTCATATACTCCGCCTTGCGCTCCCACGCAGCTTACCGTCGCATGCTTATACTTGTCATTTAAGTTCAGTGGCATCATTTTATTTCCAGCACTTAAAACCTTGTTGACAGGCTCAATCACTCTGTCAAAAATTCCGTTGGTCTTATCTCGTGATGTGCTGTCGGTACTATTTAAAGCTATTCCTCTTTGCTCCAGCTCGGGATTGCGGGCGGGGCCGTAAGGCGTGTTGATATACTGCGCCGTCTGTTGGTGGCGCTTTTCTTCTTCATCTTCAAAATACATATTGTTCTCCTTTTATATCAGTCAAAACTTTTAACCAGCCCGGTCGGGATGTTGGTGTTGAGTTTGGGCATTTGGGCCGGCACCGGCAGCGGCTGTTTGTCTTTGATTATCACCGGCTCGGCGTTGGCCGCCTTGCGGCGGTCGGAAATCTCCTCGGTTTTGAGTTTGTTTTGGAGGTTCATTTCTTTATCCGTCAATTCCAATTTGGCTTTTTCGGCATTGGCCTTAATATCGAGTTCACGCGCTTTGAGACGGTTTTTCTCGCGTTCGATTTCCAGTTTCTGCCGCTGAATTTCCTGCGCCGGATCCTGCTGCGGCGGCTCGGGACGATTCAGGTCGGCGGCAATGTCATTAAAGACTTTCTCCAACACGGTTTCAAAAATCCGTCCTTTGGGCAGACTGCCGCAAACGGCACCGATCATCTGGCGGTAGAGCGGCAGGAGCAGCGGCTGCTGACTGACTGCCGGCAGCGCGGTGTTAATCATTTCGTTGATGACTTTTATGCCGTTTTGCAGTTCGTTGTTCTCGGCGCTCAGGTTAAAAACATTATCGCTCTCGACATGCAGCACCATGCCGCGCATTTTGTCATCTTTCAACACCCGCACCGCAGCCCGGGCAACCTGAGCGTCGGCCGCTTCCTCCGCCGTCAGAAACGACATCAGCGTATCAACCGAAAACAACTCGCAGATAATTTCGGCTTTCAGGCGAAAAACGTCGCAGATAAAACGCTGCATGTCATTTTGACGATCCTGATTGCGCAGCGTGCCGAAATTGGTTTTCTGGTTTACGGCAGTAGCGGTTTCGGCAGCATCGGAAGTTCCGCGCATAATGTCGGAAACGCCGGTAATATCGTAAATCCGGGCAATGATGTCCTGTCTGCGCGCAGCCAGCTGCTCCAGCGCGGAAACATATTGCTCTATCGGCACAAAATCGATAATGCCGCGCAGACCGCCGGCGTCTTTCAGACGCTCAAAATCTTTGGCCGCCACCAGGGTTACGTCCTTGCTCAGGATATTGGCCAGCTCGGGAAAAGAGTTGTCATACGCACCGCTGACCTTCAGCGCCTGCATGGTCAATTTCATGCGGGTGTTGATGCCGTTGAGCTCATTGAGCAGCTCTTTTATCAGGCTGTAATCGGGTATCGGGATAATGCTGTCGTTGGTAAGAGTGGCAAAAATCGGTTTCGGGCAGGGAAAGAATCCTTCGGTTTTGAGCGGATTGTCGCAGACTTTCAGAAAATCGCCTCTTTTTTCTTTGGCCAGCCAATAAACCCTGCGGCTGATTTTGTCCCAGATTTCATAGACGCAGATTTCGCGGCTGCGATAATCTTTCTCGCCTTCGCGCACCAGCTCAACACAGGCGGCCTCACCGAAAGCATCTACGGCCTCCTGCTTGCTCATATAAATTTTGCGCGCCACCCAGCTTACGTCTTCCCAAATGCCGACTTTGTCGCAGTCGGCGATAAAATGCTCGGGATTGACATATTGCGAAACGACTTTTTCACCGGTTTTGAGTTCGATTTTGCGCGTCGGATCACAGGCGTCGGGAAACTCCGCAAACTCGGGTTCATAATGCTCCCACAAAATACCGCAGCCGCTGATCAGAAAATCGTTGCGGGCATATTTGACGACACTGTCAAAATCAAACTGCTGCAAATTCCACGCCAGAGCCCGCGACAAGATGCGGCAGGCCAGTTTCTGCGCCTCGCCGGCCGAAGGATTGGCCCGCTCGATATACGGCTTGGGCTGCCTGAAATACAAAAAGGGTTTCTGCGTCTCTACTCCGGACCAAAAAATATTGTAGCGTCCCTCGGTCTTGGAGCTGCCGGCGTTGTCCTTATAAAACTCCCGGGTTTCGCGCACGAGATTATAATACTTTTCATACTGTTTTTCGGCAACGGTGATTTTATTTACCCATTCTTCCACCAGTTCGGCATTACTCATCTTCAAATACTCCCAATAATGAACTTTCGCGCACGACAACCACGTCTTTGTCGTATCCCGGAAGTTCGTCAAATACATGAAACAAAACTTTTTCCCCGGGTTTTACCGAGGCAACCAACGGCCCGACCGCTTCAACCCGGCCGGTTGTCGGCGGATTTTCGATTGTTTCGGGCATAAAAATACCGCCTTGCGAGGCGGCCGGCGGTTCAATCCGGATAAAAACCCGGTCCAGAATAGCTCTTACCATTCACAGCTCCTTTGATTATCAGAAAACAAATCGTTGTAAGTCAGATTGCCGTTGCCGTAAAGCCTCGGCTCCCCGGTGTCATAAACCGGTTCGGCAAAAGTCAGCGCCAGAGCGTCGGCTTTGTCGGGCGAGCGGCCGAGACGTTTTTTGAGTTCGTCTTTTTCTTCCAGCTGCAAACGACCTCTGCGGTCATAGCGTTTGTTAATGGCGCAGAGGTCTTCATACAGCTCTTCATCTTTGGGCAGCTGCACCGGCGGCTTTGAGGACAGCCAGTCGCGCACGGCGTCCCACATCTCGGCGCGGCGGTTGAAATACCGGTCATCCTGACGCGCTTTTTCGCCAAAATAAACGCCGCGGATAATCTCCCCGAAACCGCGATCTTTCAGGATGTCGTAAACCCCGGCGCCCTGCCCGCCGATATCCATAAATATCCGTCTGGGACGCTGCGCCCTGATAAAGCTGTGCGCCAGATTGGCAACCTCGACGTTATCCAGCTTGCGATAGCTCTCAAAACGCTGGCACCAGCGGCCGCGGCGAAAGCAAAACGAGGTTTTGTCGTCGCCGAAACGCGCAATGTCCAAACCGATTATCAACGGCGACGTGCTGTCGGCTATTTTCGGCTCAAAAGCCTCGCGCACCAGATGCCCGGCAATCAATTTGTAATTTCCCTGGCGCAGCGGCTCGCCGAGCCAGATGTGGGCATAGTCATCGGGATTGTCGAGTTTGCAGGCCTGCGCCTGAATTTTGAGCTCTTCCGGACAAAACGGATTGTCATAATAATTAACCTTGCGCACCAGCGTACGCTCGTCGGGCTTATTGGCCAGAGCAATCCAGAGCGCGTCATTTTCGTTTTCGCGGTTCATGGAAATCCAGATTTCGGATCCGTCCTTGCGGATGGTCGGGCTCAAAATATCCCATGATTTTTTGGTAATGGTCTGCGCTTCTTCTATCCAAGCAATGTCAACGCCTTCCAGAGACTTGATATTGTTAACGTCCTGATCGCGCAGCCCGCGAAAAATAAAACGACTGCCGGTCAGCTTGTTTTCGATTTTGTTTTCAAAAATCTTATAATCATTCAAGCCCCAGGCGGAAATGCGATCACACAACAATTTATAGACCGAATCTTTTATGGAATCCTGAATTTCGCGCAGGCAGGCAATAAACAGTTTTTTCTGCCGTGCCTTGAGCAGGAGGCTGTCGGCAAAGGCATAGGACTTGCCGCCGCCGCGGCCGCCGTAATAAAATTTGACGCGATAAGCCTCATTGAGCAGCGGCTTGAACACTTCGGCAATCTCTATGCGCAAGGTTGCAACTTTTTCCTGATTGTCAGTCTGATTCATTTCTCCTTCCCCGTTATCAAATACAAAAAAAGCCGCCGTATTTCGGCGGCCGCTTAAATGTAAGTCAGTCTGAACATTGCTTTAAGAACTTCTTTGGTAACGTCCCAATGTATCCAATTAACCACAACGGACAGTAAAAGTTCCAATACTAAAAATTTTTCCTCTATATCATCTTTTCCCGGTATTTTGCTGCGTCGTATCCATTTGTATTTTTTCTCGCCGAGCGGAAGAATGATGCAAATCACCACTATACTGACATCAAACAAAAAAAACCAAAAATCATAAGGAACCAAACCGTGCATCAATATTGTGGCCGTGGGACTTATTGCCATAAACATAAGAAAGGCAAAAAATATTATAAATTTACAGGTTACTACCGCTCCGTTCAGTTTTTGCATTTGTTTGGTCCCTTATTGTTTTCTGAGATATTAACACGGATATCTCAAAAAATCCACCCGCTTTTATCCGCCGCTTAAATGTAAGTCAGCCTGAACATTGCTTTAAGAACTTCTTTGGTAACGTCCCAATGTATCCAATTAACCACAACGGAAAGTAAAAGTTCCAATACTAAAAATTTTTCCTGTATATCATCTTTTCCCGGTATTTTACTGCGTTGTATCCATTTGTATTTTTTCTCGCCGAGCGGAAGAATTATGCAAAATACAGCAAAACTGACGTCAAACAAAAAAAAACAAAAATCATAAGGAACCAAACCGTGCATCAATATTGTGGCCGTGGGACTTATTGCCGTAAACATAAGTAAGGCAAAAAATATTATAAATTTACAGGTTACTACCACTCCGTTCAATTTTTGCATTTGTTTGGTCCCTTATTGTTTTCTGAGATATTAACACGGATATCTCAAAAAATCCACTCGCTTTTAATAATATCCCAGCATCCGCCGCCTTCTCTCTTCTTCATCTTCTTCTGTTGTTTGCGTTTTAATCGGGAACAGGCTTTGCACCACTCCGTTAATTCCGCTTGAAATTGCATTACTGACAACCGTTCTGGTCAAAGGTTCTCCGGCACGCCCTAAATATCTGTTTGCAGCCACATGACCGCCAATATTACTCCCAATACTTCGGCCGATGTTTTTGGCATATTCGGCGGCCGTGTTTTCTTCGGTACTGCCCCAGCCGTTGATAATGCCGCTGTTTACGGCGCTTTGCAAACCTTTGGCTGATTTCAGCGCCAGCGGCGCGGCTGCCGCGGCTTTGGTTACGCCCAGCGGCGAAACCGCCGAGGCGACGCCTTCGACCGTATTTGCCAATGCCGGCATTTCGCGCTTGGCCGCCGCGACGTCATTACGCCAATCGTCCCGGGCAATCCGATATCCGGTTTTGAAATTATCGGAAAAATAACGATCATGATTTGCCGCCCCCGGCAACATTCCGTATCCGGCGTTGATAACGCCGCCGGCTACTCCGGCCAATTCGTCAATGGTATTCAACGTTACGCCGCTGGCGGCAACTTTTCCCAGCCCGACCGCTTTTTCACCCCAGCTCATCTCTTGCTTCTGCGGTTGTTGGAACTGCTGCGACTGATTTTGTTGTTCGGGCTGCGGCTGAAACGGCGTCTGCTGACGCGGCGGAATCTGTGTCCGATCAGCATTGTTTTGCTGCGGCTCATCATAATATGTTATGTTACCCAGCGGGCCGGTCATAACCTTTTCTTCACCGAGCAAACCGGCTTTTTGCAGATTCTGCTTCAGTTCATCGCGAAGGCTCATTTCTTCCTGCCGTTGGAGCGCCAATTTTTTCTGCTTCTCTTCTTCCGTTTCAAAATACATTGTTTTCTCCACAAAAAAGCCCGGACTGACGTCTCGGGCCGAATATAAAAATACTGCCGGAAGGTACCCTCCGGCAGTGAACACACTTTTTTCATTATGGCAATTCTTATAACAAACTTTTCCCCGTTTGTCAACCTACTGTGGATAACTTTTTTAAAACACTCGTTTTAGGTCTGATAAATTTATGCAGTGACATCTTGTCAGATATGCGTTTGCAAAAATATTTTCTGCCAAACGGAAGCGCAACAAAAAGATATCCGAAATTATCGCCGATACAATGAAAGAGCGGCCAATATATTTGCCGCCGCCCAGCCGTGACGCCGACCATAAAACTTGTCAACGGCCGACAAAGATTTGCCAAAATACAGAATATCCATAACGGCGCCGCGGTTCAGCCCCAACGAATCGCATAAACGGCTCCACCTCAGATAATCACATTTACAACGAAACAAAAATTCCAGCGTCTCATCGTCAAAATCAGCGTACGGCTCACGATAGCTGCCGCGCACCTCCTTCCATGACACGGCCCGCAGATGCCCGCCCCAGCAGATATAGGAATACCCTTTGGTCAGGCAATAAGCCGCCTTGCGAAAGCCCAGGTTTTCTATCTGCTCCCACAGGCGCCGATCCTGCAGACGGCGGCTGACGACACGCCCGTTTTTCGGAGACTTGGGCAAACGACAATTATCCGACAAATGTTTCAATGTTATCCTCCTTATTTCAGCACAAAAAGTTTATACGATATTCGTACAGCAAAAGTCAAGCAAATACTATACTAAAGTCGTATATTTACAATAGCCGAAAATTGTAGTACATTTTTCGTATACAATAAAAATCGGGAGAACATCCATGACCAATCGTTGGAACTGGCTCAAAGAAAGACTTAACAAAATCAACAGCAACCCGGCCAGATTCGCCAAGGACATCGGTTGGCAGGCCAGCCGCGTTTACGAATTGTTCTCCGGCAAAACCAAAGCCATCCCGCTGGATAAAATCGCCAAAGCGTCCGCTCTGCTCGGCGTCAGCCTCGACAGCATGATCAACTTCAATTCCGGAATAACCAATCAGGTTCGTCCCGTCCCCGCCGACGAGCTAAACAATCCCGGCCTGTATTGCGGCGAAACAATCCCCGAAATAGACATCTACGACGAAGAAGAAGACGATGTCCAGCCCAACGTCCTGAAAGAGCCGGTTTACAATTACAACGGCAATAATCTGGCCAACAAAAATATCCGCTGCAACTGGAAAATTCCGGTCGAATTCTTAAACGAACTCAAAGTCCAAAATTCAAACGTTTATATTATCGAAGCCGTCGGCGACAGCATGGAACCCACAATCTGTTCCGGCGACAAACTGATTATCGATACTTCCGCCAAAGGCAAAAAGCCCTCGCCGGCAGGAATTTTTGCAATCTGGGACGGTATCGGCATCAGCGTCAAACGCATCGAATTGATTCCCAACACCGAACCGCAGCAGCTCAAAATATCTTCAGACAATTCCAAGCTCAGCCCTTATGTACGAAAAGCCTCCGACTGCTGTATCATCGGCAGAATTGCGGGGGTTATTAAAAGGTTATAAACAAGTATACGAAAAACGTACTTAGATATCTTGACTTTAAATATACGAATAACGTATTCTTTCCAATATCGGCAACCGACATCGGAAATTTATTATGGCACTCAGTTCCAAAATTTTAAAAGAAAAAGCGCGCTGCCTCTTGAGCAGTTTTGAATTGTACCATTTTCAAAACCGTCTCGAATACGGCCGCGGCTTAAATCTTCTTTTTGAATTTTGCGATTATGTCAACGAAATGCCGGACTGGAAACTGCTGGCAGAATTAGACAGCGACGACAAAAGCGACGCGGCCAATTTCCGCCGGATGATAAACTCCGAAATCGACTATTGGCTCAATGATCTGCTCAAAACCATCTGCTTTTGAAAGGAGTGCTTATGACGTCCTTCGTTCAACCGCCCCAATATCAGGATATTGAAGACGAAAATCTGGAAAAGCTCTTACAGACGGACGCGCCGCAGGCAGACGTCCGCTCCGTTTTATTTGCAATAGAAGTAAATGCTGCGGTTGATTAACTTCAGCTTGGCGCCGCTTGACCAGGTGTTGGCATGGCCGGTGCTGTCGGTTATGCTCTCGCGGTAATCGTCCATATTATAGCTTTTGCGATTGCTCTGCCGGGAGAAATCCGTGCTTTTGTACCCATGATTAACGGTGCCGGCCTCTTCCTTCTCGGTATCCAAAACCTCAAACTCGCCGCCGCAGCGCTTGTTGGCCAGAGCATAACAATCGCCGATGTCTCTTGCCGTGCCGTTGCAGACCGCGCGATATACCTGATGATTGTCTTTGAAATAAACCGGCTCATCATGCAGACCGATACAACCGGATACCAGCAACAAGGACGCAAGAACAATTTTTTTCATAAATAAATCTCCTGATTGTGTTTATAATACCCGATACTACACAAGCTGTTATATAAGTCAATTCTTTTTGCAAATTTCAGAACATTCATAGAACAAAAAAAGACCTTTTCTTATGAAAAGGCCTTTCTCGGGAATAATTTTTAATATCCGAAAAGTTCACGCTTGAGGTTGCTTTTGGCCGCCGCCTCAAACTTCTTAAACAGGGGGTGCCGGAAGATGTCGGACTTAAGCAGGCGGGTCAGAAAATCGCGACGCCCGCTGACATACGCTTCCCGGCTGCATGAGGAGGAATACTCCCGCGCAATCAAACCGGCATAGGTGTCATAATTTTCGTCATCCGCCAGAATCAGCAAATCGACGTCATGCAGCAGCTTTGCATCTTCCGAGCAATCCGAACACTGCTGCGAATCGTGCCGGGTGTTCATAATCAGCCGGGCGGCGTCTTCGAAAAGTTTGTCCGTCTCAGGCTGATGATCCGGCTGCAAAGCCCTCAGAACCGCAGCGCTCTTTTCCTCGCTTGCCGCAACACCGTTAACAATGTCATGAAAAAACAAGGCGAGCTTCAGCGCGTCAAAATCCGCAAACTCAGCTTTTCCGGTATTACGCAGAAAATTGAGGTAATTCAGGCAGTAGCCGATATGCGACAAATTGTGATAATAACGGTTCCCGGCGCAATAACTTCTGACGACATGCTCATCATAAACCTTTTCTCCGCACGATTCCGAAACGGCATTCATAAAATGCCCCGACGGAAACTCGCCGCGCAAATACTTCCGGCACATTGCATTATGCACCGACGGCGTGACAAACCGATACGCCGCAATGTATTCGCCGCAGGCAAACAACGACTTGACGGTTGACGAAGAAACGTAGGTCAGACTTTCTTTCGGAACGGGAATTGTCACCATGTTCAGATAACAATGCCTGGCCGCCAGCAAATCGCGGTTCAGAATCGACAGCTGCATTTCCGAATCGTGGTCTCCGATAATGCGTTCGCCGCGAATCAGCGTATCAGCTCCCGCCTTGATTGCCGCATCAATGGTCAGCCCCTCAAAAGCAACAATCTCGATACAGGACGGATCTTCCCGCAGCCGCGCGCAAGCCCGCGCCTCCGAGCAGGACAAATAAACCGGGCGGCAATATCGAAAACTGTCCTGCCAGTCTTCAAAAGTCTGCCGAATCATGGACTGGCGCTCAGACAAATCAAATACCGGGCGTTTTGAGGGATTGTTGCCGATGCCGACGATAACCTTGTCAAACAGGCACAACGCCTCGCAGACAATACTCAGGTGTCCGCGGGTAAACGGATCAAAAGATCCCGCATAAAAACCGATTTTATTCATATCGCTAATTTTTAGGGATGAAACAAACGCATCATTATGAGGGAAGCTGAAAATCCGCCGGCCCGCCATAATAATAGCTTAAATATACAATTTGTCTTTTCATATTATCCCGATACTCTGAAAAAGCAAGTTTATTCAATTCAATTTATTGAAAAAACGAAACTTTTCAATAAAATTGATAATAATTATTATTTTTACTTTACAAATTTATTTATTAAGGTATGCTCAAAGAAGAAATAAACAACCACACTCACCGAGGAGAAAAAAATGAATAAACTTAACGTATACCTTTCCAATCTCGCCGTCTGGACTGCCAAACTGCACAACATTCACTGGAACGTTACCGGCGGCGCTTTCGTACAGGTTCATGAATTTACCGAAAAACTTTACGACGAAACTTTTGAGCAGTACGACGCCGTTGCCGAGGTTCAGAAAATGCGCAAAGAGATGCCGCTGGTCAAATTGTCCGACTTTTTGGCCCACGCAACGCTCAAAGAAGTTGACGCCAAAGACTTCAGCATCGACGAAGCGCTCTCTCTGGTTGAGAGCGACATGAAAGAAATGGCCGCGCTGGCAAAAGAAATTCGCGACGAAGCCGACGAAAAAGGCGATTTTCAGGTTGTCGGAATGTTCGAAGAATATTTGGCCGCCTATGCCAAAAACCTCTGGTTCCTGCGCGCCATGCTGACAAAATAAGCCCAACGCCGCACAAAAGAAGCCTCTCGCAGACCAGAGAGGCTTTTTTTTGCAATAAAGCAATAAAAAAACTTGCTAAATATATTTTAGTGTTGTAAAAAGCAACACGAAGCCGGTTTAGCTCAGTTGGTAGAGCAACGCATTCGTAATGCGTGGGTCGGTAGTTCGAGTCTACTAACCGGCACCATTAAAAAACCTCCCGAAAGGGAGGCTTTTTTTATTTACTCAGGCTTTTTACAATGCTTATGAAATGCTCGCCGCGTTCGATAAAGTTTTTATAGTAACCGAAGCTCGGCGCGGTCGGAGAAAACAGCACCAATTTGCCGCCGACTTTTTGCAGTTCCTCATACGCGGCGCGAACGCCGGATTCCAAATCCTCGGCCTCAATCAGCTTAAAATCGGGACGCCTGACGGCATTCCTGATTGCCGCGGCAATCTGCGGCCCACACTGAAACAGCGTTACCGCAACCTTCACTTTGGCGTTATTAGCAATAAAATTGGCATACTGCGTATAGTCCTGATGGTTTTCGATACCGCCCGAGATAATCGCCATCGGCTCGTCAAAACTCTGCATACCGCCGATTGCCGCTTCCGGCGCGGTCGAAATGCTGTCGTTAACAAACAAAATGCCGTTGACGGTCGCAACTTTTTGCAGGCGGTGCGGCAAAGGTTCAAACGTTTTCAGCGCCTCCAGGCCTTTGCGCCAGTCGAGCCCGAGTCTGTCCATAACGGTTACGACGCCGGCCAGATTGTCCATATTGTGATTGCCGCTGATATTCAGCTCGTTAATATTCAGCAATACTTCGTTTTTATAGTAAAGCTCGCGGCCGCGGGCATGAAATCCGTCCGGCAGGCCGTAATACGAAATATTCGGCAAATTCCTGCAATATTCTTTCAACTGGGCGTTATTCGCATTGGCAACGCAGATTTCTCCGGGCAGCTGATTGGCGGCAAGGTGTATTTTGTCACGGCAATAATTATCGTGGCCGCCGTGCCAGTCGGTATGAACCGAGAACAAATTGGTGAACATCACGGCTTGCGGCGAAACGCTCAAATCGCTGGCCTGATAGCTCGAAAATTCACCGACGACATAGTCATAATCGGCATCCAGAAGCTCTACCAGCGGCCGGCCGATGTTCCCGCCGAGGGCAACCTTGCAGCCCAGCGCCTTCATCATGTGGTAGAGCATGCTGACGCTGGTGCTCTTGCCTTTGGAACCGCTGATGCCGATGACTTTGGTCTGCGGATGATTCGCGCGCATTTCCGACAAAAACAAGTCCGAGCTCGACGTAACTTTTATGCCGCTTTCCTTTGCCCGCGCAAATTCGGGCTTATAAATACTGACGCCGGGCGAACGAATGATGACGTCGATTCCGCTCTTCAGCAGTCCGGCAAAAGTTTCGGCGCCTTCGTCGTCGTTATAAGTCCGTATTTTGGAAGAAATCCTGTGTTTTTCCAAATATTCCTTGACGGCCCTTCCCTCCGAGCCCATGCCCCAAATCAGGATCTTTTTATCGCGCAAGTCATTTATCAGCATTTTTCTCTCTCTTTTTCTTTCTGGCCGCATAGAATTGTTCCCGCGTTTCCTGGCCGACTTCGCTGCCGCGGTGAATAACCATCTGGGCAAACGGAATTTCTATTCCCTCTTCGGCAAAACGGCGGTTAATCTCAAAACGAAGCTCACTCGGAACAATCCAGCCTTCCCATATATTGCTCGAATAGCCGCGCAATTCAAAATCCAGACTGCTGGAGCCGAAATCCTGAAACAGCACATAAGGCTCAGGTTTTTTGAGAACTTTTTTGTTGGCGGCCGCACATTCAAGCAAAATCTCTTTGACGCGCTGCGTATCGGAACCATAAGCCACGCCGACCGGAACCTTAAAACGCATCCAGTTGTTACCGTGCGTCAGATTGGTGACCGAAGTGGACAGCAGCGTTGCGTTGGGAATAATTACGCTGGCGCGGTTAAAAGTTTCTACCTCGGTCGAACGGATGTTAATCTGTTTGATTTTTCCCTCTTCGCCGTTTATCACAACCCAGTCGCCGACTTTTATCGGGCGCTCAAACAACAGGATAATGCCCGAAACAAAGTTGTTGACCACGTTCTGCAGGCCCAAACCGATACCGACGGAAAGAGCACCGGCAACCAAGGCAAAATTTGTTAAGTTGCCGCCCATAATCGCAATTGCCAGCAGCGCCGAAGCCACATAACCCAGCGAAGAAAAACCGGCGGCCAGCGAGTGTTTGGTGCCCTCGTCCATGTCTACCTTGGCCAGCAAACGGTTTTCGAGCCGGTAACGCAGCGATTTGACAATGGCGATGCTGACGAAGAAAACAATCAGGCCGATAATAATGGCAAACAGCGAAATCCGGATACCGCCCACGGTAAAGCCGGTAAAAGCTCTGTAAACCAGCCCGATGAGCAAATCCGCCGGCACGCCCCACAAAATCAAAACCGCAAAAATCCCGCCGATGACAAACAGCGGCTCGACAATGAAACCAAGCCAGAAATCCAGCTTGCGAATCACATGACGGCGCATGCGAAAGGTTTTTACCCACAGGCCCAAAAACAAGATCCGATGAATAAACTCATAGATGATTTTGCGGAATATCCACAAAATGAAAATAACCAGAACCGACAAAATAAAGTTGTTCATGATGAACGAGGCCAGATACGCATAGCCGGATAAAGAAAGAACCGTAATCCCCATCGCCAGCACCAGCAGCGAAAACGTTACGCGGAAAGCATTGGTGTCTTTGTTTTCGTCTTCGCTTTCCTTTTCATCGTCTTCTTCCGCCGCATCGTCGGCCGGTTCGGCCGTATTGTCACGCGTCCACAAAATGCGGCTGGCCACCCAGACGACGCAAAAAGACTTGATAACGGCCGAAATACCGACCATATAGCTCATCAGCTCAATCGGATAATTGGAAACCTGCACGATATGCTGCAGATAAGCCATTATTCCGATCAGATAAATACTCATGTATATCGCCCGGGTTACCCGTCTGGCCTTTTCGTCCGACATGTTAATCAGGCGCCAGTTTTCATGATACGGCGTAAAAACAACCCGGCAGGTGGCGCGCAAAATTATGACATACAGCAGATAATACAGAAAGCTGTTCAGCGTAATGCCGAAGAAACCGCTGGTCAGAATCTTGCCGTTGATAATCCACAACAAACCGGCTCCGATTAAAAAAGTCGGAATAATGCCGTAAGCAATCCAAACCGCAACGGCGGCGATGACCTTCCGGCCGTAGCGCGGCTGCTCAATCTCGTCCCGATAGCCGAAGCGGCGGAAAATAAAACGCCGCAGCAACAAGCCCAAAAAACAGATAAAGACCACAACCAGACTGACCGGCAGCAGTTTGGCCTCCACCGTTTCTTTCTGCGCGGACGTCAATTCCTCATACCAGGTAAAGGGAGATTTGACAATGTCAAAAACCAGCTCCAGAAACTGTCGGTTGGCCGTAATCAGAGCCGACGGATAAACCAGCGGATTTCCGGGTTTGAGCAGATTGCCCCACAATTCTTCGTTGCGCAGGTTAAAAATAGATATTTCCAGCTCGTCGAGCTTGGCCAGCAGAATGTCGATTTCGGAAGCGCGGGCCTTTTCGGTCGTCATCTCGCGGTTAAATTCCTGCCGCTTCTGCGCAATGACCTGAACCTCGCGGCCGCCGTCGTTGTCGCCAAGCGCCTCCAAACGTTTTTCGACAAATTTAATCTGTTCTTTGACGTCTTTGCGACGCGCTTCCAATTGCAGCCGAAGTTCGTTGATATACTTGATTTCTTCAGCAATGTCGTCAGAACTGAGGCGGTTGTTTTTCAGCGCGGAATCGATTTCTTTAAGACGGGCGCTGATGCTTTTGTAGCTGAGATTGTCGCCCAGAACATCCACCGAAGTCTGCGCCTGCGCCAAACCGCAAAACAAGACCGTAATCAAAAAATATATCAAACCGAGTTTTTTCATAGGATTTAAGTTCCCTGAGAGAGGTTAATTCAACTTATTCTTTTGCAAAGAGCGAATAATATTGACAATGTTGCGGGCACCGGCGGCGCGCAGGCTGTCCGCGGCGCACCACAGGCTGATTCCGTTTTCGACGCTGTTGTCCTGACGCAGACGGCTGACATAAATCCCGTTTTCGCCCTGGACGTCGTGCAGCGTGACATAACCGCCGTCAACCTGCTTGTCGAAAACAACCACGTCTTTGACTTCCTTAATCAGCCGGCGCGCAACGTCGACGTCAATCTCTTTTGCGCATTCGACATTGAGGTACTGGGCCGAACCGATAAAAGCCGGAATAACCGCGCAGTTGGCATGAACCTTGACCTCGCCGCCCAATATCTGTTTGGCCTCGGCATTGAAAGCCCATTCGCAGGCGGTTTCTTCGCCGATAAAATCGCCGACCTGCGGCACGGCGTTAAACGCTATCTGCTTGTGAAAAACCTTTTGGTCATCGGCCAGGGTTTCGTTCATAAAAATCTTGCGCGTCTGGTTAAACAGCTCGTCCATCGCCTCGCGGCCATAGCTTGACACCGACGAATAAGTCGAAACGACAATGCGCCTGATGCCGCAGTCGCGAGCAATGTTCTGAAGCGGTATCAGCATTTGCGCCACCTCGGCGGACGGCACGGAAACAATGCCTTTTTTCATTCCCGGCAGGCGGTCTTCGTTAATACCGCTCACCACCATCGGAATATCGGCGTCGCCGACAAAAGCGGCGGAACAGTCGATGACACGGGCGCCGGCGGCAACGGCCTTGGGCGCGTATTTCTTGGCCACTTCGGCCGAAACGGCAAAAACGGCGATTTCGACATCGTGAAAATCGAACGCATCCAGACTCAGAACGTCCAATTCGTCATCCTCGCCGTAGGAAACAATGTTTCCGAGCGCCGAACGCGGCTCCAGCGCAACGACATTCCCGAGCGGGACGTTCTCTTCCGCCAAAAGGTTCAGCACTTCGCGGCCGACACCCTCTTCAACTCCGATTACGGCAATCTTTTTCATCTTTTTATCCTTATTTTATTCCGACAGTAAAACTTTGCTGCATAATAGCATTTTTGCAATACTAAATTCAAACGCTTTCGAAAAGTAAGTAACAACTAAAATATGATAAGATTCTTGACATATCAGGCAAACGGCTCTAATTTCGGAAACGGTTTTATCAACAGCAAAGGAAACGACAATGACCGCACGGACACTGCAAGGATTTATGGAACTTCTGCCGGAAGAGCAGATTGTGATGGAACGCATGAAGTCGGTTATTGCCCATACTTACGAGCTGTTCGGGTTTGCGCCGCTGGACACGCCGATCCTGGAACTGGCCGAGGTGCTGTTGTCCAAATCCGGCGGCGATACCGAAAAACAAATTTACGAGTTCAAAAAAGGCGATACCGACCTGGCCATGCGTTTTGACCTGACGGTGCCGCTGGCCAAATACGTCGCGCTCTATAACAACAGCCTGACCTTTCCGTTCAAACGCTATCAGATCGGCAAGGTATACCGCGGCGAACGCCCGCAGAAAGGCCGTTTTCGCGAGTTTTACCAGTGCGATATCGACATTATCGACCGCGACGAACTCAATATTGTTTACGACGCCGAAGTTCTGGCCGTAATTTATACCGTCTTCAACAAACTCGAGCTGCCGGCATTCAAAATTTACATCAACAACCGCAAACTGCTGTCGGGCTTTTTGGAAAGCCTTGAAATCGCCGACAAAACCGTTGACGTCCTGCGGCTGGTCGACAAGATTAAGAAGATTCCCGAAGCAGCCTTTTTGGGCGAGCTCGGCGAACTCGGCCTGCCGGAAGACAAGAACAAAAAGCTCCTCGAATTCATCAAAATCAACGGCTCAAATTCGCAAATTCTTGCAAAACTTGAAGATTTTGACATTCAAAACGAAACTTACCGGACCGGTCTGGCCGAGCTGCAGACCGTTATCTCACAGGCGGCGAGCCTCGGTATTCCCGCGGGCAATGTTCAAATCGACCTCAGCATCACCCGCGGACTTGACTATTATACGGGAACGGTTTACGAAACTTTCTTTGACGAACATCCGGAGTTCGGCAGCGTCTGCTCGGGCGGCCGCTACGACAATCTCTCCAGCGTCTTTATGGACAAGAAATTTCCGGGCGTCGGCATTTCCATCGGCCTGACGCGCCTGTATGACCAGCTGCACGGCAGCGGCCTGCTTAAAATCAAGGGCCCTACCCCAAACAAAGTTCTGGTAGTCACGCAAAGCAGCGATTATGCCGATAATGCCCTCAAGCTGCTCGGCGTTTTGCGCAGCCGCGACATTGCCGCCGACGTTATGCTGCGCGACTGCAAATTCAAGAAAAAAATGGAATACGCCAACAAAATCAAAATTCCCTATCTGGTCATCATCGGCGAAGACGAAGCCGCCAACAACTATTACACTCTCAAAGATATGGAAAGCGGCGAACAATTCAAAGTCAGCGCCGAAGAAATGGCCGCCAAAATCAAATAAGCAAAAAGCTCCGGAAACGGAGCTTTTTTTCGGTACCCAAAGGCGTTGCGGCAGCGATGCCCGCAAATAAGTTTCAACTTAGTTCAGAGCGGCCTCTTCCCATGTCTTAAGGCCTATTTTGCTCCAATCTACCGGAATTTTTTCCACCATCTGCATTCTTGCCGGATAAACTTCTTTGATATTGTCCTGAATGCTTTCGATTACAAAAACCTCCCGAGACTTGCGCAGCTTGTCGCGCACTTCGGGATTAATATAATCGAGAATAATTTTCTGCTCGCTGTTGCGGACAAAAACGGCGTGATCAAAACCGTCATAAACAATATAAGGCCGGCACGGCTCATCCTTTTTGGGACGCAGCAGAAAATACAACTCCCCGCGCGAGCCCTCGGCAATCAAAAAATTGTCTTCAGTTGTATAATCCGACATGCTTATATTCCTTTTCCTTTGCCAAATTTTCTCATAAAGAAATTGCTGACAACTTTAGGCATTTGTCTGACTTTGTGACTGGACCGGCCGTCTTTTCTTTCGCCGGGCTCAGCATCAATTAACGAATACTGGTATTTGTCACCGACATAAACATCCATAACCTCGCTTCCGTCGGCTATCTGTCTTTGCGCCGCAGCCACAAACTTGCCCACTTTTTGTCCGACATTTGAGTTTTTGGCTTCTTGGGCGGCATTCAGGAATTTTTCTTTCAACCGGTATTCTTTGGCCAGCTTATAGGCGACGTAACCGCCGGTTGCCGCCACGGCAACGCCGGCAGCCATTCCAACGCCGGCCGCGCCCATTCCGAGCACGGTAGCGGCTTTTTCGACCATTGCATCTGCGGGAGAAGAAGTTGAAACCACGACATCCCATAAGTGAGCGCTGCCGGCCGTCAATTTATATCCGGCTGTAAGCAAAGCTGCCGAACCGACGCCTTTGGCAATGTTCTCGGCCAGTCTGCCAAGATCGGCGTTTTCTGCGGAAAAATCAGCGTCATTTTGTCTGCCGCCGTTTTTGTATACATTTTCCATTCATTTTCTCCCAAATAGAGCCTTAACTGTTTTAATCTTACGATTTTTGTCTAAAATTGTCAACAGTAAAAGACTATAATTTACTTATGACGCAGTTTAGCCCAAAAATATTTACGTTTATTTAACGCGCCTTTTTACAAACGCAAAAAACCCCGGCTTGAACCGGGGTTTTTGATCTGAAAATGCGAAAGTTTATTTGCTTTCGTTGTTTTTCTCTTCTTCGCGAGCCTTGGCCGCGGCGGACAAATCGTCGGCAATACGGGCTGAACGGCCGCGCAAAGCGCGCAGGAAGTACAGTTTGGCACGACGAATTTTACCGATACGGGCAACTTCGATCTTGGCAACATTCGGAGAGTACAGCGGGAAAACGCGCTCTACGCCTTCGCCGAAGGAAATCTTGCGAACGGTGAAAGAAGAATTGAGGCCGTCATTCTTGCGGGCAATGCAGACGCCTTCGTAAACCTGAATACGTTCACGATCGCCTTCTTTAACCTTGGTGTGCACTTTCAGAGTGTCACCGGGCTTGAAGTCAGGAAGGTTTTTGCCTTCGGTGAGCTTTGCCATTTGCTCTTTTTCGATATTTTCAATAATGTTCATCAGTTTTACCCTTTATTTTATAATTGGTTAGCTTGTACACCTAATTCGTTTTAGAATCAAGATATTTTTTCCATAAGTCCGGCCGGCGGACCTTAGTTACTTCTTCGGACTGAGCCAAACGCCAGTCCTCTATTCTGCGATGATGCCCGCTTAACAAAACTTCGGGAACTTCCCGCCCCTCCCAAACGGCGGGTTTGGTATACTGCGGGTATTCCAAAAGTCCGGTCTCAAAGCTCTCGCTTGCCGCGGATTCCGCATTGCCGAGAACGCCCGGCAGCAAACGGATAACCGCATCCAGCATGATACAGGCCGCCTGCTCGCCTCCGGTCAGGATATAGTCGCCGATTGAAACATCTTCGGCGCCATAGGCTTCCAGCACGCGCTCGTCAATCCCCTCGAAACGGCTGCAGATAATCGTCAGCTCGCTCTCGGCAGCCAATTCCCGCACCAGTTTCTGAGTCAGGGGCTTGCCGCGGGGCGACATGTTTATCAGACGTCCGCCCGAATAATGCCGTTTGAGCGCCGCACCCAAAACATCGGGCCGCATAACCATTCCGGCGCCTCCTCCGGCGGGAGTGTCGTCAACCGAGCCATGCCTGTCGAAGGCGAAGTCTCTGATATTGACGGTCTCAAGAGACCATTTGTTCTCAGCCAGCGCCCGACCGGTCAGGGAATATCCCAAAAAGCCCGGAAACAATTCCGGAAATATGGTCAGAACCTTAACCTTCAACGGGCTCTCCCCGTTCATCCGGCGCAAATTGCATCATCTCGACAATAATAAAACCGTTTTTGACATCAATCGTCGGAACATACTGCCTGGTAAAAGGCAGCATTTCCAAACTGCCGTCCGCCGTCTTGAGCTCAATCAGATCGCCGGCGCCGAAATTATACAGCGCGTTGACGGTTCCGATTTTTTCGCCGTCGGCGCCGCGCGCCTCCAGTCCGATTAAATCGGCGTGGTAAAACTCGTCCTCTTCGGGTTCCGGCAAGCGCGAACGCTCAATGTAAAAGCCGGTTCCGATCAGAGTTTCGGCCGTGTTGCGGTCCTCCACCCCTTTGATTTTTACCCGCAGAAGCTCTTTGGAGCGACCGACGATTTTGAGGTCAAATTCTCTGGTGCCGTCTTCATTGCGGACAACGCCGTATTTGGCGAGGCTGCGTTCGTCTTCGGTAAAAGCCTTGACTTTGACTTCTCCTCTGATGCCGTGCACGCCGACAACGGCGCCCAAACAAATTTTTTCCTCAACAGTCATTGATGACAAACCTTCCGGTCAGAAATAACTAATACAACGGTTAATTATTCGGCACCGGCCTCTTCGGCAGGAGCAGCAGCTTCTTCAGCAGGAGCGGCGGCTTCGGCGGCAGCGGCTCTGGCTTTTTCTTCTTTTTCCTTCAATCTTTCCTGAGCCTTGGCTTTGGGAGCAGATTTGTTGGGCTGGTCACGCAGGGCAACTTTAGCCGTCAGGCCGAGGTTAGACAGCATTTTCTGCAGTCTTTCGGTCGGCTGAGCACCCTGAGCGAGCCAATATTTGACGCGTTCTTCGTTAACGGTGAATCTTTCGGCATGATCCTGAGGCAGCATCGGGTTGTAAGAGCCCAGTCTTTCGATGAAACGGCCGTCGCGCGGAGATCTCTGATCTGCTGCGACAACTTTGTAAAACGGACGTTTTTTAGAACCACCACGAGACAGTCTGATACGTACTGACATTTATTTTCCTTTCTTTAGTTTATTACTTCTTTCCGCCAAACATCGCGCCTGTCGGAAACCCTTTTAACATGGCCGGCGACAACATGCTTTTCATACCGCCGTTACGGCCGATTTTTTTCATCACGGCCGACATCTGCTCATAGGATTTGAGCAGTTTGTTGACCTCGTGAACTTCTACTCCGGAGCCTGCCGCAATGCGTTTTTTGCGGGATGCCTTGATAATATCGGGCTGTCTTCTCTCGGCTTTGGTCATTGAGAGAATAATCGCCTCCTGCTTTTTTATCAAATTGTCGCCGACTCCGGCAGCTTCAATCTGACTCTTAAATTTGGACAAACCGGGGATCATTCCGATAATTCCCCCGATCGAGCCCAATTTTTGAACCTGTTTCAACTGACTTAACATATCGTTTAAGTCAAACTTTCCTTTGAGCATCTGCTCGGCGAGCTTCTGCGCCTCGTCCTGATTGACGTTCTCAATCGCGCGCTCGACCAGAGAAACGACATCGCCCTGCCCGAGGATTCTTCCGGCCAGACGATCGGCATGAAATTCCTCTATCTCATCGAGCTTTTCGCCGGTACCCAAAAACTTAATCGGCACGCCGGAAACCATTTTCATCGACAAAGCCGCGCCGGCTCTCGACGAACCGTCAATTCTGGTCAGGACCAGCCCGGTGATGCCGACCTGCTCGTTAAACGCCTTGGCCGTGGCGCAGGCGTCCTGCCCCATCAGCGCGTCGGCAACCAGCAAAACTTCGGCCGGATTGACAATCTGCCGGACTTCGGCAACTTCCCGCATCAAAACCTCGTCAATATAAAGCCGGCCGGCAGAATCGAGAATAACAACGTCAAAACCGCCTTTTTTGGCATAATCCAGCGCCCGTTTGGCAATCGCCGCCGGTTTTTCGCCCGCGACTATCGGCAGAGCATGTCCGCCGATCTGCGCCGCCAGCTGGCTCAGCTGTTCCTGCGCGGCCGGACGGTATATGTCCAGCGAGGCCAGCAAAACCTTCTTTTTGTTTTTGGCGGCCAGGCGTTTGGCGATCTTGGCCGAGGTTGTGGTTTTGCCGGATCCCTGCAATCCCACCATCAGAATACTAACCGGAGGAACCGCCTGAAAATTCAGTTCCTGATGTTCCGAACTTAATAATTTGACCAGTTCGTCATGCACAATCTTGACAACCATCTGTCCGGGCCGGATTGAGCGGACGACCTTCTCTCCCAGAGCCTGTTCCTTAACCGCGGCGATAAATTCCTTGACCACGGGCAGAGACACATCGGCTTCCAAAAGGGCAATGCGGATTTCGCGCATGGTGTTGTTAATGTCTTCTTCGCTCAGCACGCCGCGCGAAGTAATCTTGTTAAAAACAGCCGTCAGCTTGTCCGTCAGACTTGCAAACATTGCGCTCAAACCCTTTTATTTAAACCTCTAACGCGCCAGTGTGCGAACCCTCGCTGACTGGCGGCACTCCTCGGAGTGTATTTAATTTTTCGCTCTTTAATATGAAAAATCGAGCTTTTTATATAAACTTTTTCGACAATTGTCAACCCAAATTTATTGCCCGAAAGCACTTAAAAAAGCATTTCCGCTTCATATTTATATAAGCAAAGGAATTAACAGGAGCTGTTGAAATATGAAAGTCGTCATTATCGGCGGCGGCACCGCCGGAGTCTCGGCCGCAACCCGTCTGCGCCGGCGTGACGAAAACGCCGAAATCGTCATTTTGGAAAAGAACCGGGAATTCGGCGTTTCTTCCTGCGCGCTGCCTTATCTCCTGGGCGGTCTGGTCGCCGAGCCGGAAGACATTGTCGGCGCCGGCGTCGAACAAATGCGCCAAATTTTCAGAATCGACGTCAAACTGGAGCATGAAGTCATTGATATTGACCGCAAAAACAAAATTCTGACCATCGAGGGCAAAACGCCGGTCAGCTACGACAAACTGGTGCTGGCAACCGGCGCCGTCCAGCTGCGTCCCGACATCGAAGGGGTGCTGGGCGACAATATTTTTACGATGCGCGACCTGCGCGCGGTCGACAAAATAAAAACCTATTACGAGGCGACCGGCGCCAAAAAAATCTTGATTCTGGGCGGCGGAAACGTCGGGCTTGAAACGGCGGAGGCCTTCGCCCGCCTCGGTGCCAAAGTCTGCATTGTCGAACGCGCGCCGCACCTGATGCCCTATTTTGATCCGGAAATGATGCGCAGAATCGAAAACCATCTGCAAAAATTTGAAGTAAGGCTTTATCTCGGCAGGCAAGTGCAGGGATTTTGCGAAACCTATGCCCTGCTCGACAACGGCGCGCAGGTTAAATACGATCTGGCAATCATTGCCACCGGCGTACGTCCGGACGTCAAACTGCCGATTATGGCCGACATCAACCTGGGCCGCAGCGGCGGCATCCTGGTCAATGATTATATGCAGACCAACGATCCGGACATTTTTGCCGCCGGCGCCGACGTCGAATTTACCAATGCGGTCACCGGCCTTCCCGAGCGCTGGCCGAGCGCGCCGCGAGCCGTCTTGCAGGCCAATATCGCCGCCGATTTTCTGAGCGGTCTGGAAACGCCGTTCGGCAAGGCTGCCGCCTGCGAGATTACCGAGGTTTTCGGCTGCACGGCGGCGTTTGCCGGCGCCAATGCGGAACAGCTCGAAAAAGCCGGAATACCGTTCAGACACGTTTATCTGCTGCAAAACAACTGCGACATTTATATGCCGCAGTCGCAGCAGATGCTCTTCAAACTGCTGTTTGCACCGGACGGAAAAATCCTCGGCATTCAGGGAATTGGGCCGCGGGGCATCGACACCCGCGTCGATATTGTCGCCAACATGATCAGCCGCGGCGGAACCGTGGCGGAACTCAGCCGCGCCGCCGTTGCTTATGCGCCGCCTTTTGCCATGCCCAAAGACGCCCTGCATAATCTCGGCAATCTGGCTCTGGCGGTGCTGCGCGACGAAATACGGTATTACGACGTCGGCAGCCTTAACAAAAACGAAGACATTTTTCTGGTCGATACAAGGGCGCCGGAAAGTTTCGACAAACGGCATCTGCCCGGCGCCGTTAATTTTCCGCTGGCTTCAATCCGCGGCAACCTCGCCTCTTTTCCGCGCGACAAAAAAGTCGTTTTTTACTGCAATCACGGCTACGGCGCCTATCTGGCCTATTGCATTCTGCGCAACCGCGGGTTTGACAACGCCTATCTGCTCAACACGCCTTACGACCTCAGCTTTGATCTGTGAAAGCCGGCAGAACGCGCCGCAACGGCGCCGGCTCCTCACAGCGGACGCTTGGGTTTCAGATATTTCCCCTTAACCAGAGGATTGACACCGATAACTTTCAAAACGGGAACTTTCTCGACCTTGTTTTCCCCGGACTCACAGCCGGCCTTAACCACATCTTTTGAAGGAAAATTAGTGCGGATGCTCAACAAGCAATGAACTGTAAACGTATTCGTCGTTCTGCTCCGAAAAAACAAAATCCGTTACCAATAACAACACATCAGTTTAAAATTGCAAGCGAAATTATTATTTTTGCTCAACTTTTTGTATTTTGATTATTTTATAAAAAACTTCTTGCAAGTTAAAAAATTTTAAGCTATTAAAGGTGTGTCTCGAAGGTCCCATCGTCTAGCGGCCTAGGACACCGCCCTCTCACGGCGGGAACGCGAGTTCGATTCTCGCTGGGATCACCAACCAACCCCCTCCTTTTTCGGAGGGGGTTCGTCGTTAATCCGGCGAGAATACCCAATTCCGACTAGCTGGCTGCTGCGCGGCTCTTTGGTTTGCTTGCAGCCAGAGTCTCATTGCTTGGCTCATAAAAAACACCGGAGCAGCGGTGTTTTTTATTTCACAGTGCTGGGATCACCAACCAACCCCCTCCTTTTTCGGAGGGGGTTCGTCGTTAATCCGGCGAGAATACCCAATTCCGACTAGCTGGCTGCTGCACGGCTCGTATATATTCAAGAAGTTATGCGGAAGGAAGGAAAATGACCGGATAGCCTTCATTCTCATCTAGCGGCTCATATTGTTTCAGAAAAGAATCAAAACAATTTTCATCAATATAAAGCTCATCGGGGTTATTCAAAGTTCTTTGCAATACTCGCTTTCGCGCAACATCAATGTCACAAAGAACGGCACAAAACTGAACGTTGGGCGTAAGCATTTTGGCCCACCGATAATATTCCGCGCGTTTTTCTTTGCTCCAAAAACCATAATCCAAAATGACATTTTTGCCGCTTTTGACCGTTGTTGCGGCTTCCCGACGGATAAAGTCATCGATTTCCTTATATTTCACGGAAAAATCATCCGGATTTCTGCCGTATTTCTTCAGCATTAATTCATCATGCGTAAAGCGAACGGCAGGCAGTTCCCGTTCAAATTTTTTGGCAAGTGTCGTTTTTCCAAAACCCAGAAAACCCGACATAAGATATATGGCCGGCCGATATCGAAGCATAATGTGGTTAAACCATTTTTCCTGAAAGCAAACTTGCCGTTCGATTTCGACATCGGATAAAAACAAACCGTCCGGAACAATTATAAGTTTATCATCATTATCATTTGTGCGGCGGATAACGGCAATACATTTTCCCTCATATTCCGACAACGCCTCGTTTACTCCTAAAACGTAGGCGTCCAATTCTTCGCCGTCGCCCGAAACGGTGCCGGGAACATATCCGTAGTTAACTTCATAGACAAAGCCATGCTTCGGATGAGCCGAACCTAAGGGACGATCGATTTTTACCTTAATATTTTTTCCCATATATTGCCGCGAATTACACATCTTTATCTCCTTTTTTTCAATGTAACAAAAAAATGGCAAAACGCAATTGCAATCTGGCGGGTTCAGCATGTCAGCCTTAAAGCCGCGCCGCCGCAAGACCAAAGCGGCCTAGACGCCCTTCGGAAAACGATATTGAAAATATCAACCAATACCTTAAAAAAGCTCGGCGTCGGCAATGATGTCCAACGCTATTTGTCTGGCATAGCGGCTGGCCTGATGCCGATAATCCGCAAGCGGATTTGCTGCATCGTCCAAACGCACCGCAAAATAGACCGTTTGCCCTTTCGTTTCATAAAAGCCTACAAACCAGGCCGTATCGACCAGATTGTCTTTGATGCCCAGCCCGGTCTTGCCATAAACCTTGACGGGGGAAACCGTCGTCAGCATCAGCTTTTTCAAAGTTTCGGTTACCGGCGAAGGATAAGCAAAAAGTTCAGCCAAAACCCGGACTTGTTCAAGCGGCGAAATCTGCAGAGACGACTCAATCCAAAAGCCTTTGAGCTGCGGATCGTCCGTGTTGGTATTGAGAGCTCCGCTCCAGTCCGAAATATCGCGGTTGCCGTATCGGAATCTGTCCAAGACGGCCTGAACTTTTGCGGGCGAAATCCGGTCAATCAGAGCGCGGAAATACCAGACACAGGACGTTTTGAACGCTGTGTCAAGGTCCATGTCCCGGTTCCAGGCCGGCATATCATACCGTTTTTGGTTCCATTTTATTTCCGACTGCTCTGCAGTCAGCAGATTTTCGGACAATGCCAGATAAGAAGACATAATCTTGAACGTGGAGCACGGAGACGACCGCTGTCCGCTTCGCTCCGCATTATACGCTTTATACTGCCCCGACGTCGGATTATAAAAAACCGCCGAACCGCCGATACCTTTGAAATATGAAGAAAGATCCACTTCTTCAATATCCGGCCGGCTGCAGGAAACCAGCAAAAAAATACCGAAAACAAACCGCAATACCTTCATCCGTCAGCTTCCCGAAGCAACTGCCGAAGCCATTATTTATTAAAAACGTTTTTCTTAAACGCCTCGGCGGCAAAAGGCCGTTTTTCGGACAAAAAGTTCGGCCGTTTGAAACTCGGCATGGCCAGACTTTCGGAAGAAGTTTCCGCGATATTCTGCAAATCCGCCTGCTTGGCGCCGGCATTCCTGCATATATAGGCGCAGCCGAAACCGTTTATCCTTTCATAAAACTTCTCGACTGCCGGCACATGCTCGTTTTTGCCCAGATACAAAATGCCGTGCGGCGTCTGCACCTGACTGATGCGCGCCAGAATCTGCTCTTGATACTCGGGCGCAAAATAACGCAGGACGTTGCGGCAGAAAATGATGTCATACAGCGAATTGGTGGTCAGGCGGTCAAGCATGTTATAACGCCTGAACTCCACCAGCTTGGACATATCGGGATTAATCCGCCACTGCTCGCCTTCCGGCGTAAAATATTCAAGGATGTCGCGGGCGTTTAATCCCATCTGCACTTCAAAATTGTTATAAATTCCCTTTTGCGCCTTGGCCACCGCCAGAGAAGAAATATCGGTTCCGAGGATATGGATGTCCCAGTTGTCGATACCGAGAATCTTGTTTTTGAGCGCAAAAGCGACGGAATAAGCCTCTTGTCCGGTGCTGCAGCCCAAAGACCAGAAACGCAGTTTTTTGCCGGAGCGGTTATTGTCGATAATCCGCGGCAGCAAAACCTCCTGAAACTGCTCATAAACATCGTAATCCCGGCAAAAAGAAGTGTCCGAAAAGGCCATGCTTTCGACCACCTGCGCAATCAGCGCGCGGGATCCGACCTTAAGCTCGGCGACCAGATCTTCCACCGACGGATATGATTTTTCGCGAATGAAGTTGGAAATCTTTTTATCGATGACAAAATACTGTTCCTCGTCAAACTCCCAGCCGGCGTTTTGGCGGAGAAGGTTTATCAAAAACTCAAAATCCTGTTTTTTCATGGCTTCTCCTCTTTATACCAGCTTCATAATCGCAAGTTTGGACGCGATGATGTCTTCGTCGAACGGACGCATGATAAAATCGTCGGCGCCGCCTTCCAAAGCCTGCCGCATGATGCCGGTGTCCTTCAGATACGAACAGAAGACGAATCGGGGCTGCCGGATTTTGCGATCGGAGCGGATTTTATACAAAACGTCAATCCCGTCCATCAGAGGCAGGTTCCAGTCGCTGATAATCAAATCGGCCGGCGTCTGGGCATGAAGCTCTATGATTTCCTCGCCGTCTTCGGCTTCGTCGACCTCAAAATCAAAATTTTCCATAATTTTACGGAGAAGCATTCGCATAATTTTGGAATCATCCGCTATGATACAACGCAACATCAATTATCCTCCGTTATTCAAACACAAATCCCAAACCGGACTGACTGACCAGATAAAAATTCATTTTGCTCTCGCCAACCAGCGACAGCATGTAAGCCGCCGGCGCAAACTGCGCGTTATCCTCGGCGTCTCCGGAGTTGACGACGTTTTTCAGGGCGGCGGCCTTTTCGGCGGAAACCTGCGCGTCGTCATTGTGCACAACCGCAATTCCGCGCTGATACGGGCGAACGCTGATGCAGCCGCCGCGAATCAGCGTGTCGGCAATGCACATCACTCCGAGCAGGGCAAGCCGGCCGTAAGCGGACGGAATCGGGCTCCATTCAAGCCGGATGCAATGATTACGGCTGCCCAGCGTTTCCAAATAGGCGGCTGCGGTATTTTTGAGAATATCCTGATTCTCCAGATTGGCATTGTTCAATCCGAAAGCCAGCCGGAAAAACTTCATGCGCGCGGTCAGAACGCCGGAACTCGTCTTCAAAATCGACTTGATGTCGTCCAAAAAGTCCATGTCGCCCTCTTCGAGCAGCTCAGCCGCATTGGCAACCGCGCCGATATTGCCGATGATATCGTGACTGAGACGGGTGCTGATTAATTCGGAAAGATTCTGTTGCATATCAAGTTTAACTTTCTAAAAACTGTATAAATCGGTGTTGAGGTATCGCTGATCCTCCCGCGACATCCGGGTATAGTCCAGTTCGCGCAGCATCGGATCCTCCAGCAGCAGCCATCCGGTTTTGGCCTTGAGATAAGGCTTGTTGCCGCCCATGCCCCAGACAACCGCTTCTTTGTCATCGGGCTTACCATACTTTTGGTTAATTTTTTTCCAAAAATCATAAATTTTTATATTGCGCAGATAGATTGCCTTCTGGCTGTTGCCGGTAATGCCGGAAGCCTGAGACGAATATTCGATTTTATAGACCTTGTTTTCGGTAAAGTTGCTGGTGAAAGTAACTTCGATTTCCTCTTTGGTGTCGTATTTGGCGTATTTGGTCGTCTGGACATACTGGTGATTGTCTTTCTTGGCTTTTTCCACCACGCAGGCCTGAGTCCGCTCATAGCCGATGACACCGCTGCCGCGGCAGTATTCCTCATTGCGCCATTTTATAAAATTGGGCACCTGATATTTTTGCATAATCTTTTGAAAACCGCGGTTCTGCATGGTTTCGTCGACCTGCGCCAGCCCCATGCGCAGCATTACGCCCGAAATGTCAAACACCGAGGCATTGGAACGTTTGCTCTTTTGGGTGTCGCGGCGCGCGCTGTCCACCATTTTTTCGAGTTCGCTGGTTTTCTCCTTTTCGCTGTTGAGCAGCTCCAGCGGATTGGCGGAAGTCAGCTTGTTTACCCAGGTTCCCTCGACTTTGGGCAGCGGCAGGCCGGGCGTGGCCTGTTTTCGGTCGTTTTTGAGCGTATCGGTCAGGTTCTGGCCTTTTTTTATCGACGGCAGAGGTTCGGCAGCGGCAGCAGCGTCCGCCGGAGCGGGAGCCGGCTCGGGCGCGGCCGCGGACTGAATCTGCGGCAGAGGCTGAACATCGGCGGTTACCGGGGCAAAATTCTGCGGATTGCCCTCTTCGCCCCAGATGCTTTCGTCCTCGCTGCCGTCCATCAAATCCATGTCTTCCGGCATCTCGGAAGCCGGCAAAGGCTCGGGCGCAACGGTTTCGACCGGAGGCTCGGCGCCGAACATAACGCTTTCCATATCCTCGCTGGCATTGGCCGGACAAATCGTCAACAGGGCTCCCAGCAGCCCGAAAAGTACCGAATAAGGCATGTTTTTCCCATCAGTCAGACAAAATTTTTCTTTACTATATTCGTTTTTATCATGCTTGGCAACGACTTCCCTCAACTTATCAAATAGAAGTTTTTGTTTACTTTTGGCGGCAAAAACGTTATAAATCGGATATTTTTAGAAAAGGATGCAAAATGAACAACCCCGGTATTCATATCGTCGGCGCCGGACTGGCCGGCTCGGAGGCGGCCTGGCAGCTGGCCGAACGCGGGATTAAGGTTATCATCCACGAGATGCGGCCGCAAAAATATTCCCCCGCGCACAAAACGCCTTACTGCGCGGAGCTGGTCTGCTCCAATTCGCTGCGCTCGGACGACGGTTCCGCCAGCGCGGTCGGCCTGCTGCATCAGGAAATGCGGCTGGCCGGCTCGCTGATTATGGAATGCGCTGACGCAACCAGAGTTCCGGCCGGCGGCGCGCTGGCGGTTGACCGCGACGGCTTTGCGCAGACAGTCAGCCAAAAACTGCAGGCACATCCGAACATCAGCTTTGTCCATGAAGAAATCACCGCGCTGCCGGGTTCCGGAGACGGCCGCTGGATCATCGCCTCCGGCCCGCTGACCTCGTCGGCGCTGATTCAGGCCATTTTGAAGGCCGCAGACAACCAGTATCTGAACTTCTACGACGCGATTGCGCCGGTCGTTTACAAAGACAGCATCGATTTTGACAAAGCATGGTATCAGTCGCGTTATGACAAAGGCGACAAATTCGACTACATCAACTGTCCGCTCGACAAAGACCGGTATTACGCCTTTGTCAACGAGCTGCTCAACGGCCAAAAGACCGAATTTCACGATTTTGAAAAAGCCGAATATTTTGACGGCTGCCTGCCGATTGAAGTCATGGCCGAACGCGGCGCCGACACCCTGCTGTTCGGTCCGATGAAGCCGGTCGGCCTGACCAACAGCCACCAACCCGGCATTAAGCCTTATGCGGTGGTGCAGCTGCGCCAGGACAACAAAGAAGACACCCTGCGCAACATGGTCGGCTTTCAGACCAAGCTCAAATACGGCGAACAGGAGCGGATTTTCCGGATGATTCCGGGGCTCGAAAACGCCGAATTTGCGCGGCTCGGCGGCATTCACAAAAACACCTTCATCAAAAGCCCGCTGCTGCTCGACCGCTTTCTGCGGCTGAAGACGATGCCGCACCTCAGCTTTGCCGGCCAGATTACCGGCTGCGAAGGCTATGTCGAAAGCGCCGCCACCGGCTGGCTGGCCGGTTATTTTGCGGCCTGCGAACTGAGCGGACGCGAGGCGGTTTTGCCGCCGGCTTCCACTGCCTTCGGCGCCATGCTCGGCCATTTGCAGGACGAAACCAATCTCGAAAACTATCAGCCGATGAACATTAATTTCGGCTTGTTTCCGCCCCTCGCCCCGGAGCCTGCGGCCAACGGCAAATTCCGCAAAATAAAAGGCGCCGAACGCAAAGCTGCCTACTGCCGGCGCGCGGCCGCCGATTTCAGCGAATGGATTAAACGGCTATGACAACCGCGCCCTCCAAAGACATGAAAGACGAAAATTTTCCGGTGGCGGCGCTGGCCGAAAAAAAACTGCGCCCGGTTGTCGAGGCCTATTACAAAGCGGCCCGGGCGGCCGATGACGTTGCCGACGACGCGCGGCTGGCGGAAGAAGAAAAACTTGCGCAGCTTATGCGGTTTGAACGCTCTTTTTCGGCCGGACTGAACGGCAAATCCCCCGCGGAGGACAGCGAAGACGCGTTCCGGCTCGGACAGATATTTGCCGCGGAAAAACTCGACGCCTCGCTTTATACCGATCTGCTCAAAGCATTTGAAAAAGACGCCCGCAACGAGCCGATTGCGGTATGGGAACAGCTGATTGACTACTGCCGGCTGTCGGCGGCGCCGGTCGGGCGTTTTATTCTGGCGCTGCACGACGAATCGCCGTCGGCCTATCTGCCGGCCGAAACGCTCTGCGCAGTCTTGCAAATCAGCAATCATCTGCAGGACCTGCGCAAAGACGCCGAGCAGCTCGGGCGCTGCTATCTGCCGCAGGACATGATGGCCGCACACGACGTACGGTTCAGCGACATTTTTCTCGACAAGAGTTCGCCGGCGCTGCGGGCTCTGACGGCGGAAATTGCCGACAAACTGCGGCGGATGCTCAAAGACGCCTCCGTTCTGCCGGCCCTGGTCAGAAACCGGCGCCTCAAAATGCAGCTCGGCATTATCCTTTCTTTAACCAATTCCATGATAAAAAAGACAGAAAAGTATGATGTCTTGACCACGCGCATCAGATTGAACCTCTGGGACTGGATTAAGGCATTCGGCACTGGAGCACCGCGCGGCGTGCTGCGCAGAACCGGAAAGGCAGGAAGCGTCTTATGAACAATATTCAGAAAATGGTAAAAAAATCGGGAACTTCGTTCTTTTGGAGCATGCGGCTTTTGCCTTCGGCCAAAAGAAACGCCATGTATACGATTTATGCTTTTTTCCGTCATATCGACGACATTGTCGACGGCGACGCGCCGGTACAGGAAAAACTCGATTTGCTCGAAGCCTGGCGCAAGGAAATCGACAACATCTACGATAAAAAGGTGCCGACCACCGACATCGGCCGCAAAATTTACAAGAACTGCATGCGTTTCAAACTGCCCAAGGAAGAATTCATCCGCATGATCGACAGCATATCGATGGATCTGCCCGAGCCGATACAGGCGCCGAGCCTGCAGGAGTTTTACGAATACTGCCGCGGCGTGGCCGGCGTGCCGGGAAGCCTGTCGCTGCGGATTTTCGGCTGCAACGACGAAAACGTCATCGAAGACTTGTCCTCTTCCCTCGGAACGGCGCTGCAGATTACCAACATCCTGCGTGACGTCAAGGAAGACGCCATGGTGCAGCGTTTGTACATTCCCAGGGAATTTTTGGAAAAAGCCGGCATTCAGGCAACGGACCCGCTGAGCGTGGTGGTCAACAAAAATCTGGCCCTGGCGCGCGAAGAACTGGCCCGCATTGCCGGAAAATGCTACGACAAGGCTTTTGAAACCTTAAAAAAGCTCGATAAAAAAACGGCCCGGCCGGTACGCGCAATCGCCTATATTTACAAACGTTACTTTGACATTATGCAAAACCGCGGCTGGGAAGTCATCTCGCCAAAACCGCATTTGAGCCGGCCGCTGAAACTTTGTCTGGCTCTCAAAGCCTTTTTCGGAAAGTAGTTCATGAACACGACAGCCCCGACATATCATATTATCGGAGCCGGCATTGCAGGGTTGGCCTGCGCTTACGAACTCAAACGCGGAGTTCCGAACGTCCGCACCGTCGTTTACGAAGCAAGCGACAAAATCGGCGGCCGCGCCTATTCCTATCAGGACAAAGACATGGGACGGCGGCTTGACAACGCGACGCATGTCGTTATCGGCGCCAACAAAAACATGGCCCGTTTCATTAACGACGGCGAATGGGAAAAGCACGCCTATTTCTGGGACGTCGAACAAGACAGCCTGTCCGGTCAGCATCAGCGGTTTCTGGCGCATATTCTGAAGTCGATGTGCAATACGCCCGCTTCGCAGATTGCGCGTGACGTTATCCGTAAAATTCTGTGGCTGACTTTTCCGTGGACGCGCAAAAAACGCCGCGTTTATTATTCAAAACAGGATTTGTCGCAAAAATTTGCCAATTTTTTTCTCGGTTCGGTCGACGAGCTCAAACTGAATCACAAACTTTTGAAGATTGACAGCCTGTTCGGCCGGGCGGCACAGCTCAACTTCGGCAGCGAGCTGGTAGAGATCGGTCCCGAGGATATGGTCTTTGCCGCGCTGGACAACCGCAGCTATGCCAAACTGTTCAACGAGCCGGAACTGCCGCATCATCCGATTATCAACATCGTTTATCAGACTTCGCAGAAAATCAACCTGCCCAAGGCGGCCTCTTTTGTCGGCGTCATCAACGGACTGTCCGACTGGATTTTTGTCAACGACGACATTCTGGCGGTAACGATTTCCGCCGCCGACAACGCTCAGACCGACTTGCAGGAACTGGCGCGCCGCGTCTGGCAGGAAATCGACAAGCTGCGCGGCGTCAATTCGGCCTTTGTGCCCGCCTTCAAGGTAAGCTGCCACAAGCACGCGACAATCGCCCAGACGGAAGAAGTCAACGCGCGGCGGCCGCTCACTGCTCAGGGGCGTTATCCGAATCTGTTTATTGCCGGCGACTGGACCATGCAAAATTATCCGTGCTGCCTGGAAGCCGCTTATTTATCGGCAAAACGCGCCGTCAAAACGGCTCTGAAGGCTAAAAAGCCATAAAATTCATAAAAAAATTTTGTTTACATTCAAT
>JAFUQJ010000120.1 GCA_017480995.1 Alphaproteobacteria bacterium
AAGTGTCAACAATAAATCACAGGTCGAATTGACGAAAGAGTGATTTGTGAGTTGTGATTCGTTATTCGTTGTCAAGGCTGTATAGCTTCTGAGACGAATAACTAATTGCTATCTCGTCATTCTCGTGCATTTTTCTATGTCACCCTCGGACTTTTTTCTTTCTATGTCACCCTCGGACTTGATCCGAGGGTCCATGATAAGGCAGTATGTTTTTGGGGATCCTCGGGTCAGGCATTTCATGCCGCCCGAGGATGACGGAAGAAAAGAGTGTCATTCTCGGACGGGACGCAGTCCCTGATCCGAGAATCCAGGTCAATCATATAGCCATATAATTCCCTGGATCCTCGTGTCTATTCCTCGCTTCGCTCGGGCACGAGGATAACAGGAGAAAAGAAAGGTCGGGCATGACAAAAAGGGGCTTTGCCACCGGGATAACAAGGGGTTGGACCCTCGGATCAAGCCCGAGGGTGACATAAAAAAGGGACGAGGGTGACGGAAACAGTCTTCAGAGACCAGGGCTTAGAGCTGAAAGCATTTTTAACAATCATGCTTCTGACACAAATTACGAATAACGAATCACAAATAACAAGAAAGCCCCTCTGATGAGAGGCTTTCTTGTTATTCGGCGGGTATTTCCTTAAACCCGAGTTCCTGTCCGTTATCAGTTATCAGCACCAAGCTGCTGCCAACCATTTTATAACTTACGATATGCGGCAGAATACCCAGAAAATTCTGTTCGGCTTCCATTTCTTTTTCCGGCCCCATCATCATCGTAACCCCGGCAGGACCGAATTTTATTTTGGAACCGTTCAGCTCATAGGTACCAAAATACCGATTGACAACGGCGCCGAAATACCGCGGTTCGTCAGCGGCAAAAGCCAGAGTGACTTTCACGCCGTTCTGCGCATTTTGCAGCTGATAATTTTTGCCGATGAAACCGGCTTTTTCGGAACATCCGCACATCAGAAGCACCAAAGCAAATACAGACAGCAGTTTTTTCATAATCAATCCCCTGTTGTTAGTTTAAGCTCAATATAACAGCTGAAATCCGTTTTGACCAGACAGAATTTTAGTCTTCGTCACTTTCTTTGATACGCTCAATATCGGCGCCGACGCCTTTGAGTTTTTCTTCCAGCCGCTCATAACCGCGGTCCAGATGATAAACGCGATTGACCGTCGTCTCGCCCTCGGCAACCAAACCGGCCAGTATCAGCGCAAAAGAAGCGCGCAAATCCGTGGCCATAACCTGAGCGCCGGACAGTTTTTTGACGCCGCGGACAATCGCCGAAGCATGGCCGTGAACATTGATATTGGCGCCCATGCGCAGCAATTCGGGCACATGCATAAAACGGTTTTCAAAAATCGTCTCGGTCACCATCGAGGCACCTTCGGCCGTCAGCATCAGAGCCAGAAACTGCGCCTGCAAATCCGTCGGGAAACCGGGAAACGGTTCGGTCATAATGTCTTTGCCGGTCAGCGTGCAGCCTTTGGCGTCGACAATAATGCCGTCGCCGTTTTCGGTAATGCGGACGCCCATTTCGCGCAGAACCTGCAGCGGCCGCTTGAGAGTAAAGGGCAGCGCGTTGACAAGCTCAATCCGGCCGCGGGTAATGGCTGCCGCCACGGCATAGGAACCGGCCTCAATGCGGTCGGCAATGACCTTGTGGGTTGCGCCGTGAAGTCTGTCGACGCCCTCAATGGTCAGAATCGAAGTGCCGATACCGTCGATCTTGGCGCCCATTTTATTGAGCAGATGCGCCAAATCGCCGATTTCGGGTTCTTTGGCGGTATTTTCGAGAATCGTGCGGCCTTCCGCCAGAACCGCCGCCATCAGGATATTGCAGGTGGCGCCGACGGAAACCAGCGGGAAAATAATATGCGCTCCTTTCAGACGTTTTTCGACCGAAGCGAAAATATAGCCGTTTTTAATCTCAATTTTGGCGCCCATTTGCTCCAGCGAATTGAGGTGAATATCCATCGGACGGGCGCCGATGGCGCAGCCGCCGGGCAGCGAGAGCTCGCATTTGCCGTAACGCGCAAGCAACGGCCCCAAGACATAATAAGAAGCGCGCATCTTGCGAACATAGTCATACGGCGCGGTCAGACTGGTCGCTTCTTTGGTGCGGTAGGAATAGGTTTTGGTCGGATGACCGTCGACAAAGTCGTCAAATTCGTCAATCTGCGTGCCGAGCTGTTCGAGCAGCGCGTTCATGGCCTTGATGTCGGAAAGCATCGGCATATTGGTCAGCGTGACCGTCTCATCGGTCAAAAGGCTGGCGCAAATCAGCGGCAGCGCGGCATTCTTGGCCCCGCTGATGTAAATTTTACCTTCCAGGGTTTTTCCGCCTTTAATCTTTATCTTGTCCATGGTCGTCCTCCTTTTGCTGCTGTTCGCGCCGTGCCTGCTGGATTTTGCGCTTTTCGAGATTTTTCTGCAGGGCCTTAGCTTCGCGCTCAAAGCGCTGCTGGGCTCTGGTCTTGTGCTTCTGGGGTTTGCTTTCGGTCATATTCTAAAATTTCCTTGCTTTACGGTAAGAATGGTATATGAATTAGATTAATAAATCAATAACCCAAGAAGGAAGTATGAACAAATGAAGATGACAACCACCCCGGAAAGGAATGAGCAACTGATTGCCGAGCTGCTGGACGTTTGGGAGGCCTCAGTACGGGCAACACACCTGTTTCTGACGGAAGAAGACATCATCAACATCCGCGGACAAGTGCCGGCCGGCCTCAAACAGATTGAGACGTTGGTTGTTGCCGAAGACGGCGGCAAAGCGCTCGGTTTTATGGGAATTGCCGAGGGATGTCTGGAAATGCTGTTTTTGCATCCCGACGCGCGCGGCAAAGGCATCGGCAGACAGCTTCTGCAACTCGGGATAGACAATCATCAGGTAGACCACCTTTGCGTCAACGAACAGAATCCGCTGGCCAAAGGATTTTATGAGCATATGGGTTTTGCGGTCTGCGGACGCAAAGAAACCGACGACGCGGGCAATCCTTTTCCGCTTTTGGAGATGGTTTTGCAAAAAAAATCATAAAAATAAAAAATCATGCTTGATTTTTATAAAATGTTTGGTATGTTACCTCTCGCATGATACGTCATGCCGCTGTAGCTCAGTGGTAGAGCACGTCATTGGTAATGACGGGGTCGCAAGTCCGATTCTTGCCAGCGGCACCATTAAAAAAGCCTCCTTTACGGGGGCTTTTTTAATGGTAATGTTGCA
>JAFUQJ010000121.1 GCA_017480995.1 Alphaproteobacteria bacterium
AAAATTAGTTTTCTTCCTCAAACCAATGCTGGCGTGCCGCCATAATAATCCGGTTGGCTTCCTGAACCGAGACCGTATCTTCGCCGAGCAGTTCAATCAGCTCGTCGGCGGCCAGATCCGCCAGATCGTCTATGGTCTTGATGCCTTTGGAAGCAAGCGTCAGCAGCATGTCGCGGTCAAGGCCGTCAACTTCCTGCAGTTTCTCGTCAATGCCGAGAGACTTGCTCTTCTGCGCAAATTCGGCGTCGCGTTTTTCGACATACTCTTTGGCGCGCGATTGCAGCTCTTTGGCAACTTCTTCGTCAAAGCCCTCGATTTCCGAAAGCTCGCTGAGCTCGACCATGGCAATCTCGTCGACATTGGAAAAGCCCTCGGCAATCAGCAAGTGGGCAATCATTTCGTCCACGTCAAGAGCTTCCATAAAGCGCTGCGACCGAACCTTGTTCTCGTTTGAACGGCGCTCCTGCTCCTGTTCTTCGGTCAAAACGTCAATATCGCAGCCCAGCAGCTGGGAAGCCAGCTTGACGTTCTGGCCGCGGCGGCCGATGGCAATCGAAAACTGCTCCTGCGGAACAACGGCTTCGATGCGGTTGTTTTCCTCGTCGATAACCACCTTGCTGACTTCGGCCGGAGCCAAGGCGCTGACGATATACTGAGCTCTGTCTTCCGAATAGGGAACGATGTCGATTTTTTCGCCCTGCAGTTCGGTAACCACCGCCTGAACGCGGATGCCGCGCAGGCCGACGCAGGCGCCGACGGCGTCAACCGTCACATCGTCGGTCTTGACCGAAATTTTGGCTTTGGAGCCAGGATCGCGGGCAACGCTGACGATTTTGACAATGCCGTCATAAATTTCCGGAACTTCGGACATAAACAGCTTGGCCAGAAATTCAGGACAGGTGCGCGACAGAAAAATCTGCGGACCTTTGTTTTCGCGGCGGACATCCAGAACATAGGCGCGGATGCGGTCGCCGTTTTTGAATTTTTCCCGCGGAATAATCTCGTCGCGGCGCAAAACCGCTTCGGTCTTGCCGATATCCAGAACCACGTTGCCGAATTCGATTCTTTTGACCGTCCCGTTGACGATGGTGCCGATTTTTTCCTTGTATTCTTCAAACTGCTTGTTGCGCTCAGCATCGCGGACTTTCTGCACGATAACCTGTTTGGCGGTCTGTGCGGCAATACGGCCGAAGTCAATCGGCGGCAGCGGATCGATGATAAATTCCCCGACCTTGATGTTGGGCTCGTAAGCCTGAGCGTCGTCCAGTCTCAGCTGCGCCGCTTCATTCTCGATTTCGGCGTCGTTTTCAACCACTTCGCGATAACGCGACAAGGCAATGGCGCCGGTCTTGCGGTCAATCTGAGCTCTGATGTCATGTTCAAAACCGTATTTGGAACGGGCGGCTTTCTGAATGGCGATTTCCATCGCTTCCAAAACGTCGTCGCGTTCAATGTTCTTCTCTCTGGCTACGGTATCCGCAACCAAAATGATTTCAGGTCTGGGCATGTTTTCGATATTTTGCATTTTATTCCTCAAGTTAAGTAGTTTAGAGTTCGGTTTCGGGATGATTCTCCATATATTGATTCAGGAGTTCATCGGTCAAAAGTAATTTGGCTTTGCCGACGGCGGCAAAAGGAATGACATACTCCGCGCCGTCCATTGCAAAAACAATCTGCTGCTTGTCGTCAATTTTGATAATTTTTCCCTTAAAGCGTTTGCGGCCTTCAACTTCCGTCTTAGTCTCGATTTTGGCTTCATAACCGGCAAAGCGTTCAAAATGCTCGGGCTTGGTCAGCGGACGGTCAAGCCCCGGGGAACTGACTTCCAGAGAATATTCGCCGTCAATCGGATCCTTCTCGTCCAGAACGTCCGAAATCGCGCGGCTGACCGCGGCGCAGTCGTCAACAACCAGATCCTTGCGGTCTTTGCGCTCGATCATAATCTGCAGCGTCGGATTTTTGACGCCGATTGTCATAATCCGCACAACCTCAAAACCGAGACTGTCGATAATCGGTTCCACAATGTCCTGCACGGGGTGTCTTTCCGTCATTTGGCGATTCTCCTAACAAAAAAGCGGGAGTTTTTGCAACCCCGCTTCCTATAATAAACCATAACTATGGTTCTTATATATCATAAAAAAATTAAAAATCCAGCATTTTTTACACTTCTGCAAAAAACTTGGCTGGCGTGCGCAGATAAAGTAATTTCTAACAGCAGAAAAAATTTTAGTGTACAAAAAGGTACATGAATTTTTTCTGACTGTGTAAAATTGCTTTAGATGCCAGCCAGACGAGTTTTTATCCGTCTTCCAGGTGCAGCAGCAAAGACACGCTGATTAACGTCGTGATTAAAAACGGCGTCGACACCGCCAGAGCAATCGGAATAATCCCATTAATCCCGAAAGCATAAACCAGCTGCGTCATAAAATAAACCAGAAAACCGGTGGTAAT
>JAFUQJ010000122.1 GCA_017480995.1 Alphaproteobacteria bacterium
CACGCCGCGCACGCCCAGACACTCGGCACGGTTTGGCGTAATCGCAATGTCAAACACCGGATCAACCGGCAGAATTTTTGTAACCGGCACGCCGATTTCGGTGTCTTCCGGCAAAGAGATAATGCCGTTGTGGTCTTCGCCGAGACCGATTTCTTTTTCGGAGCACATCATGCCGAAACTCTCGACGCCGCGGATTTTGCCGACTTCGATTTTCTCGCCGAAAGCCGGAATCATCACGCCGACATGCGCCAGTACGCCGACCATGCCGAGTTTGACGTTCGGCGCGCCGCAGACAATCTGCAGCACCTGTTTGCCGTCATTAACCTTCAAAACATGCAGATGATCGGAGTCCGGATGGTCTTGTAAATCTTCAACTTTTGCCGTAACAAAAGCCTCTAAGTCTTTGGCGGGATTCACAACTTCTTCGACTTCCAGGCCGATTTTGGTCAGCGTCTCGGCAATCTCGTCAACACCGGCTTCGGTGTCCAGATGCTCTTTTAACCAGGATAACGTAAACTTCATTTTTTCTCTCCTATCTTGCCAAACCGCCGTTGTTGCTCAATCCGCCCGTCATCGACGAGGTATCCAAAGGCACAAAACCGTAATGCTTCAGCCAGCGGATATCCGATTCAAAGAACGTGCGCAAATCGGGAATGCCGTATTTGAGCATCGCCAGACGATCCAGCCCCAGCCCGAAGGCAAATCCCTGATATTCGTCGGGATCAATTCCGCAGGCTTTCAAAACGTTCGGATGCACCATTCCGCAGCCCAAAATCTCGAGCCAATCGTCGCCGGCGCCGATTTTCAGCTCGGTTTTGCTCTTTTTGCAGCCGATGTCCATTTCCGCCGAAGGTTCGGTAAACGGAAAATAAGACGGCCGGTACCGAACCGGAAGCTCGTCCAGCTCAAAAAAAGCCTTGATAAAATCATACAGACAGCCCTTAAGATTGGCAAACGTCGTCGTCTTGTCAATCACCAGCCCCTCGACCTGGTGGAACATCGGGGTATGCGTGGCGTCATAATCCGAGCGGTATGTCCGTCCCGGCGCAATAATGCGTATCGGCGGCTGTTTCTTTTCCATCGTGCGTATCTGCACGGCCGAAGTCTGCGTCCGCACGACATAGCTGTCGTCAAAATTGTCGCTGTCCGGATTGGGAATATAGAACGTATCCTGCATCTGCCGCGCCGGATGATTTGCCGGCGTGTTCAAAGCGTTAAAATTGTGGAACTGGTCTTCAATGTCGGGCCCTTCGGCAACCTCGAACCCCATCTCGCCGAAAATCGCGACCACTTCTTCATAAATCTTGGAAACCGGATGAATCCGCCCCTGCATTTCGGGGCGCACCGGCAGCGTCACATCGATTTTTTCGTTGGCCAGACGCGCGTTGAGCTCGGCTTTTTCGAGCGTTTCCTTCTGCGTTTCCAGCGCCTGCTCGATCTCGGTTTTCAAAACGTTAAGCACCCGGCCCGTTTCTTTTCTTTCTTCCGGCGCGAGCGTGCCGAGACTTTTCATCATCTCGGTAATGCGGCCTTTTTTGCCCAGAGCCGCCACGCGCACCTCTTCCAGAGCCTTAATGTTTTGGGCGCCGGCAACATCCGCCAAAAGCTGACTTTTCAGATTTTCAATATTTTCCATTTTTCCACCATGATTTAAAATGTAAAAGAGTCTTACCTGATTTCTCAAGCAGACTCTTTGTACATAATTTTGTTTCGATAATTACTTGCTTAAAGAAGCCTTTGCCTGGTCAACCAGTTTTGCGAAAGTTTCGGGCTCTTTAACGGCGATATCGGCCAGCACTTTACGATCAAGCTCAATACCGGCTAAGGCGAGCCCGTTCATAAATCGGGAATAGGTCATATCGTGCAGGCGTGTTGCGGCGTTGATGCGCTGAATCCACAAAGCGCGGAAATTTCTTTTCTTGGCTCTTCTGTCGCGGTAAGCATACTGAAGGGCTTTTTCAACTTTTTCAACGGCAACTCTGAAAACGTTTTTGTTGCGTCCTCTGTA
>JAFUQJ010000123.1 GCA_017480995.1 Alphaproteobacteria bacterium
AATAAAAATTAAGCGTTTTTGCATTAGAATGGTATTATTCCAAAAATTAGACAAAATTTGTTGCCAAAATTTTGAAAATGTGGTATACATTGTTTTATATTAGGCGACATATTGAACCAAGGAGCATGATAATGGCCAGAGATTTTACCCCGGAAGAACTTGAAGAAATCCGCAAAAGCGCAGAATTTGAGAAATACGTTAACGCACAGGGTTCTAATCAGGAATCTCAAACGCTTTTAAACAACTATATCCAACAGTACGGCGAACAGTTAGAAATACAGTTTAATACTTCAGATATAATTGAAGGAAAAGTAACTTCAGTAAAAGATGATGGTGATATATATAGAATCGTTTTGGAAGACGGGGTAAACCGCGCTGTTTTTAAGTCGCCTCTTGAAGAAAACAACTATATTCCGGCAGTGGGTGATAACTGGTCTTTGCGCTCATCCGGCAAACACTTTGGTGCCGCAGACAATCTTTCATTGAGAGTTAACGGAAATCTCGTATATTCTAAGAGCCAAAATGAAATGGATAATTTGGATGAGTTAAACAGGGCAAAAACATTGCAAGTTATGCATAATATCGAAGTGCTGAAAGAAGCTTTTGCCAAAACAGCCGCTGAATTTGAATATGACAAAGAAGGTTCCGTCAAAGAGTTTATTGCTGAAAAAGAAAAACTTTTTAATTCAGCCCGGCCGATTGATCTTGAGTATGTTGAAGGTGAGATTTCTGACTGGATGAAGCAAGACATGATTCCTTACGGCGGCACCGCTGTTGCCATTCCTGAAGAGATGAAACAAATGTATCAGAAATTGTCTGTTTCGCAGAAAAATACTTCAAAACTTGATGATAGACAGAATAATAATGATTCAACTGCCGAGGTTCCGGACTTGTCGCGGCTTGACGAAGCAGGTCTGACCGGGCTGACTACCGCCGAACTCGTGGCCATGCTGCGCGATCCGAATTATGCCGGCGGAGATAACGAACAGTTCCGCCTTGAAGTTGCCGACCTGTTTGAGAAATATCATATCGGCAAAACGGCAAACGAAGCCGAATTTAAGGCCAAAATGAGAGAGCTGCAGGAACGCCATACGCTTGCCGAAAACAAAGCCATTGAGAATTTTGTCTCTCCGCGGACAGCCAGAAATCTGCCGCCAATCAGCCTGAAACTCGTTCCCGGTCCGGCTCCGCGCACGGAGACACATTTGGAAGACCGCGAAGTTCCCGACCTGTCACAGTTGATTCTGCACATGCGCGGCCGCAATGATTCGATGACCGTTTCCATTCTGCAGGAGCGTCTGGACGACATTCGCGCCAACCGGCCGAACGACACCCGCGCAATTGAAATTTACGAAAATGTCATCAACGCCTACCGCTCCGGCGCCGGCATAGACAAACTTAACGATCTGATTAAGACCGAAGAAGACGCCGCCGTGGCCGAAGACATTGCCAAAGAAGTCGAATACGACAACGCCTACAACGTACCGAGGCCAACCAGAAAAATCATTGTTCCCGGTCCGGCTCCGCGCCCGCAGCCCGGTCCGAACCCGATCACTCTCGACGGCGTGCTTATGCGCGGTTGGAATGCCGATGAATGGCAGCAGCTGATCGACGGGCAGAACACCGAGTTTCTCAACGCCATAGAGTTTATGGAAGGCGTTGAGGTTACGGCTCTCAAAGCCATCGGCAAGCTGCCGGACAACTTCGGCGACATGACGCCGGACGAGCGCCGCGCCGTTATTGAAAATCTGACGCCGGTTGAAATGGCAAAGTTTAACGGCGCCATGAATGCGGCCAGTCAGAAAATTCTGGAAACTTATCCGCCGAAATTCATGGTCTTTCTGCACCGGAGAATCGGCGAAGAACTCAAAATCGAAGAGGCCAAAAAAGACAAAGACGCCCAAACGATTGAAATGCTGAAAGAACAGCATTCCCAAATTAACGAGGCGATGATTAAAAAGCTGGACGCCTATGTCAAGGGCGATCTTGTTGTCGACCAGAGCAATATTGCCGACGTTTATGACGGCGCAAGCGAAATGTTTGCTTATCTGAAAGAGCAGAACAAAGATTCCGCCGTTATCGCCAAGGCCGCCGACGAGGCTCAAAAGAAGCTGGACGCGGAAATCAAGATTTATGACGAAGCCAACGGCTTTGACAAAGTCTCGCCCAAAGACGCGGCGGCAATTGAAAAGGCGTTTGAAAAAACTTCTAAAATGGCCGATGAGCTGAAACCGGAAGATTATCCCGAAATTCAGCAGATGATCGACGGGCTCGAATTTGAGAGCGACGAAGACAAAAAAATCTTTACCGACATCGTCCGTCAGGAAGCCGCGCGGCGGGCCGCGGTCAAAGGCTTCGGCGACAAAGACGAAGATCTTAAGGCAAAATTTGCGGAAGCCTTCAAAGAAGCGGCAACGGTTAATGTCGGCAGCCTGCTTACGGCTAACGAGCTGCTGAAATTTGACGGCAAAACCAACCCCAAAGACATTGATCCGAAAGTTTTGGAAGCCAATGTCGCGCAGGCCGTTGAGAATCTGAAAAGCGGCAAAAAAGTCAAAATTGCCAAAAATGCGGTCATGGCGCACGCGGCGAATGCCGTCAACAGCGCCGCCGGCTGGCTGAACCGGCTGGCTCATCCGCAGAAACTCGGAAACAAAGCGCCGGTTCTGAAAAAGGTGTATGACAAAATCTCGCATCTGGACAAGACCTGCATCAAACGCTTCGGCCCCGCTTTTACGGCACTGCGCAGTTATAAAAAAGCCGTCGGCCAGAATATGCTCAGCCAGCTGGTCAATCAGGGTGCGCGCTACGGCATTAACGGTGCCTGCATGCTGCTCGGACAACCCGGTCTCGGCGCGCCGTTGTACGCCACGTTTTATGCCGGACAGGCTGCTTTCCGCTTGTACAGACAGTACGACCTCGAAAAGAAAGCCAACGGCGGCAAAATCAACGGCTGGAAGTTTTTAGGCAGACATTTGCCGGAAATCGCCCAAACCGCATTGATTACCTCTGCCACGCTGATCGGCGGCGTCTGGGGCGGCAAAGCCGTCGAAGCTCTGGGACACGCCCTGCCGCTGGATCGCTGCCTCTCTTATGCCGGCATGGCCGTCGGCGGCGTTACCTCACTGGTTAAAGGCTACCGGGCCTCGCGCAAAGAAGGCAACAGCGTCTGGAAATCGCTGAGAAAGAGCTTGGGCAACACCGCTTTGTCAACCGGCACGGCGCTGGCCTGCGGCTACGGAATCGGTGCCGGTATCAATCAGCTGGACACCGGGCTCCATTCTGCCGGCCTCTTCGGCGAACACATGACCAAGGATATCACTGCCGACGAATATAATCAGCATGCCGACGACACGCTTCATTATAACAAAGAAGCAATTGCTTCGGCGGAAGACACCGCAAGATATGCCGAAATGACACCGGAGCAACTTAATGAAGCCGGAATTACCGTTGACGGCATTGACAAAGCCACTGCCGAAAAAATGATCGGTCTGTCTGACGAACAGCTGGCAGAACGGGGGATTGTCCGCAGCGAAACGACGGCTGAGGATCCGAACGGCGTTAAGGTTATTGACACGCCGGCAGGGATTTCCATTACCTATCCCGACAACTTTGCAGAAAATGCCAAAGAAATTATGTCTTTGTGGACAAAAGACGTTCCGGGACTCTTGGAAGACAATGTTTCTGCCTTAAACAGCATTATTGCCGAAACCAAAGCTGACCTTTTGACACAAGGAATCAGCCGGGAAATTGATCCTTACCGCATTTTGATGATTGCCGGCGACTGCGGTGCGCAAATGGTTAACGCTGATGTTGACACCAATATGAACCACGTCGATTTGCAGCAAAAGTATGACAGCAATCTGCCGCAAAATACATTGTCGCACATGCAGGCAAACGGCGAAGACATGGAACCCTGCCACGGCAAGCACACCGTATTGGGTTTCGGTTGGTGTCAGCAGCATGGTTTTTCTGAAGACGAGATTAAGGCCGTTGCCGGAATTACGGACGCCGACGGAAAAATTATCCCGGAAAAACTGACGCCTGACGTCATGAAAACAATTCTGGCGCTTGATATGGGCACATCGGAGTATAATGAAGTCGGTCACGTAAACAAAGCGCCCATTCACACCGACGGCGTTTTGGAGCGCAATGCCGCCATGGTTGACGGAAAATATACGCATGCCGAAGCCGGAAAAGGACAAATATATACGACTTATGCCAACGCTCAGGGCATGAGTATAGAAAACATTGAAGAAAAGGCCCATTTCGAGCGGCTTGACCAGCTGTCAAAAGTCGAAATGCAGCAGGAAATTCCGATGACGACGACTTTTGACCGGTTTTGGGGCAAAATCAAATCC
>JAFUQJ010000124.1 GCA_017480995.1 Alphaproteobacteria bacterium
CTCATACAATCAATATAGGTAAATATCGCCTCCGTGTCAATTCACCCCCGGGTGAACCCGGGGGACCCTGTATTATTGCTGGATCCTCGTGTCTATTCCTCGCTTCGCTCGGGCACGAGGATGACGAGGGATAGAAGCGCCCCGGGTACGAGGATAACAGGAGAAAAGAGAAGTCGGGCATGACAAAGAGAAGGCTTTGCGGTCGGGATAACAAGGGGTTGGACCCTCGGGGCGAGCCCTAGGGTGACAGAAAAGAGAGGATACGAGAGTGACATAAAAAAGAGGGGCGAGGATGACAACATGGGGCGGCACGAGGATGACCGATAAAAGAAAGAGGGGGCGCGAGGGTGACGGAAACAGTCATCAGAAACCAGAGATTAGTAATTAGAGCCGAAAGCATTATTAAACAATCATGCTTCTGACACAAATCACGAATAACGAATAACTAATCACATGAAAAAGCCCCTCGCGAGAGGGGCTTTTGATTACTTGCTTTCCAGCGCCAGCTGATTAATCTGCGGTTTTTGGTGCATCAGAATACTGATAACGCGAATCAACGTGTCGCGCATTTCCGGCCGGCGGACGACAATGTCCACCATTCCGTGTTCTTTGAGGTACTCGGCCTTTTGGAAGCCCTCAGGCAGTTTTTCGCGAATGGTCTGCTCAATTACGCGGGCACCGGCAAAACCGATAACACAGCCTTTCTCGGCAATGTTAACGTCACCGAGCATGGCAAACGAGGCCGAAACGCCGCCGGTCGTCGGATCGGTCAGAATCGAAACAAACGGCAGGCCTTTTTCCTTGACCATGTTAACCGCCGCCGTGGTGCGCGCCATCTGCATCAGAGACAAAATGCCTTCCTGCATGCGGGCGCCGCCCGAGGCCGCAATCGTAATCAGAGGATAACCGCCGCGCATGGCAATATCGCCGGCCTTGACGATGCCTTCGCCGACAACCGTGCCCATCGAACCGCCCATAAAACCGAAATCCAGCGCCGCAATCACACAGGTGATGCCGCCGATTTCGCCCTGAGCAACCTTAATCGCATCGTCGTTTCCGGTGTTTTTGCGATATGTTTTCAGACGCTCGCTGTATTTTTTGGAATCCTTGAAATTCAACGGATCTTCCTGCAGCTTGGGCAGGGTAATCAATTTATAGCCGCCGTTGTCAAACAGCATCTCAAAGCGCTTGTTTAACGGCAGGCGCAGATGATGATCGCAGCCGCTGCAGATAAAATCGTTTTTTTCAAGCTCTTTGTTAAAAAGCATTTTGCCGCACTGCGGACATTTGGTCCATAAATTGTCGGCAATGTCTTTGGCGGCAATCTTTTTTATTTTCGGACGTACAAAGTCAGATAACCAGTTCATGTTCAGCCCCTATTTTTCAGTCTTTTCGGAAGGTTCGGCCTTGGAGGAAGAAAAAACGTTTTTAATCCGCTGCCCAAATCCGGGTTTGGGCATTTGCGCCTCGACTTCTTTAAGATTATCAAGATTCTCCTGTAAGGTTTCCATTTCTTTGACCAGCTTTTGCTGTTCTTTGCTGAGCTTTTTGTTTTGCTTCTTCTGGCGGCGCAGCGAGGCGCGGACAGGCGCATAAGACAGCCACGCGTACAGGCTGCCCAAAACAAAGCCCAAAACGACAAAGAAAAGGACGGCCACGCTCAACGAAACGGTAATTTCAATGCTGAAAGGCCACAGGCTGAATGTCGCCAGATCGTTGTTGACGAAGGCAAAGGTGAGCAACACGGCAATAACCGGAATCCCTATCAGCATTTTTATAAAACCCATGAGCGCAGCTCCTTATGAAACAAGTTTCTCGGAATTACTTATTTAACAACTCAAACAGTTGTTTACCAGTCTTAAAATGAGGAATATTGCGTTCTTCCACCTTAACCTGCTCGCCGGTGCGCGGATTTTTGGCTATGCGCGGACTGCGGGTGCGAACGGAGAACGCACCGAAGCCGCGAAACTCGACACGGTCGCCGGCAGCCAGAGAGCTGGTGATTTTATCAAAAACCACATTAACGATCTTTTCGACGTCTTTGAGCATCAGGTGCGGGTTTTTGCTAGCAATTCTTTCAATCAGTTCAGATTTTGTCACTTCTTTTACCTCATTATTTTTTTCAGTTTATTATCAGTTGCATTTATCAATATCGTAATTTTTTTAAAAAGTCCAATATTTAAATCAGTCATCATTGGAAACATGAGCCACCGCAAGCTGCGGCACGGCCTCGCCAAGCTCAAGCGCCTCTATCTTCTGAATACGGCGCCCGATTTTGGACGAAGAGATTTTGATGCCGTCGACGTCTTCATTGGCCATTTTGAAATGCTTGCTCAGACTGTCGATACGGGAATCCAGGCGGGCAATATCCTCTATCAGCGTGCCGACCTCTTTTTGGATAACGCCGGCCTGCTCGCGCATTTTGGCATCTTTCAGAACGGCGCGCACGGTATTGAGCGTGGCCATCAGCGTGGTCGGCGAAACAATCCAGACCTTGGCGCGGTAAGACGCCTCGACCACATCGGTAAAATTGGCGTGAAGCTCGGCATAAACGGCCTCGCTCGGCAGGAACATCAGCGCGGATTCCGCGGTCTCGCCGCTGATGATGTATTTTTCGGAAATGTCTTTGATGTGTTTGAGCACCGAGGCGCGGAAAAAGCGTTCGGCCTCAACCTTTCCGCGATCGTCCGCGGCAGCCCGCAAGGCGCTGTAACTCTCGAGCGGAAACTTGGCGTCAATCACTATGCTGCCGGGCGGGTTCGGCAGACGCAGCAGGCAGTCGGCCCGTCTGGCGTTGGACAACACGGCCTGAAATTCATAAGCCGAGGGCGGCAGAATCGAGGTGACCAGATCATTGAGCTGAATCTCGCCGAATGCGCCGCGCGCCTGCTTGTTGGACAAGACTTCCTGCAAAGACACGACCTGTTCCGACAAAGAAGAAATCTTCTGCTGGGCGGCATCGATTTTGGCCAGACGCTCGCGCAAATCGGTCAGCGTCTCGGCCGTTTTGACCGTGTTTTGCTGCAAACCCTCGCCAACCGACTTGGTAACGGCCAGCAGTTTTTCATCCATGATTTTGAGGACGGCCAGTTTCTGCTCGTTAATCGCCTGAGCGATTTTGCTCTGCTCCTGCTGATTGTGCTCGCCGAGCTGAGCCAGACGGCCGGCCAGTTCGGCCTGACCGCGCAGCAGAACGTCGCCGAAGCTCTCCATATTGCGGCTGCGGCGGCCGAGCATGATAAAGACAAAATTGGCAAGCACGGCGGCGATAATGACAATCAGCATTATCAGCTGGGCATGATCAGCCAAAATGTTATTTAGATTCTGCAAAATGACGTCCCATCCTCAGGAATTTTTCGGTACGGCGTTTCTTAATCTCGTCGCGGCTCTGGGCAGAGAGCTCTTTGAGGTGTTTGGCAATGCACTCGCCGACACGCTCAATCGTCTGCGCCGGATTGCGGTGCGCGCCGCCGACAGGTTCGGCAATAATCTCGTCGATAACGCCGAGGCGGCGCAGATCCTGAGCCGTCAGTTTGAGCGCTTCGGTCGCCTCTTTGACCTTGTCGGCCGAACGCCACAGAATCGAGGCGCAGCCCTCGGGCGAGATGACCGAGTAAATCGAATGTTCCAGCATTACGACGCGGTTGGCCGTGGCAATCGCGATGGCGCCGCCGGAACCGCCTTCGCCGATAACGACGGAGACAATCGGCACACTGATCTGCAGGCATTTTTCAATCGACGCGGCAATCGCTTCGGCCTGGCCGCGCGCTTCGGCCTCAACCCCCGGAAAAGCGCCGGAAGTATCGACAAACGCGATTACCGGCAGATTAAACTTGTCGGCCATGTCCATCAGGCGCTGAGCCTTGCGGTAGCCCTCGGGCTTGGCCATGCCGAAGTTGTAACGCACGCGGGATTCGATGTCATGCCCCTTTTCCTGGCCGAGCACGACCACCGACATCCCCTGAAAACGCCCGATACCGCCGATCATCGCCTCGTCGTCGGCAAAACAACGGTCGCCGCACAACGGCGTAAAATCCTCAATCAGGGCATGAACATAGTCAAGGCAGTGCGGACGCGCCGGATGACGCGCAACCTGAGATTTCTGCCACGGCGACAAATTGGAATAAGAGGCGCGCATTTGTTTTTCGAGCTTGTGCTGCAGGCGCGAGACCTCCTGCGAAATATCGACGTTTTCGTCCTGAGCCAGATATTTGAGGCTCTCGATTTTGGTCTCAATTTCAAAAATCGTTTTTTCAAAATCCAATATCAGCGTGTTTGTGCTTGTATTCATCTAAAATCTCTTTACTTAATTAACGCGAAAATTCTTCCTTTGCATAACATATTTTTTTGCAAAATTCGACTCTTATTTTTCTTTTTGTGCAAGAAGCCGTAATTTTTATTGGAAAAAAAGACTTTATCGACTAGGATGTATACGGTGTGATAATATAAGGAGTTCTGCCGTGTTAGCTGTTTCCTTCTTTACGGTGATTTTTTCCTCCCTGCTGTGGCTGATTTACGCAATCCGCTTTATCAAAGACAGTCTGGCCGGAATTTCGTTTTTTGACGCCGGAATCGCCAATATCCTGCTTTATGCCCTACTGGTGTGCGCGCCGATTTTTCTGGTTTGGAGCGTCTTCGGCCATGTGAACCAGTATTTTAACAACCGCGGCGTTAACCTGCAGCTGCGCAAACTGATGAGCCAGATGAAAAAAAACCAGGATTATTCGGATTTGCTCGCGCGCGTTCTGATTGAATCGGAAGGGCACCTTAAAGACGGCTTTGTTCTCAGCAAGTTTGACCTGCTGATTGCCGACATGAACGAACTGCTCTCGGAAATCATCCGCAACTGCAAAATCGCCTCGGCCGAGCAAATCGAAAACCTGTGGAACAGGGTGCAAAACGGCGGAAAATGGGCTTTCGGCAAAGTTTTAATCGAGGTAAACAACGCGCAGCCCAACTTTAAGAAAAAAGTTTTTGAAAAAGCCTCTTTCGACAATATTCTGGCCGGCACCGTCATGGAGTTCTGCGCCCGCTATCAGGCGGTTGTCAAAATGCTCGAAAAGCATGACGGCGACAAAGTCTTTTTGAACATGATCGAAAACGGCGTCATGGGCAAGGTCTTTTCGATTTTGGCGCCGGTTTCCGACGAACTGCGCCGCAACCGCGACGCCGCGCAGATTTTTGAAGAAGAAGAGGCGGAAACGCCGCGCCCGGCGAAAAAGCCGACGAAGACGAGAGCGCCGCGCCCGGCTCCCGAATCTCTGCGCGCTCCCCGCGATTATGACGAAGAAAACGAAGAGGGAGGCTATACGGACGGCAAAAAATCTTTTCTGAGCCGGCTGACGCCTTTCAAACTGTCCAGAAACAAACCGGCCGAACCTGTTTTGAATCAGGAGCGGGATCCTTTTTCGCTGGCTCTTGAGAAAAGTTTCGGCGAAGAGGACGAAGCGCTCCGGCTGTCCGAAACGCCCCGCCTGATGCCGGCCGGAGAAGAAGACAACACCGAGATCCCGGCGCCGCGGATTACGCTTCCGGAAGAGGAAGCCGAACCGCAGGCCGAAGTGCCGGAAGAAATTATGACCGACACCCAAAAAACGCTCAATAATCTCAAAAAAGAGTGGGCCGGGTTTGAGACCGGAGAAACTTCGCCGTTTACCGCCGAACCCCGCGGCGAGCAAAGAGACGAAACAAAAGACGAGACGGCGGAAGAAAACTTCGCCTATCCGTTCGGCGGCTGGACAGACGAGAAGAATTATCAGAAACGCTCATGAACAAACTGCTCCTCATCAGCTTTTGGTGTCTGTTTGCAGCGTCGGCAAACGCGGGAAACATCCGGACGACAGACGCGTTTTCGCTGCACGGAGCTCCCAAATACGCCTCGGGTTTCACGCATTTTGACTATGTCAATCCGCAGGCGCCCAAAGGCGGCAAAGTCACCCTGCCCGAATACGGAGGTTTCGACAACTTCAATCCGTTTATCTTTAAGGGAATCGCCTCGGCCGAAACCGCCGAGCTGACGCTTGACAGCCTCGGGTTTTCGCCGGCGGACGATCCGGAAAGCGTTTATCCGCTGATTGCAAAAAAATTCGAGCTGCCGGACGACAACTCCTTTATCGGTTTTATTCTGGACGAGAGGGCGCGTTTTTCCAACGGCGACAAAGTGACGGCCGACGACGTTATTTTCAGTTTCAACAGCCTGATTGAAAAAGGCTCGCCGCTTTACCGCGTTTATTACGGAGATGTCGAAAAAGCCGAAAAGGTCGCCGACAACCATGTGCGTTTTTATTTTAAGAAAGATTCCGACAACCGCGAACTGCCGTTGATTCTGACACAGTTCAAAATCTATTCGGCCAAAGACTGGGAAGGCAGAGACTTTGCCAAGCCGGTTTTGCGCGTGCCGTTGGGCAGCGGTCCGTATCTGGTGGAAAAATTTGCTCCCGGAAAATACGTCGTTTTTAAGCGGAATCCGAACTATTGGGCCAAAGACCTGCCGTCGCGCAAGGGCTTTTACAACTTTGACACGGTGCGTTACGACTATTACCAGGACACCACCGTCACCCTGCAGGCTCTGTTTGCCAACAGCATTGACGCGCGCGAGGAATACATCGCCAAAATCTGGATGAGCGGCTACGACAACGAAGTGGTCAAAAGCGGCAAGGTCGTGCGGGAGAACATTCCGCATAACAATCCGGCGGTCTTGCAGTTTTTCGGCTTTAACCTGCGGCTTGCGAAATTTCAGGACAAGCGCGTGCGGGAAGCAATCGGTCTGGCCTTTAACTTCGACTGGGCCAACGAAAAACTTTTTTATAACCAATACCGGCGCATTTACAGCTATTTTACCAATACCGGCATGGAAGCGACCGGCTTGCCGCAGGGACGCGAATTAAAAATTCTCCGCCGTTACAAAGGCGAGCTGGACGACAGCGTTTTCAGCGCCGCGCCGAGCCTGCCGTCACACCGGACGCCGCAGGAAACAAGGCAGAATCTGCGCCGCGCCGTCAAACTTCTGCAAGAGGCCGGATATGACTTTGTCGACGGCAGGATGACCAATCTTGAAAGCGGCGAGCCGCTCGAAATCGAGGTTTTGAGCAACTCGGCCAACGGTTCTTCGTTTACGCGCGTGATGCTGCCGTTTATTGACAATCTCAAAAAAATCGGCATTAAGATGACTTTTCGCAATCTCGAGACCAATATTTTCAAAAACCGGCTCGACGGCTTTGACTTTGAAATGGCGATTTTATCGCTGCGAATGAGCCAGATGCCCGGCAACGAACAGCGCGAAATGTGGGGTTCGGCCGCCGCCGACATCCGCGGCAGCTACAATATCATGGGCATCAAGAATCCGACGGCAGACAAGCTCATCAGCCGCCTGATTGCCGCGCGGGACAAAGACGAATACCGCGAAAGCGTCCGCGCGCTTGACCGGGTGCTGCTCAACGGACATTATTTGATTCCGCAATGGTATTCGCCTTTTCAGCGCGTCGCATATTGGCCCGACAAGCTCGAGCGTCCGCAGACCGAACTGAAAACCGGTTTTGACATCTTTACCTGGTGGGCCAAGCAATGAGAAACTATATTTTCAAAAGAATCCTGCTTATTCCGCTGACATTGTTCGGCATTCTGCTGATTAATTTTGCAATCGTCCAGTTTGCGCCCGGCGGCCCGGTCGAACATACGCTGGCCAAATTTCAGGGAATGAACGTCAACGCCGCCGGCAAACTCGGCAGCGCCGGCGCGGAACTGGCCAAAGCCTCAAAATATCAGGGCGCGCAGGGGGTGCCGGAAGATCTGGTTAAAGAACTCGAAAAACAATTCGGGTTTGACAAGCCGGCCCATATACGGTTCGGCAAAATGGTCGCCGACTACGCGCGTTTTGATTTCGGCAAAAGTTTTTATCAGGACAAAACCGTCGGCAGGCTTATTCTGGAGCGGATGCCGGTTTCGGTTTCGCTCGGGCTTTGGTCAACGCTGATAATTTATCTGGTGGCCATTCCGCTCGGCATCAAAAAAGCCGTTTGCGACGGCACAAAGTTCGACGTCTGGACGTCTTTCGCGGTTATTCTCGGCTCGGCGATTCCGGTATTTTTGTTTGCGGTGTTTCTGATTGTCTTTTTTGCGGGCGGAACCTACCTGCAATGGTTTCCGCTGCACGGGCTGACGTCGGATAACTGGGAAAACCTGTCTCTGCCCGGAAAAATCGGCGATTACTTCTGGCATATTACGCTGCCCGTGACAGCAATGGTTATCGGCGGCTTTGCCAGTCTGACCATGCTGACCAAAAACTCGTTTCTCGACGAGATTAACAAGCAGTATGTGATGACGGCGCGCGCCAAAGGCCTGTCGGAAAACCAGATTTTGTACCGTCATGTTTTTCGCAACGCGATGCTGATTGTGATTGCCGGCTTTCCGTCGCTGTTGATTAAAATGCTGTTTACCGGCTCGCTGCTGATTGAGGTGATTTTTTCGCTCAACGGCATTGGTCTGCTCGGCTATGAAGCGATTATGACGCGCGATTATCCGGTCATTTTCGGCACGATGTACATTTTTGCGCTGCTCGGACTGGTTCTGAAACTGATTTCGGACATCACTTATTCGCTGATTGATCCGCGTATCAATTTCGACGGCCGCGGATAACAGCATACAACCGCAGCGCGAATTTCCGCAAAATTATCCACAGGCTTGACATTGGGGAAAATAGTTGTTATAAATCAGTAAGATACGAAGTTTGTGTATCTATTTGAAGAACACCGTTTTTTATGGTGTTTTTTTTGTTTAAATCATCCGTTCGGTTTTTGCCGGGCGGATTTTTTTATGAAAGGAAATCAGGATGAATAATATGTGGGAAACCGAAGAAGAACGCCGAAAAAGGCTTGGGCTTCAGCCGCTGCAAAGCACCCCTGTCAATCAGCAGCCGGTACCGCAATTTAACACTACCCGCGAAGCCGTTGCCTATGCCTGGGA
>JAFUQJ010000125.1 GCA_017480995.1 Alphaproteobacteria bacterium
ATCGGCCAGCTCAAGCGCTTTAAGGAAGACGTCAAAGAAGTCAAAGAAGGCTATGAATGCGGTATTTCTTTCGAGAACTACAACGACATTCAGAAAGGCGACTTTATTGAGTGTTATGAGGTGGAGGAGATTGCCGCAAAACTGTAACGGTGAAAAACCGCTTAGCGCGCATCTAAAGCAATTTTACGCGGCCGATGAAAATTCATGTACCCCTCAAGTACACTAGAATTTTCATCGCCGCTAGAAATCACTTTATCTGCATCACTATTCGGTTTTTCTTAAGAACATAAATGAATTCCTGGGAAGCTCCGCTTGCAAGCGAGGCTTTTCTTATCTGTCAACGAGTTCAATTTTCATATTTTTATCGTAGTAATGTAACAGGTGAATATATTTTCTGATTGAAACGCCGAGGCCGTTTTCAATCCGCTCTATCGTGTCGGCGGACAAGTCGCAGCAGATTGCCACCTGGCTCGGCGTCAGGCCGCGGTTGAGCCGCTCCTGCCGCAGCAGCGGCGCCAGATGCTGCCGCAAAATTAAATTTGATGTGATATGCACGATTTAAACTCCTATCTTTCTTGTTAAAAAGAAACCGCCTTAACAAAATTAAGGCGGGGAGTTAGTAACTGTATAAACGCAGTCTGCCTTATTCGACATGCAGGCATGCTTATATCGGCAGCTCCCCAAAGAGGAGGCTTTTTTGTTTATAAGGAGTTACTACACTCCGCCTGCGGAACACCCGCAGGCAAAAAAAGTATAAAAGAGAAAATTTAATTATTCAAGCGCTAACGCATCACAAAACGGTTTGTTTGCCGGCAGTGTAAAAATCGGCCCCGCCTGAACGGGGCCGACGTCATGATGATTATTGTCCGGCATAAATGAATATATAAACGCCGTAGTTTCCCGGAACGACATGAGAGCCATTATAGATAGAGTTGTATTTTGAAGCGTTGAAAATTGCTCTGTTGGAGGTTGTATCACCGTTTCTGATACCTTCGGTTCCTCCGGTAGACGATCTGGAAAACAGCGTGCCGTCCACGGTTGATTTGGTATGAAAACCGAACCAACCGGATAAATTCGGCAATTGTTCTTTTTGCGGGGATGATGTGCTGTAATTATAGGAGCCGTAATAAGAACTGTAGCTTGAAGACAAGGAAGGGGAGCCATACCCGCGAAGAAAGTAGCCGCGATAATCAGGTACGGCAAATTTTCCCGATGAACAAGAACCGGCGCTGATGACGCTGCAAAATTTTGTGCCTATAACGTTATAAAGTTTGGAATAGGTTGTTGTGGAGTATTGAGTTCCGTTGCATAATAACCAGCCGTTATGATTTGAGCTTTTTTGAGAATATTTTATATCACCGACTTGCGGTCCGTTGATACATTTTCCTTTGGTGGCATCGGAAGGGCAGAGGACATATTCGCCTTTGCAGGCGGAAACCGTATCGGTAAAGCCGAGGGAAGCGCAGGAAATAGGGACTTCATCCTGACAAAAGACTTTGGTGCTGTCAAACGGACAGTAGAGAATTGTCTTGCCCGAACACTGCGAGACGGACTTGGTGTAGCCGAGCTCAGAGCATGACGGCGCTTCGGCGCAGGACTGGGCGGAGGCCTCTGCCGCAGTGACCAACAAAACGGCGGCAGAGGAGAGAAAGAGATAAGACAAAGACAGACGAGACATTTCGAAACATCCTCAAAAAGATAAAAGTACAATTCTTTAATTATTATCGGACATTTCTCACAATGTGTCAACAACAAATCGCCTATCAAATTGACAAAACGATATGTGTTATCAAATTGTTTATTACAGGACTTCGCGGCGGCCGGCGTGGTCGGGGGCGGAGATGACGCCCTCTTCTTCCATGCGTTCAATCAGCGTGGCGGCGCGATTGTAGCCGATGCGCAGGCGGCGCTGAACATAGCTGGTCGAGGCTTTTTTGTCGTTGCGGACGATCTCCACGGCCTGACGGTACAAGTCATCGTCGCTGCCGGAGCCGAAATCGCCGTTGTCAAACACCGGTTTGTCGGCGCCGCCCGGATTCAGTTCGCCGGCGGTGACTTCCTCGACGTATTCGGGTTCGCGCTGCTGTTTCAAAAACTCGACAATCTGTTCGACCTCGCTGTCTTTGACAAACGGGGCATGGACGCGGTTGGGACGCTGGCCGGCCGGCATATAGAGCATATCGCCCATGCCGAGCAGCTGTTCGGCGCCCTGCTCGCCCAAAATGGTGCGGCTGTCGATTTTGGACGTGACCTGAAAACTGATGCGGGTCGGGAAGTTGGCTTTAATCGTACCGGTGATAACGTCGACTGAGGGTCTCTGCGTCGACATAATCAGGTGAATGCCGGCGGCGCGCGCCATTTGCGCCAGGCGCTGAATGGCGGCTTCGACCTCTTTGCCGGCAACCAGCATGAGGTCGGCCATTTCGTCAACGACGATTACGATATAGGGCAGCGGCGTGAGGTCGAGTTCCTGTTCTTCGTAAATCGGTTTGCCGGTTTCGGCGTCAAAGCCCGTCTGGACGGTGCGGGAAACTTTCTCGCCGCTTTCGCGCAGTTCCTCGAGCCGTTTGTTGTAGCCGGTGATGTTGCGGACGTTCAGTTTGGCCATGGCGCGGTAGCGGTCTTCCATTTCGCGGACGGCCCATTTGAGGCCGACAACCGCTTTGCCCGGATCGGTGATTACCGGCGTCAGCAGGTGCGGAATGCCGTTGTACATTGTGAATTCGAGCATTTTGGGATCAATCATGATGAGCTTGCATTCTTCCGGCCGCATTTTGTAGAGCAGGGAAATAATCATCGAGTTGACGCCGACCGATTTGCCCGAGCCGGTGGTTCCCGCAACCAGCAGGTGCGGCATTTTGGCCAAATCGGCATAAGTGTTTTTGCCGCCGATGTCTTTGCCGAGCGTAATCGTCAGCGCGGCCTTGGAATCGGCAAAGTCCTGACTCTCCAGCAAATCGCGCAGGTAAACGATTTCGCGCGTTTTGTTGGGCAGTTCGATACCACTGGTGTTGGAGCCGGGAACAACGGCGATGCGCACCGAAACGGCGCTCATCGAGCGGGCGATGTCGTCGGCCAGGCCGATAACGCGGGCGCTCTTGGTGCCGGGCGCGGGTTCGAGTTCGTATAACGTGACGACCGGGCCGGGGCGGACTTTGACGATTTTGCCGTTGACGCCGAATTCCTGCAAAACGGCTTCCAGTTCGGCCGCGGTCTTGTCCAGCTCTTTCTGACTGACGGTATTGGCGCTTTTGTCTTTGGCGGTGGAAAGCAGGTTGATGCTCGGGTACTGGTAGCCGTCGTCGGCCGGTTTGCGCGGCTTGGCAATTTTAATCGTTTCCGCGGGTTTCTCGGAAACCGTCGGTTCCTTGCGGAGTTTGGGTTCGCGTTTGGTCTTGGTTTTTTTGGCATGCGGGGCGCCGGCGTCTTTGCGCTTAAACAGGCCGCCGAACCAGACAAAGCCGGCGGCGGTTTTGCGGGCGGCAAACATCAGCGCGGCGGCAATTTTTTTGCAGAGGCGGAGCCAGGAGCCGAGAGTCAGGCCGCAGGCGAGGTTGAACGAGACAAAGGCAACCAACAGAAAAATCGCGGCTAAAATATATTGGGCGTAATCAAAAATATAGATGCGGCGCACCAGCGTCAGAAAATTGCGCGAGAAGAACAGGCCGATGTTGCCGCCGAGGCGGAAGGCCGAACAGCAGGAGCTGAGCAGGCTCAAAGTCGTGGCGAGGCAGACGGTGCCGAGCCCGAAGGCAAACAGCCGCCACCACGGACGGACCATTTCGTGCAGGCGCACAAAGCCAAAGCCCCAGATTAAAGGCGCAATCAGGAATATCGGCAGGGCAATGCCGAACCATGTCAGAATCAGGTCGGCGTTTTGGGCGCCGTAGAGGCCGAGCAGGTTTTTGGCCGGCAGGGACGAGGCCAGATTGTAACCGGCGTCGGAGGGATTGAAAAAAATGCAGCCGGCAATCAGACTCAACACCCAGAAGATGAGGGCGAGCCCGAACAGGTGCCTTCCGAGTTTTGCCGGAAATGATTTTTCTTTTTTGCGCTTTGCCATAATCCTTGCCTCTTTAGAACAGACTTTTAACTATGAGCGAGTATAGAGCGAAATTCTCAATTTTCTCTTAATATCGCGGAGAATTTGCGGCCGATAACAGAGTTTTAAAACTTGACTTTTGGACGTATGTCGTTAAAAATTCAGTGGTTGTTTTAATAAAACAAGGATATTTTATTGATGACTAAAGCATTCGTTTTCCCCGGCCAGGGCTCTCAGTTCGTCGGCATGGGAAAAGAGCTTGCCGACAACTTTGCGTCGGCAAAGCAGGTCTTTGAAGAAGTAAACGAGGCGCTTCATCAGGATTTGTTTAAGATCATGGCCGAAGGGCCGGAACTGGATCTTACTCTTACGTCTAACGCTCAACCCGCTTTAATGGCTCATTCCATGGCGGTCGTAAGAGTTCTCGAAAAAGAATTTGATGTCAAATTGTCAGATTATGCAAGTTTTGTCGCAGGTCACTCTCTGGGCGAATATTCGGCGGCTTGTGCGGCCGGCGTATTCTCTTTGACTGACACTGCCAAACTGCTCCGTATCCGCGGCGACGCCATGCAAAAGGCCGTTCCCGTCGGGCTCGGAGGAATGGCCGCCGTTATCGGCGTTTCTTATCAGGATGTCGTTGCGTTGGCCGAGGCCTGCGCTCAGGATAAGTACGTCTGCGTGGCGGCCAATGATAATGCCAACGGGCAGGTCGTGCTGTCCGGTCATACCGAGGCGATTGAGAAAGCGGTTGAAATTGCCGGCGAGTTCGGCGCCAAACGCTGTATCAAACTGCCGGTCAGCGCGCCGTTTCACAGCCCGTTGATGAAACCTGCCGCCGAGGTTATGGCGGAGGCTTTGGCCAAAGTTGCGGCGCACAAACCGCAAATTCCGCTGATTTCCAACGTGGCGGCGCAAGCTGTCAGCGACGAGAAGGTTCTGGTTGACAATCTGGTCAAACAGGTGACCGGTTCGGTGCGCTGGAGAGAAACGGTTGACTATATGGCGGAGCAGGGCGTGACCGAAGCGGTCGAGCTCGGCGCCGGAAAGGTTCTCTCGGGCATTATCAAAAGAAGTCATAGTGAAATTAACGCGGTTTCGGTCGGTTCGGCCGCCGAAATCGAGGAGCTCGCCAAGAGCTTGAAAGCCTAACCTTTTAGAATCAAGGAAAAAGATATGTTTAGATTAGATGGAAAAGTTGCCCTGATTACCGGCGCCGCCGGCGGAATCGGCGACAAAATCGCCCGCACCCTGCATGCTCAGGGCGCAATTCTGGCTCTGACCGACATGCGCGAAGAACCGATGCTCAAACTCAAAGCCGAGCTTGGCGACAATGTTGAGGTCTTTACGGCCAATCTGACCAATGCCGACGACGTTAAAAATCTGGTTGAGCAGGTTGAAGCCAAACTCGGCCGCATTGACATTCTGGTCAATAACGCCGGTCTGACCCGCGACAATCTCTTCATCCGCATGAGCGACGAAGACTGGCAGCTGGTGCTTGACGTTAACCTTTCTGCCGGTTTCAAACTGGCCAAAGCCGCCGTTCGCGGCATGATGAAACGCCGTTTCGGCCGCATCATCGGCATCGCCTCGGTTGTCGGCGTTACCGGCAATGCCGGACAGGCCAACTACTCCGCTTCCAAAGCCGGCATGATTGCCATGAACAAATGTCTGGCTCAGGAAGTCGGCTCCCGCGGCATTACCGTCAACTCGATTGCGCCCGGTTTTATCCGCACGCCGATGACCGATGTTCTGCCCGACGACGTCAAGGCCAAACTCATGGAAAAAATCCCGGCAGCCAAGCTCGGCGAGGCTCAGGACATTGCCAACGTTGTTGCGTTCCTCGCGTCTGACGAAGCCCAGTATATTACCGGACAGACGATCAATATCAACGGTGGCATGGCCATGATATAAGCGGAAAAGCCGTCTAGCTGGTGACTAATACAGATTTAGCGGGACGGCGAAATGCTCATTTACCTCATTGTAAACTCCGCTTTCGCCGCCCTAAAATCTTATTATTCACACACGCTATCCAGCTTTTCTTAAGTTTGTGCTTAGGATAAAGAACCCCGCTCAAATGAGCGGGGTTCTTTATTATTCGCTGTCTTTGGGCATAAAATCAATGTAAACGCGCTTGTCATAAAAAGCGGCGAGCTTGACGACGCTTTCCAGGAGAGATGTATAGCTGTATTGTTTGATTTGGACTCTCGGATGTAAATTCCCAACTGCGTTGGGCCCCTTGGCTTCGCGCTCTTTCCCGATGCATCTGCGCTGCATCGGAGGGCGAGTCCGTCCCGTAAGCCTCGAACTTCGCTTTCAGCTCGTTCTCGCCAACTATCGACTCCAAGTCCGAGAGTGACCGTGAGGGGATTGGGGCTCGAGGATGACGATAAGAGAGAGGGTACTCGGGCACAAGGATGACGGAAAAGAAAGGGAGGGCATGGGGATGACAGCAAGGGTGGTAATGAAGAAAGAGGGCGCGAGGGTGATGACGGCGAGAAGACGGGTGTGCCGGAAAACGGGAGTACAGGAGGAAAGCGGTGCGGGGAAAGAGATTTGGATTTGGGCGAATGTGCTTTTTTGTTGATAAAATTGCAAAGAGCCGATATAAAGAATAAAAGCTATTAAAGGAGAAAATATATGGCCGAAAACAAAGAGCCCTCGCAGCGTCAGCTGCGGGTTGCGCAGGAAATTCGCAAAATCATCGTCAATTTTATCGACCGCGGCGAAGTTCGCAATCTGGAAGGCATCAATACTCTGGTGACGGTTACCAAGGTGACGGTGTCGCCGGATTTGAAATACTGCACCGTCTGGTTTATGACAACCAACGGCAATTATCTGCAGGAGGTTTTGGGCGGTTTGCAGCTGGCGGCCAACTTTTTCCGCAAACAGGTGGCAGCCAAAACGTCTTTGCGCTATGTGCCCGAAATCAATTTTCGCGTTGACAAGACTTTTGAGGCGGTTGACGACATCGAGCGCCTGCTGCGCGATCCGAAAGTTGCTCAGGACCTGAAATAAACTTATGTCCAGAACCAGAAAAGGCGAAAAAGTCAACGGCTGGCTGATTGTCGACAAGCCGCGCGACATGGGTTCCACGCAGGTGGTCAATCTGACCAGACGGTTGTTTCATGCTCAGAAGAACGGTCATTGCGGCACGCTTGATCCGTTTGCCACAGGCGTGCTGCCGATTGCTTTCGGCGAGGCGACCAAGCTGATTTCATACGTGACCGACGGCGACAAGGAATATGAATTTGTGCTGTGTTTCGGCGAAGAAACCGATACGCTCGACACCGAGGGGAAGGTGGTTGCCACGTCGGATGTTGTTCCTGCGGAAGAAGAGATAAAGGCCGTTTTGCCGTCTTTTGTCGGCGAGATAACGCAGGTGCCGCCGGCGTATTCGGCCATTAAGATTGACGGAAAACGCGCCTATGATCTGGCGCGGCAGGGCAAAGATGTGCAAATTCCCGAGCGGCAGATTACGATTTATGAACTCGAACTGCTTGCGATGCTGCCGAATCGACAGGCGCGGTTTCGCGTCAGATGCTCAAAAGGGACGTATGTGCGCACGCTCGGCGCCGATATTGCCCGAAAACTCGGCAGCTGCGGTCATCTGAAAGAGCTTCGGCGCACGAAATGCGGCAATTTTGACCTGAGTCAGAAGATTTTGCTGGAAAATATAAAAAATATGGAGTATGGTGAAACCCTCATGAAGAGTTTACTTCCCGTCATGACGTGTCTGCGCGACATCGCGGTCATCGCCGTAGGGGAGGAAGAGGCCAAAAAACTCAAACTCGGGCAAGGTTTGTCGCCCAAGGCTTTTGATGTCAAAAATCTGTGCGGTCAGACGGCCGCGGCCATCTTTGAGAATGAGTTAGCAGCCATAGTGAGAATCGATGAGAGAAAAATCTCTCCGGTTCGTGTTTTTAATTTTGATTAAAAAAAGGAAAATATAAAGATGTCGATTTCGAACGAAAAGAAACAGGAATTGGTTAAGGCTTACGGCCTGAACCCCAACGATACCGGTTCTCCGGAAGTACAGATTGCAATTTGGACTGCCGAGATCAACAACCTGATCGAACACTTCAAAACGCATGCCAAAGATACGCACTCTCGCCTCGGCCTGATGAAGAAAGTCAGCCGTCGCCGTCACCTTTTGGACTATCTGAAAGGCAAATCCGAGAGCAGATATCAGGATCTGATTAAGAAGCTGGATCTCAGAAAATAAATTTATGCGGCATCTGGAGCAAAAAATTCGGGTCAACAAAAATTCACGTAGGTTTTACTACGCTAAAATTTTTGTTGCCCTTTTTTTCACTCTAGCTGCCTGCCTAAATTTATTTTCTACGTGCCATATTCAGGCATAATTGTTATTTCGGAACTGCGGGGAGTGAACTTCCGCGGTTCTTTTTATAAAAATCCTGCATGGGGCAGGTGAGGTTATATGAAAGGAATAGAATATATGATCGACTTTAAAGAATGCCGCAAAGAAATGGAATGGGGCGGCCGCAAATTAGTATTGGAAACGGGAAAAATCGCAAGACAGGCCACCGGTGCCGTCCTTGTAACCTATGGTGAAACGAAGGTTATCGCAACGGTGTGCGCTGCAAAAGAAGCAAAGGCCGATCAGGATTTCTTTCCTTTGACAGTTAATTATCAGGAAAAATATTACGCAACCGGCAAACTGCCCGGCGGCTTTATGAAACGCGAGGGCAAACCCTCGGAGCGCGAGGTTTTGGTCTCCCGTCTGATTGACCGGCCGATCCGTCCGCTGTTTCCCGACGCTTTTAAGAACGAAGTTCAGATTATCTGCACCGTTTTGGGACATGATCAGGAAAGCGATTCCGACATTCCGGCCATGATTGCCGCTTCCGCCGCTCTGGCTGTTTCGGGCATTCCGTTTATGGGACCGATTGCCGGTGCCAAAGTCGGATACAAAAACGGCGAGTATATCCTGAACCCGACGATGGAACAGCTCAAAGACACCGATTTGGAACTGGTTGTTGCCGGTACCTCGGAAGGCGTTTTGATGGTTGAGTCCGAGGCGCAGGAATTGTCCGAAGAAACCATGCTCGGCGCGGTTATGTTCGGTTTTGAAAACTTTCAGGGCGTTATCAAGCTGATTAACGAACTCAGGGAAGAAGCTGGCAAAGAGGCGTGGGAAGCTCCGAAGTTCCCGGCCGAGTACGACGCTTTGTACGCACGGATCGAAAAAGAGTTCGGCGCCAAGTTTGAAGAGGCTTTCAAAGAGACCGACAAGCTCAAACGCGGAACGCTGGTCGGCCAG
>JAFUQJ010000126.1 GCA_017480995.1 Alphaproteobacteria bacterium
ACAAGACTTTTGCAAAACATGCATAATCGGAAAATGCCGGTTTCATCCCAACGGCTTTGATAAAGGTTCGGGCTGCGCCGGCTAAGGCGAGCGACGTGTACAAAAGGGGTACACGAGCAAGCCGCAGCCAAGCATGACAAGACTTTTGCAAAACATGCATAACCGGAAAATGCCGGTTTCATCCCAACGGCTTTGATAAAGGTTCGGGCTGCGCCGGCTAAGGCAAGCGACGTGTACAAAAGAGGTACACGAGCGAACCGCAGCCAAGCATGACAAGCCTTTTGCAAAGCCGCCGTCTAATGAACGCTGTGCGGCTCCATATCATTTTGTCTTGCAACAATAAAGGCAAAATCGCGGTTATCGGTAGCGGCAATCTTTTCGCCTTCGGCATTGCAGATAAGCCACATCGGCTTGCCGTCATATTCGCCCTGTTTGATAAAGGCGGAATTATTGTCATTCCACTCGTCTTCGCCGAGCAGCCCTTCAATTTCGGTCAACATATTCTTGTCTGACATTTTTTTCTCTCTTTAACATTTAGAAACATTTTAACATGTATAATGTTAAATATTAACTAACAATTCCCGGAATTGCCCATGTTTGTCAGCATTAACAAAAAAATCATTTACAGCATCCTCTCATTGTTTTTGTTCACGTCGGTGATTTTTGTCGCCACGTTCTACATTGTCTACGGCAACAAAATTCAGGAAGAGCAGCTGTACAGCATCCAGCGCAACCAGCAATATATTGACCTTCTGTACCAAAACATCAATATGATTAAGAACCTGCGAACCATTGTCGGAGACAATCCCGGACTCAAAATCGACGAAGCCATAAAAGACAAGATTTTTGCCTCCGAACAAAGCCAGATAAAAGAACTGTCAAACCGAAAAGAGCAAATGGCCAAAGCCAATCAGAGTTTTGACGAGCGCTATCAGGCCATTCAAACCAGTCTGCAGATTTTCGGTATCAGCTCGATTTTGCTGTTCATCACCATTATTCTGGTCGGTTATCTGATCAGCCGCTGGGTTCTGACGCCGATTAACAGGATTTCGGCCGTTTCCGAAAAAGTCGCGGCCGGCAACCTCAAAATTCGCATCCAAAATCCCAAACAGGCCTTCTTCAAAGACGAACTAAACAATCTGAGCGATACGTTTAACCTCATGCTCGACAATCTCGAAAACGGCATCCGCGAAGTCAAAGACAAAGAATCTTTTTTGCAGGCGCTGATTGACAGCATCCCCGACGGTATCCGCGTTATTGACAAAGATTACAACATCATTATCGCCAACAAGGCCTACTACAACCAAATCGGCGGCCCGCAGAATAAACCGCTCAAATGCTATAAAGCGGCGCAGAATATCGACCATCCCTGCAACGAGCAGACTTATCACTGCCCGCTGCGCGCCATTTTACAGCAAAAGGCACAAAACGTCCGCGTTATTCAGCAGTTTTACAAACATCCGGACCGGCACTTGTCAATCAACGCCGCGCCGCTGACGCACTACGGCAAAAAGGGCTATATTGTCGAATCAATCCGCGACCTCAGCGACGACATCAACTTCTCGCACCAGCAAAAACTTTCGTCGCTGGGCTTTCTGTCCACCTCAATCGCCCACGAGATGAAAAACCAGCTCGGCGCCCTGCGCATGATTATCGAACGCCTCAATGACAAATATTACCAAAACAAACCCGACACCGCCGAAGACAAAAAACTGCTCAATCTGGTGCATTCCGAGCTTGTCAACTGTATTGACATCCCTGAGCGTCTGCTCAAACTGACGCGGAATTCCTCATCCGCCGCCGGCGACATCGACTGCGCCTCGAGCATCCGCGACATCATCAGCCTGCTCGACTTTGAGGCCAAGAGCAAAGGCATCATCATCAGCTTCCGCGCCCCCGAGACGACAAGCCTCATCCGCGGCAGCGAAGCCGATTTCAAAATGGTCGGCATCAACCTGATTCTCAACGCGCTCAAGGCAATTGAAAACACCGGACAAATAGACATCACGCTCAAAGAAACGGCGCAAAACGTTGTCATCGACTTTGCCGACAACGGTATCGGCATTCCCGAACAAAACCTCAACCGCATTTTTGATCCGTTCTTTTCCAACGGCTCGGACAGCTCAAACAAAGGCAACGGCCTCGGACTGTCGATTTCCAGATCAATCGTCGAAAAGGCCGGCGGTACCATCAGCGTCAAAAGCACGGTCGGCCAGGGCAGCGTCTTTACCTTGTCCTTTCCGAAAATAAAAAATCTTGCAAAATAGAGATTATCGGTTTATTAATATGCACAAAACAACAAAACAAAGGATTTTTTTATGAGTAAAGAAGAGTTACTGGAACTCACCGGCGAAGTTGTCGAAAAGCTGCCCAACGCCATGTTCCGCGTCAAGCTGGAAAACGGCGTCGAGATACTGGCACATACCGCCGGCAAAATGCGCAAGTTCCGCATCCGGGTTATGGTCGGCGACAAGGTAGATATTGAAATGACGCCTTATGACCTGACCAAAGGCAGAATTACCTTCCGCCACAAAGAATAATAAAAAAACCGCTCAGAAGAGCGGTTTTTTTTATTATAAGCAACCCTTGTTATCGCTTGAATAATTAAACTTTCTCTTTTATACTGGCTCTGCTTTCGGGAGTTCCGAAAGCGGAGTGTAACGGCTCCTTTGAAACAAAACAACTCCTCTTTTGGGGAGCTGCCGATATAAGCATATCCGTATGTCGAATAAGGCAGACTGTCGTTTCAACAGTCGTTAACTCCCCTCCTTGATTTTGCGTCAGGGAGGTTTCTTTTTAACAAAAGAATAAGGAGTTGCAAATGGGAATACATTCACATCATATTTTAAGAGAAACTCTGGCGCCTCTGCTGGCCGAGGAACGTCAGAAAAGAAACATGCTGCCGGAACAGGTGGCCATGGTCTGCGACCTGTCGGTCGAAAACATCCGCCTGATTGAAGCCGGCGCCCCGGTTTCAATCAAAAAATACCGCCGGCTTCTGTTTTATTATAACAAAAAGATAAAAATCATATTGGCAGACAACAAATCAAACAAAAAAGAAGAATAGCCGAAAAGACCGAACTCCGACTGGCGACGAACACCGACCGGCACAAAGCCGAGAAAGTTCGGAGAATGGTTCAGATAGAGGTATTTTAAGAGCGAGAAAAATTTTAGTGTACAATGAGGTACATGAATTTTTCGAGCCTCGCAAAAATGCCTCTAGATGAACCGTTATACGAACTTTCCTCACCTAGACGAACTTTCCTTAAACCAACATCGTATCCAACAACTCCTTACAATACGCTCTCATGTCGGGATCTTCCATGAGCGTCAGCTTAAGATTGGACTTTTCAAGATCTTTGTTGGTGCCGCAGTCAAAACGCAGCGCATCACAGAGAACACCGGTCAGCTTCATGCCGCGTTCGGCAGCCAGCCCCATGGCATCGGCCAGATTGATTTCGCCGTTGGTGCCTTTGCGAACCTCGGGCAGAATGTCCATAATTTCATTGGGCAGGATATAGGGGCCCATGCTGGCATAGTTTGACGGAACATCTTCCAGCGCGGGCTTTTCGATTTTGCCTTTGGCATGAACAATGCGACCGTCGCGGACTGCGCCGATAAGCGCGCCGTAACGCACCATCTGCTCGCGCGGAAATTCCATAATATTCTCAACCATGCCGCCTTCCTGCTCATACACGTCCAGCAGCTGCGCCAGAATTCCCTTGCCTTTGCGGATATTGACATAGACGTCATCCGGCCACATAACCACAAAATCGCGGTCGCCGACAATTTCTCTGGCCATCAGCACGGCATGACCGTTGCCCTTGGGTTCGGACTGCTCGGCAAACGAAAACTTCATTCCGGCGGGAATAATCTCCTGAACCACTTTCAGCAAATCGAGCTTGTTTTTCTCGCGCAAATGATTTTCAAGCCACGGATACGGCGAAAAATGAGTCTCGAACAAATGCTTGCAGGATTGATCGCTGTAAATGAAGACAATCTCTTTAATTCCGATTTCGGCGCAGGCATCGACCGCATACTGGATAATCGGCTTGCTGTGAAGCGTCAAAAAGCCTTTGTGGAGAGCCTTGGTGGCGGGAAGATTGCGGGTAGACAGACCGGCAACGGGAAGAATACAAACCTCTGGTTTTCTGCTCATTTTTTAACTCCGAATAATTAAATTATTTTATATTCGGACTATAACACAAAAAAACGATTCGACAACCTTAATTGACTTTTCCCCTGCCTTTTTTGACCACGTTGCCGGAACTTGCGCGCGCCGGCGCGCCGGCCTTCTGCTTCGGACGCGAAAAGTCAAGCACTCTCACTTCCCGGTCCTCAACCAAGTCCTCGGCTTTTTCGATATCTTCAATATCGCGCACGACCTCAACCACGCGGCCACTCTTCTTGATGCTGATGGAACCTTTGTTTTCTTCCACCTTGCGCTTGACCTCGGCTTCGCGCAGCCGGTTATTATAGGCGTCTTCTTCGGCCCTGACCTTTTCTTCGGCATATTTGCGCATCTCGGCCAGCGTTTCTTCCATACTGGCGATGTCGGCCTGCAAACCGGTCAGCAGCTCTTCCCCGTCACGGTTGTAAGCCGTAACTTCCTCCTCGTCGTCAGACTTGAGCACGGCGTTTTTCTCATCAAGCATTTTGAGATTATCGGCTTCAAAACCGGCCGCCTTGTCTTTGATAAAGACGTCCCAGCCCGAAATGTTGACATCTTCGTCAAGCCGATAATCGCTGACAATCTCGGCCAGCCGCGAATTGAAACCGTCGCGCGCCGTATTATACTGAAACAGCATTTGCTTGGATTTGTTGATTTCGCCGACAATCTGGGTATAAACCTCAGCAATGTTCTTCTTGATGTCGTCCAGATACGCGGCCTTAACCTCCTGCTTCAGTTGTTCAAGCCCGGTCAGACCGGTCTGGTTGACTTTTTTGAGCTGCTCAACCGTCTCCATGCTCAAAACCGCCGGATTGTCAAAATTAACCTGTTCGACCAAATCTGCCGCCGCTTTTCCGGCTTTCTGCCGCAGGGAATCATACTTGTAAAGCGTGTTTTGGTCATAAACGTTCTTGGACTTGCGCGCGATATTGTCGTCAATTTCCTTGCGGATTTCGGCCACCACGCCGCTGGCAATGTTCTTTTGTTCTTCAATCAACAGACGGATGCGGTTTTCCTCGGCCTCGCGAACCATCCGCGCGTCGTTTTCGATCTTGTCCTGCCGGCTTTTATAAAGATTGAACAAAGAGCTGACGTTCACGTCCAGCAGCGGCGCGTTAGCCGGCCCTTTGAGACTGAAGCTGTACCCCGGCAGATATTTGGATTCGTCGTATTTAACGTCAAAAGTCAGATTCATCTCCCACGGCTCAAGCGTGCCGCCGCCGTAGACCTTAACCTCCGCGCCGTTTCCTTTCATAACCGCGTTGGACAGCGTATAAGCTCCTTTTTCAAGCGTAAATCTGCCGTTAAAGGTGTTGAAAGCGGAAGTCCCGTTTGCCAGGTTGTTTTTGATCGCCATGGCCAGCCCGTCAGCCGTCTCGCGTTTTTTGATGTCTTCCCAGTTGGCCGCCAAATTCCAGCCTTTGACATTGAGATCCGAAAAGCCGAAAGTGCCGCTTCCGTTTACGGTTTTGACAAATTCCTGCTCGCTTTCGGCGCTGCCGTCGGCAGAAATCTCGGCCTTAAGCGTTCCTTTGTTCAGACCGTAGACCTTGCCGCTCCAGCCAAACGGCGAAACGTCCAGATTATCGACCGACGCCTGCATGCTGAAATGCGGCTGGTCAATCATCTTAAGGCTGCCTCTGGCGGTGACATTGCCTTTTCCGCTGCCCGCCGTTCCGCGCAAATCCTGAATATCCAGCATTCCTTTGTGCAGCGACAGGCTGAACGCGGCATTGCGAAGATTCCTGCCGTAATAAGACAGATCCTGCACCGTAAAATTGCCGGTCAGATCAAATTTGGTATAAAAGTCATAATTAATTTTATCGCTGCTCCAGTTCGGATCGGCCAAAAACTCAACGATGTCAATTTTCTCGGGCTTAATGACCGGACGGGCGGTCGTCCCGCTTTTGTTCAAAAAGCGTTCAATCTCAAACTTGTTGATGTTCAAATCCGTCATCAGATTCGGCCGACCTTCAACCTGCTCGTAGGTCAGAGAACCGCTGAAGGTATTATATCCGATATTGCTTTCTTCAATGTCCAACCGAAACTGGTCCCGGTTGCCGCTGACAATTCCGCGCATGCCAAACAGCCCGATTGCCTGCCCCTGCGGCAAATAAGGAGAATTCCAGTCTTCAAGCATCTTGTTAAAATCAGGATGTTTGAGCGCCAGATTGCCGTTAAGGTTGAACATTTCGCCGTCCCGCGTAACCTGTCCCTGAAAATCGCTTTCCAGCGCCTCCAGCTGCAGCCGGGAATTTAAGGCAAAATGGTTCAAATCGCCGGTTATCGCGCCTTTGGCATCCATCCGGGAGAGTTTTTTATAATCCAAATCCGGCGCTTTTAATTCCAGCTTGCTCACAAAAGCGGAAACATTGTCGGTATTGATACTGTAATTAAGCTCGTTAAAATTCGGAACGTCGCCAAACCCGAAAATCTGCCCGCGAACATCAACCGAAGCATTGGCCACGGAATTGATTGTCAGTTTGCTGATGTCCATTTTGCCGTTGAGCAGGACGGCGTCAAAATCAATTTTTTCAAACGGCATGTTTTCGTAAATGGCCATGTCGAGCTTGGCCTTTATCTGCATCTCAAAATCGTTCAGCAGCCCGAGTTTCGAAAAACGGGACTGCATTCTTTCGGTCCAGGTTTTGCTCTTTTCTTCCACCGGCAGCGCGCTGATATAATTGTCAAAATTAATCATGTCGGTGTTCAAAACCAGCATCATGTCCGGCCGGCCGCCGCCGAGTTTGATGCCCGCCTCTCCCGAAAACGAACTTTTGTCAATCGTAACGTTGAAAGGCGATATCTGAATTTTTTCCAGCGTGCCCGACAACTTGGCCGAACCGACAGCCTTCTTGTAGGTCGAAGCGACGCTGACCGTCGGATGAATCCCGGCCCAGTTCAGCGTCTTCAAAAAGTCGGTCGACTTAAAAGTCGCGTCCAGATTATAAAAAGGCTTGTCTTCAAAGGCAGAAACGCTGCCTTTGAGCTTCACGTCGGTATCGCCCGGCAGCACCGCCGAAATATTGTTGACGGTGATGATATTTTCGATAACGTCAAAACTCGTCTCAAAATTCTTAATCGCCTGACCGTTATACTGCGTCCGCACCGATTTGACGTCCGCCAGCAGGTCAAACGGCAGCGACGGATTATAAACGCCTTCCGCCCGGTAATAGCTCAGCAGGTTGCGAAAAGTGTAAACAAACGGATCCAAATTAAAATCGGTAAAATTAAACGCCAGATCAACCCGCGGCTTGACGCCGTCTTCGCCGGCGCCGAAAACGCCGTCGTTAAGCGGGATCTGCATATTGCCGGCGCCCTGTGTTTCGCCGTAGCGCACGACAATGTTCGAAAGGTTAAGCTGCCGGTCGTTAAACGCGGCGTCAAACGTCAGCGCCAGCGGAAAATCATACATTTCGTCAAATTTCATGTCCGGCCAGTTGGCTTTCCAAAAATCTTTCAGCTGCGCCGATTCAAAAATCACGTTGCCGTTCAGCACCTTGTTCTTGAGCATAAAACTGCCGTCAAACCGCACATAGCTTTTGGACACCGGATGCGTGAACACCAGATTGAGCGACGTGGCAAAACTGTCCGAAAGTTTGCCGACCGAAACCGCAAACCCCTGAGGAATGCCGTCTTTGATGTAATTTCCCTCAATCCGGTACGGCCCGTACAGGCTCTGCGCCATAATTTCACCGCTCAAGTCATCAAGCCGCAAAGTTATGTCGCGCACCGGATCCTCATACAATACCGAGGCGTTCTCCAGGCTGACGCTGTTAAGCGAAATTTCCGCCTTGGGCGCCTCCTGAGCGGCAGACTGCCAGTTGAGGTTGCCGTCGTCCAGCAGCTCAATGTTAATCTGCGGCGTGTCCAACACCATCCGCCGCACTTCAAAGATGCCCGAAAGCAGCGGTTTGGCCGACAATTCGGCCACCAGTTTCTTAACCTCGACCAACGGCTTGGCCTGCGCGTCCTGCGGATTCAAAATCTTGACATTCTGCGCCGTCAACGACGGGTAAGGCATAAACTTAAGCAACACCGGTCCGCCGAAAACGATTTTTTTGCCGGTCATCTCATAGAACTGTTCCGCCAGCTTGTCCTTGTGTTCGTTCCAGTCTATCGAAGAGATATAAAAGGCCGCACCGGCAGCTCCGGCAATAATCAAACCCAACACCAGCAGAATGACTTTTTTCACGCTTTTTCTCCTCGACAGTTTTGCATGTGCCGCAAATATGTTTTGCTTTTATCTTAAACTACAATTATTATAAAGTCATAATAATTAATAAAACTTTTAACACCCAAAGGCAAGTCATGAATAACCTGCAAAAACTTTTATCTCTGGCTCGGGAGGCGGCTGCCCGGGCCTATTGTCCCTATTCGCATTTTGCGGTCGGGGCCGCAATCGAAAGCACCGACGGCAAATTTTATTCCGGCTGCAATGTCGAAAACGTCTCGTATCCGGTCGGCACCTGCGCCGAAGCCGGCGCCATTGCCGCAATGATTGCGGGCGGCAGCAAAAAAATCGCCAATATCCTGATTTATGCTCCCTCGCAGACGCTGATAACCCCCTGCGGCGCCTGCCGGCAGCGGATTGCCGAATTTGCCGTGCCCGAAACCGTGATTTATCTGGCACAAACCGACGGCATCGACAAAAGCTGCACCGTCGGCGAGCTTCTTCCCTCTTCTTTTTCGGAGTTTTAACCATGTCAGAAAACGCTCATTCCATAGCCGGCCAAATCAAAGCCCGTCTGGGCAGCCGCTCTCCGCGCATCGCCGTCATTCTGGGCAGCGGGCTCGGCGGTCTGGCCGATGAAATCGAAAACCCGCTCAGCATCGACTATGTCTCGATCAAAGGCTTTCCGGTCAGCACCGTCGCCGGACACCGCGGCCGTCTGATTGCCGGCACCCTTTCGGGCAAAGAAGTCCTCTGCATGCAGGGACGCATTCACCTTTACGAGGGTTATCCGCCCGCCGCCGTTGCCGACATTGTCAAGGCTTTCAAACTGCTCGGCATCGAAACCCTGATTGTAACCAACGCCGCGGGTTCTCTGCGCAAAGAAATGGCGCCCGGCTCGCTGATGCTGATAGAAGACCATCTCAACCTCAGCGGTTTTAATCCGCTCATCGGCCCCAATGACGACAGCTTCGGCCCGCGTTTTCCGAACATGAACAATGTCTATACGCCGGCCTATCGCAGCCTTGCGCAAAAAATCGCCGAAGACGCCGGCATCACCCTGCACGCCGGCGTTTACTGCATGCTTTCCGGCCCCGCTTTCGAAACGCCGGCCGAAGTCCGCGCCTGCCGCGTTTTGGGAGCCGACGCCAACGGCATGTCAACCGTCCCCGAAACCATGACCGCCGCCTGGTGCGGCATCAAAGTTCTCGGCATTTCGGCTCTGACCAACTATTGCACCGGCATTGAAGGCGGCAGCCCGAGCCATGCCGAAACGCTCGAAAACGCGGCCAAAGCCTCGGCCGGCCTGACACTTTTGGTCAAACGCTTTATAGGAGAACTCTGATGAACGATGTAGCGGCCGCCCGGATATTAATCCGCTCGCTGGACCTGACTTCGCTTAACCGCGGTGACACTCAGGAAACGATAAAAGACCTCTGCGCGCGCGCCGTAACGCCTTACGGCCCGACCGCCGCCGTCTGCGTCTGTCCCGAATTTATTCCGACCGCCCTGCGCGAACTTACCGACAACGTCAAAATCGCCACCGTCGTCAATTTTCCCGACGGCAGCGCCGATTTAAAACGGCTCGAAAAAGAAACCCGGCAGGCGCTCAAGCTCGGCGCCGACGAAATTGACGCGGTTCTGCCTTATCGTGACTTTTTGAACGGCGGCGAAAAAATCTGCGCCGAATTTTTGAACAAAGCGCGAGAACTCACAAAAGACAAAACGCTCAAAATCATTATCGAAAGCGGCGAACTCAAATCCACCGTAAACATCAGAAAAGCCGCGCAAATGGCTGTCGACGCCGGCGCCGACTTTATCAAAACCTCAACCGGCAAAACCCCCGTCTCGGCCACGCCGGAAGCCGCCAACGCCATTTTGGAAGTCATCAAAACCAGCGGCAAAGACATCGGTTTCAAAGCCAGCGGCGGCATCAAAACGTTGGAAGACGCCAAAAAGTATCTGTCGCTGGCAGTCGCCGTCATGGGGCCGGACTGGATCAGCGCCAAACATTTCCGTATCGGCGCCAGCTCGCTTTTAAACAATTTGCTCGAACACTTGGATAAAGGATACTGATAATGCTGCCTCAGGAAATCATCCGCAAAAAACGCAACGGCCGGCCTCTGACCAAAGAAGAAATTGACTTTTTCGTCAAAGGCGTTGCCGACGGCTCGATCGTCGATGCCCAGACCGCCGCCCTGACCATGGCGGTTTTTCTCAACGGCATGTCCGTTGAAGAAACCGCGAACCTGACCAAAGCCATGCGCGATTCCGGCGACGTGCTCGACTGGCCGGAGCTTGACGGCCCGGTTGTCGACAAACACTCGTCCGGCGGTATCGGCGACAAGGTCAGCCTGATGCTTGCGCCGATGATTGCCGCCTGCGGCGGTTATGTGCCGATGATCTCCGGCCGCGGACTGGGGCACACCGGCGGCACGCTCGACAAATTCGATTCGATTCCCGGTTATCAGACCGTGCCGAGCAATGAGCTTTTCCGCAAAGTCGTCAAAGAAACGGGCTGCGCGATTATCGGCCAGACCGGCAGTCTGGCTCCGGCCGACAAAAAGATTTATGCCGTCCGCGACGTCTGCGCCACGGTTGAATCGGTGCAGTTAATCACCGCCTCCATTCTCTCCAAAAAACTGGCCGCCGGACTGGACTGTCTGGTCATGGACCTGAAATGCGGCAACGGCGCCTTTATGGACAGCCTGGAGCGCGGCCGCGAACTGGCCCGTTCAATCGTCAGCGTCGCCAACGCCGCCGGCACCAAAACCAAAGCCGTTCTGACCGACATGAACCAGGTGCTGGGACACGCCGCCGGCAACGCCGTCGAAGTCGCCGAAGCGGTTGAATACTTAAGCGGCGCGCGCCGCAATCCGCGCCTGCACGCCGTTACGCTTGAACTCTGCGCCGAACTGCTGGTTTCCGCCGGTCTGGCCGCCGCGCTGCCGGAAGCAAAGGATAAACTGCAGCGCGCGCTGGATTCCGGAAAAGCGCTCGAAATTTTTGCCCGCATGGTCAGCGCCCTCGGCGGTCCGGCAGACTTTTGCGCCGCGTCGTGGAAATATCTGCCGCAGGCAGCAATCATCCGTCCGCTTTATGCGCAAACGCCGGGCTATGTCCAAAGCATGGACACCCGCGGCATCGGCTTGAGCATTATCGAAATGAAAGGCGGCCGCACCACGCCGGAACAAAAACTTGATTACGCCACCGGCTATGCCGAATTTTGCCAAATCGGCGACTATGTCGACAACAATCGGCCGCTGGCGGTTATTCACGCGCAGACCGAAGAACAGTTTGTCCGCGCGGCCGATAACCTGCGCCGCCTCGTCAGCATCGGTCCGGACAAACCGCGGCCGACGCCCGAAATCATCGAAAAAATTGCCTGACCGACAAGCAAAAACCGCCGGAGCATCACGCTCGGGCGGTTTTCATTTTCTTAAGGTTAACAAGATTGGCTAAAGCAGGCCGAAACGGGCGCCGACGGCCTCGTATCTCTGCCTGTTGCTCCACAGATAATGGTATCCGCGGAAATATTTCTTCTCAAGTTCCGCGTCGACAACGGAAATGTTATCGAGTTTCAGCAGCCTCACGACCTTTACGCCGTGTTCATACAGCTGCTTATTCTTCTGGTTCGCGGCTTCGAACAAAATATCCAGAACAATCAGGCACTGCAGCATCGAAAACTTCATATTCTGCTTGCCGGCGCTTTCCAGATATTGCAGCGTCAGACCGGCAAAGCAGGAATTCCGGTAATGACAAAGCGTAATGTCGTCAGACCGCTCGACGGCATGCCGCCCGATAAAATCGAGGATTTCTGCACAGCGCAGCGGCGCTTTTTCTTTATAAAGTTCCAGAACCTCGTTAAGGCGTATCCAAAAGAGTTCGTTTTCATCTTCCCAAAAAACGCCTTTAAAAATAGTTCCGTCCGCTTCTTTTTCCATGTTGTCCCAAGGGAACTTCTCCGCCAGTTTGGCAGTAAAATCAATTAACTTGCACATAGTAATATTAAATTTTAAGACACAATTGTACTGTTTTATGCCCTATAAAATACACCTGATTGAGCTGCGAGTCAAACTTTATTTTCGGAAAATTTTGTACAAAACAAAGCGCCGTCCGGACACGTCCGCAAACGGCGCTCTGAAACACGTTTTCTTTTAAGGCAGCAACGGCGACCAGGCCGGATCCGAACCGTCGGCCGGCGTCAAAATCTGACGCTCGTTATAACCGGTCAAATCAATCGAATAAAGTTTGACCGGAGCGGTAGAACGGCGGCCGCCCTGTTCCTGACGAAAATACATCAGCACGCGTCCGTTGGGCGACCATGTCGGCCCCTCGACCAGATAACCGCTGGCCAACAGGCGTTCGCCGCTGCCGTCCGGATACATCACGCCGATATAAAACTGACCGCCGGCCATTTTGGTAAAAGCGATATAATCCCCGCGCGGCGACCATACCGGCGTCGCATAGCGGCCCGAACCGAAACTGATGCGCTTGACGTCGGAACCGTCGGCATTCATGACATAAAGCTGCTGATTGCCGCCGCGGTCAGAGTTAAACACGATCTGTTCGCCGTCGGGCGAGTAGCTGGCCGAAGTGTCAATCGCGCTGCCGTAAGTCAGCTGCCGGCTGGTGCGTTTTTTCAAATCCATTTCATAAATGTTGGTCTTGCCGCGCGACGCAAAACTCAGCAAAACTTTTGAACTGTCCGGCGAAAACCGCGGCGCAAACGTCATTCCCGGAAAATTGCCGAGCAGTTCCTGCTTGCCGGTCTCAATGTCGAGAATATAAACCCGCGGCGTATTGCCGGCATACGACATATAGGTAATCTTTTGCAGATTCGGCGAGAACCGGGGCGTCAGCGCCATAGAATTTCCCGAAGTCAGAAACTTGTGATTCTCGCCGTCCTGATCCATAATCGCCAGACGTTTGACGCGCCGCGTCGCCGGACCGGTCTCCGAAACATAAACAATCCGCGTGTCAAAATAGCCTTTTTCGCCGGTCAGACGCTCATAAATCGCATCCGCCATCACATGCGCCACCCGCCGCCAGTTGTCTTTGGTTGTCGTAAACGACTGCCCTTTCATCTGATTTTCGGCAAACACGTCCCACAGCCGAAATTCCACCCGCAGATTATTGGCGTCAATTTCCTTAATCGCCGACTGAATCAGCGCCGTGGCGTTGATCGCCTTCCAATCCACAAAAGCCGGTTCCTGATCCATTGAGGAAAATTCCTGAATATAACTGCGCTCGTCCACAAACTTGAACAGGCCCGAACGCTCCAGATCCGCAATGACGACGTCGCGGATTTTCTTGCCGTACTGGCCGACAAAAAATCCGTCGTGTATCATTTCCGGAAAAGCCACCGGCATCGGTTCGCGCATGGCGCCGTTAACGTCAATGCTCAAATCGGCTCTGGCCGTCCCGATTGTCAAAAGGCTGAAAATCAAGCTCAGTAAAAATCTGCGTTTCATGTTTTTTCTTTCGTCAAAATAAAAATATTGCTCTCATATTAGACACAGTTTCTTAAAAATCAATTAGCAAGGCGCAAAAAATCCGTATAACTTTGGATTATGCCCGGCCGCCCCGCCGCGCCAAACCCCTTGACAGCGCCGCAAAATCGCCTACACTGAACGCAGCGAGGAAAACATGGAATTCAGCGAATTTAAAGCGCAGCTCAAACCGCATACGCCCATTCTGGGCTTCGACTACGGCGAAAAACGCCTCGGCGTCGCCGTGTCCGACCGTCTGTGGCTGGCCGCCACCGCCGGCAAAACCATTTTTCGAACCACGCTCAAACAAGACGTCGCGGCGATTCAAAAACTTGTTGCCGAACGCGAAATCGGCGCCATTATCTACGGCCTGCCGCTGCAAATGAACGGCCAGGAAGGAGAAACCGCAGCAAAAGTCCGCAAATTTGCCGCCGAAGTTGCCCAAGCCGTCCCGCTGCCCTATGCCTTTTGGGACGAGCGCCTGTCTTCCAAAGCCATGGAAAACTTTTTGATAAAAGAAGTCGACCTGTCGCGCGCCAAACGCAAACAGGTGCTGGACAGCTCCGCCGCCGCCTATATCCTGCAAGGCGCCCTCAACGCGCTGACTATGCCATAAAGACGCCTTCAACCGCAAAGACAAAAAACTTTGTCAGTCCCAAACGGCTCACCCGCCGGCCTTAGCTGTCCCTAAAACGACGCAATTAGCGTAAAAAAATATCGATTTTGTTTTACACTAATTATTTTGTATCAAACATAATTGACACAAATTTGCTAGTGTAAAACTTTTTGCAAAATATTTTACACTCTAAACACACTTGCGGCACACCCAAAAGAAGAAGACTCAAACAGAAAGCAACTAAAAACTGTTATTCCCTTCCACAATATTCAACAAATCCGCAAATACATAGGTCGTCGGTCTCTGTCCGGCTCCTCTTTTGTGAACTTTTAACACGTCTGCATCAACCAATTTGTTCAAAATATTATTGCAGGTTGCCTTATTGCTGATGTTTACTTCGTTCTGCAGTTTCGTTGTCGTTATAAACGGACTTTCAAACAAAGCGTCACAAATCGCCGTCGAATGATAAGAATGAGTAATTAACGGAATGGTACTCTTAACAGAGTCATACAAAAACAATATCTTTTTTGCCTTTTTCGTATTAGCTTCCGATTGAACGATAACGGCCTTCAAAAAAAACTCAATCCAAGACTGCCAATCATTTTCCGCAGATATTTTATTTAACCTTTGATAATATTCGCCCCTGTTGTTTTCCAAGTATTCACTCAAATAAAAAACAGGCGACCGCAAATAATTTTTGGAATACAAGTAAAGCGGAATTAAAATACGCCCCATTCGTCCGTTACCGTCGTTAAACGGATGAATAATCTCAAATTGGGCATGCAAAACAGCCAATTGCACAAGTGTTTCTTCATCTTCTTTATGCATATATTTTTCAAAATTATCCAAAGCCGGCATCATATCTGTATATTGAGGCGGAACATACCTGGCGTTCTGAATTGTATCCCCTACCGAACCGATAAAAACATCCGTTGTCCGAAACTCGCCTCTTTTTCTGTTGTGCCCGCGAACACCTGCCAACAAGCGATAATGAATATCTCTTAACATATTCAAACAAATCGGACGTTCTTTTAAATCTTTCGTCGCAAAAATCAAAGCATCACGATAATTATTGATTTCTTCAATATCATTTTCTTTTTCTTGATCATATCGCTCTCCTAAATCTTTTTGATAAATATCAGACAACGATGCTCTGGTACCTTCGATTTTGGAAGAAAGAACCGCTTCTTGCTTTGTCAAAGGAGACAATAAGATATTGGGATTAACCATATTGTGCAAAATGCCGTTATAATTTGACAATTTCGCATTGGCCTGTCCGATCAAAGGAGCCAAAGCCTGCCAATTTAGCCCTTCTATAGGTAATTTATGAGGAATAAAATACATTTTTCACCATTTGCTTAAAATTTTTCT